>NC_004460.2:1537358-1844830 GCF_000039765.1 Vibrio vulnificus CMCP6 | reverse complement strand
CCACTCACCGAACGGGAGTTTGTTTTCAGTTATAAAGTTCACTGTATTGCCTTTGTTTTGTTGGGCGGGCTGTCGATTGCCCGCCTGTCTTTATCTCTTAAGCTTGTGTGTTTACGTAGTCAATCACGGCTTGAGCTGCCGGTTTGCCCTCGAGCGTTTTTACGCCTTCAAGCCACGTTTTTATCTGCTCAGGATGTTGTTTTAGCCAGTTCAACGCTGCTTTGGCAGGTTTCTCTTTTTGGTTGAGAATCGCTTCCATGAGCTGGTTTTCCATCTCTAAGCTGAACGTTAGGTTTTGCAGTAACTGACCCACATTCGGACACGCAGAGAGATAACCCTCTCGCACATTGGTGTAGACATTGGCGCCGCCGTAGTTTGGCCCAAAGAAGTCATCCCCTCCCGACAGGTACACCATCTCTACATTGCTATTCATTGGATGCGGAGCCCAACCCAGATAGACGATCCATTGGTTTCGGCGCACTGCTCTCGCCACTTGCGACACCATGCCTGCTTCACTGGATTCCACCAAGCTGAATCCTTTTAAATCAAAGGCGTTTTGGTCAATCATGCTTTGAATTAGGCGGTTGCCATCGTTACCGGGTTCAATACCGTAGATACGATTTTTGAACTTATCTGCATACTTGCTGATATCGGCAAAACTCTGCACGCCTTGCTCATAGACATATTTAGGTACCGCTAAGGTATACTTAGCGCCTTCAAGATTGGCTTTGACAGTCTCCACTTCCCCTGAATCTCGATATTTCGCGATATCCCCTTCCATGGTTGGCATCCAGTTTCCGAGAAAGACATCCACATCACCGTTGGCCATTGACGAATAGGTCACAGGAACAGAAAGCAGATCCGTTTTGGTGTGATACCCCATTCCTTTGAGCAGTTGGCTAGTCACTGCGGTTGTTGCTGTGATATCGGTCCAGCCGACATCCGCAAAACGGACTGTTTGGCATTGGTTGGCAGCGGCGGTAAACGAGAAGGCGCTCAGGGCCATGATTGAAAGTGTTTTTGTCGTCATAGACATTGTTTTTTCCTTGTAATGATTACTGACTTTTATGAGGGCACGCTGTTTGGCGTGGCTTATCTCATCGGCTCTCCAGTCCGCTGCTGAGTTTCCCAACTCGGGGCTAGCCAAACCTTTGAGCGCTGCGGAGGCAACGGCTGTTTATGCAAAATTAAATCGGCGGCTCTTTCCGCCACCATGATGGTTGGCGCATTAAGATTGCCGTTAGGAATAGTGGGAAAAACGGATGAATCCACTACGCGCAGGTTGGTGATTCCTCGTACACGACACTCTTCATCGAGCACCGCCATTGGGTCATCGTCTGCGCCCATTTTGCATGAGCATGAAGGGTGATACGCGCTCTCGACGTTCTCTTTCACCCATTGATCGATTTCCGCATCGGTCGCGACATTGATGCCGGGCTGTATCTCTTCACCACGGAACTCATCCATTGCTGGCTGCGCCAAAATTTCGCGAGTAAGGCGAATACAATCTCGCCAATCTTGACGATCGCGCTCGGTCGATAAGTAGTTAAACTGAATTTTGGGTTTGTCCGACGGATTGGCTGAGACGATCTCAACACGGCCTCGGCTCTCAGGCTTGTTTGGCCCAACATGAACTTGGAAGCCATGACCATCAAAGGCGGCTTGTCCATCGTAACGCATTGCCGCGGGCAAAAAGTGGTACTGAATATTCGGCCATTTCAAACCTGCACGTGAGCGAATAAAGGCGCAAGACTCGAAGTGATTGGTCGCCCCAAGCCCTTTACGCGTTAAAATCCACTCGGCTCCAATCAACCCTTTGCTGAACCAGTCCAATTTTCCATTCAAGGTGATGGGCTTTTGACAATGGTATTGGAAATAGACTTCGAGATGGTCTTGTAAGTTTTGTCCAACGCCTGGCAGATGGTGAACGGGCGTCACCCCCGCCTTCTCAAGTACCGTTTTAGGGCCAATGCCAGAGAGCTGTAACAGTTGCACCGAACCAATCGAACCCGCACTGGAAATCACTTCATTTTTGGCAAAACAAGTACGCAGTTCGCCTGCCAGTTCAAACTCGACCCCTACGGCACGCTTTTCTTCCAGTAAGATACGTTGAACCACAACGCCTTTGATCAGTTTGAAATTGCTTCTTTTTTTGGCACGGCTTAAGTATGCGTTTGAGGTTGAAGCTCGCACACCATTTTTAACCGTCATATGCATCGGACCAAAGCCTTCTTGTTGGTAGCCATTGTAGTCCGATGTTTCTGGATATCCGGCCTCCTTACCTGCGTCAATGAACGCGCGATAGAGTGGATTCAGCGTCATCTTATTGCCAGCACAGGTACTTAATGGCCCATCGCCACCGCGATACTCATCTTCCCCGTCAATCCAGTTTTCTGCTCGGCGAAAATACGGTAGACACGCTTGGTAATTCCAACCTTTTGCACCCTGCTCTTCCCATTCATCAAAATCACAGGCGTGACCACGAACATAAACCATGCCGTTGATGGAGGAACTGCCCCCGAGCACTTTCCCTCTTGGGCAATGTAAACGGCGGCCATCTAAGTCCGCTTCTGCATCGGTTTCAAATTGCCAAGCGTACTTCTCTGAGTTCATAGGGTAAGAGAGCGCCGTTGGCATTTGAATGAAAATACTCTTGTCGGAACCGCCCGCTTCGAGTAATAAAACACTGTGATCACCACTCTCTGATAGTCGATCCGCTAGCACACAGCCAGCGGAACCCGCACCGACGATAATGTAATCGTAGTGTTGCTGCATCTTTTTCTCCTAACTATTGATTGATTAAGCGTAAGGGGAGTCGAACGCACCCAGTTCGACAAACACGCTTTTGGTCTGCGTATAGTGCAGTAACGTCTCTTGGCCATTTTCGCGGCCAATGCCCGACAACTTGTAGCCCCCCACCGGCATCTCTGCGGGTGAATTTCCCCAAGTGTTTATCCAGCAAATGCCCGCTTGCAGTTGGTGAATGACTCTATGGGCTTTGGATAGATTCTGCGTAAATACCCCAGCGGCCAAGCCGTATTGGGTGTTGTTCGCGCGAGCAATGACTTCATCTTCGTCATCAAACACCAGCACCGACATGACAGGTCCAAAGATTTCATTTTGCACATGAGGCATCTCATCGCGGCAATCGACAAAGACGGTAGGCGCAACAAAACACCCTTTCTCTAGCCCTCTTTCCGTCACTTGGAAACCACCAGTGAGCAACGTTGCACCACTCTCTTTCGCACTCGAAATAGCACCGAGTACTTTTTCTAGATGCGATTTAGAAATCAGTGAGCCAATTTGCGTTTCCATGTTCATTGGATCGCCGACAATGAGCTTTTCCGTGCGCTCTTTTAGCTGTTCAACAAACGCGTCGTACATCGCTCGTTGAACATAAACTCGCGTGCCATGGGTACACACCTCACCTTGAGTGTAAAAATTTGCCACCATTGCTGCCGAGACAGCATCATCAAGATCGGCATCATCGAAAATAATCAAGGGCGATTTCCCCCCCAATTCCATGGTGACGGGTTTGAGTGTCGCTGCACTATCGGCCATCACTTTCTTGCCCGTGCCTGACTCACCGGTAAATGAGACTTTGTCGATTTCAGGATGCGCGGTGAGCATTTGCCCAACACGATAGTCCCCTTGAACAACGTTAAACACGCCATCAGGCACGCCCGCTTGCGTAAAGAGTTCAGCCAGTTTGAGTGCCGAAAGTGGCGTTTCTTCTGAGGGTTTAAAGATCATCGCGTTGCCAGCTGCTAATGCAGGCGCGGCTTTCCACATTGCAATTTGAATCGGATAATTCCAAGCGCCGATGCCGGCACAAATGCCCAGAGGTTCTCTTCTGGTGTAAAAAAACTGATTGGAACCAAGGGATTGTTGCTCGCCACCTAAGCCATTCACTAATCCAGCAAAATACTCGATAACATCTGCGCCAGTAGCAATGTCAACCACACTCGCTTCTTGAATTGGTTTGCCCGTATCGCGCACTTCCAACTCTGCTAGTTCATCATTGTGATCGCGAATCAGCTGCGCCGCTTTGAGTAAGCATCGGCTGCGCTCGGCAGCGCTCATAGATGACCACACAGAAAAGCCAAGCTTCGCGCTCTCGATGGCGTGACCTAACACCCTTTCGTCGGCTTGCTCGATGTGTGCTAACACTTCTCCGGTTGCTGGATTTAAGGTCGCAAAAGATTCGCCAGTGTCACCAACGAAAGGCTTCCCTCCAATGTAATGTGCTGTAACTTCCATCTGAAATTTGACTCTAAGTTATTGTTGTGAATAAAACGTGAGCTGTTTTTCTAAATAATCATTAATAATGATGCGCGCTTTGTTCGCATTAATACCTTCCGGATTAAGCGCTCCACGCAGCCAGATCCCGTCGATAAGCGCGGCAATGCCTTGGGCGACAATGTCGGCTTGTTCTTTGCTCATCAACGCTTTGAGTTCTCGCTTTAAATGTGAAAGCAAGCGCTTTTCATTAACGCGCTGTAAACGCTTTAACGCTTCGTCATGCATGGAATAAGACCAAAACGCCAACCATGTTTTGATCACCTTGCTTTCAGATTGAAAGCCAACGAAATTAGCATCCAATATCGCGTTGATTCTCTGCATATGCGCCTGCTTCGGTAGTAAATTCAAGCGTTTTGTTGCATCACAAGATAACTGCCTCAAAATATCGCGCATCGTTTCTTCAAGCAGTCCATGCTTACCACCAAAGTAGTGGTTGATGATGCCACTAGAGACACCCGCCTCTTGGCTAATCAAAGAAACACTGGCTCCGTGCAAGCCCACACGGTCAATGACCGTCATGGTCGCACTCACTAATTGTGGCCTGCGAATCTTTGGCATTCCTACCTTGGGCATCCGTGTTCCTTTTTTTATTTGAACGATTAGTTAAATTAAAATGGCACAAAAATAATTAGATCTCAAACCATAAAGCCACTTTTACCGTCGATCATAAAGCTCAATCACCCAACAAAACTCATACACAACTCAACACATCCAACGCCACTCACGCACAAAAACCAAACAAAAACAAAATTTCCAACGTATTGATATTAAATAAAAGTTTCTAAAACCAGTAACAAAACACCACAATTAACACCCAATTCACCAATTAACCCTCATTTGTTAACAAATAAAAAATTTAAAGAAATTTACTTAGACATCGAATCATTTAACGTTTTAGAATTGCCCTCTCTTAACTGAGTGAGAGATGGAGTATTGGATGGTGGGCGAAAGCAGTTCTGTGCATTCTGCTTTTCGTTATTCACACTCCGAACCGCTATTCGCACAACATACCTAAAGGTGGAGCCGTCCTTCTATGCGAGTTTTATTCATGTTTATGATGCTAATCAGCATCAACTTGCCCGCACAGGCCGAGCAGCAAACGTATTCCGACAGCGAGTTGCTCGATAGGCCATTAATGGAGAGATACATCCTTGATGAGCTCAAATCGCTAAGACAAGATCAACAAGACTTAGAAAAGCGATTAACCGTTCAGTTTACCGAGCGCGAACTCTCAGTAGCCGATAAGTCACTGAACTATGCCAATGTGACAGTGACTTACTTCTTCTACATCATTGCCGGTGTTGCTTCTCTTGTCGCCTTTGTTGGCTGGCAATCATTAAGGGAGTTAAAAAACAACACCAAAGCGATGGCCGATAAAAGGCTGGAAACCATTGCAGAAAAGTATGAGAAGAAGTTCATTGCGTTAGAAAGAGATTTGAAACGCAAAACACGCATCATCAGTGAAAACAACCGAGAGATCGAAATCATCAATGAGATTCATAACCTCTGGTTGAGAGCGCAAAGTATGCCAACCGCTGAGCAGCGTATTGATGTGTACGATGAGATTCTGGCGATAAGGCCGGGCGACTTAGAGGCCGTCACCTACAAAGCCGATGCTGCAATGGAAATCAAAGAGTACAACTGGGCACTCAGTCTTTGTAACCGCGTACTGGATATGGACAGTTCTAATGCCCCAGCGCTCTACCAAAGAGCCTGTGCATATTCTCGTCTGGGTTTGGAAGAGCAGTCGATCGAAGATCTCGAACGAGCAATCGAAGCGAGCCCATCGATACGTGACCTCATCGCCAATGAGCCCGATTTAGAACCATTACACGGTAACCCAAGCTTTGATCGCATGCTGACAAGAGGGCAAGAGAGTTAATTTAGAAGGCTAGAAACGTCGAATCTCGCCATAACTCATGGAGATACAACTCGAGGCAAGGAATGCCTCGAGTTGCTGTTCACTACAAGCCAAAAAAGCGTGTGAACCATGTGATTTCACCAAACGCAATTAAGTCGTAAATAGTGAAGAAGATTGCGCAGATTACCGCAAGTTTAATGAGCTTAATGGCAATTAACATCCTACTTTCTTCCATCATTTTCGTTGCGCACAGTGTAGCGGAAAGGTGAATAGAAACAATCAAAACAACCTGTGGTTAGCTTTGATTCCACCTTACCGTTTGAAGAATAAACCGCTCTGGATCGATAAAACCGCTGAAAATGGGATGTCGCTCCGTGTACCCAGCCATCCAACGCTCATCACCACTGCTTGAATAATCCGCTTTTTCTCCCAAACGTAACGCAAAATGCAAATGAGAGACCGTACCTATCCCATAGCTCTCTGAAGGCTCGGCAATATAGCCGACAATATCCCCTCGTTTGACTGGTCCTAGATCCACCATGTCACTTTTGAGAGATAAATGGCCATAAAGCGAATATAACGACTCCTTGCTATGGTCAATAACCACGAGGCCTGCGTAGCCATCCATTTCACCTGAAAAGCTCACAACACCATCCGCCACTGCGTACACTGGCGAACCTGGTTCTACCCTATAATCTATTGCTGCATGATAGAGGTTTGGAAATCGAGGGGAGGTATTAAAAGACGCATAGTTCTGCAATAAAGAACGATTATCGAGTGGGAACAAATACGGTTGATTCATCACATCGACCACAACCTGCAACTCGCCATGTACATGGTCTAACTCTTTCTCCGCTTTAACACGGTAGTTTTCTGAGTACGTTTTTGCGCCCCAAAACAAAAAAAACATAACTAAAAGCGTGACAAACGTCCATGTCAGCTTCTTACTTCGTTGATTCATCTAGCCATCCATTTCTTATAGATTTAATAATGTAACCTGAACTCAGGTTAATGAGCCTAAATCGTCTCAAGATGACATTGCCAGAGCGAGCGTGGGTTTGTTGCGTGTAATAACAGGCGACAACAGCAATTTTCTATTCGACCCTCTGGAATGGAAATCATAGACCCCTGATAAAACACGCTGCACCGCTTTGCCAACACATCAAGAAGTGATTTAGGAATAAACACACCTTTCACTGTCCGATCATTGTCAAAAAACAACCTAACACAACCATAGTGACTGCGATTTTCGAGCTGATTCACTCATCCAGCGCACCGTTAACCGATTGCTGCGACTGATGTTCACCCTCATCAAACATCAAACGGCGAATAAATCACCGACACTTTTACGACTCACTTCACAATTAAAGCCAAATGCAATCGATTACACATTCACGATAACAATGCCCAGATGGTTTTATATGCAACAGAATAATTTATAAAATAACCAGAGAGAAAGTGATGATTAGAACCTTTGTAATATCCGGAATTTTGTTGCTCATAACCGCATGCGGCGGTGGGTCTTCTGGCGATAACACCTCAACAGCGCCCCCTTCCAGCCGAGATTTATCCGTCGAACTGGGTCAAGACCTTTTCCACAATGCCAATGACACCATAGAACTCGTTCCTCAATACCAGCATGACAGCGCATTTCCCCCCACGTTTCAGTGGCGACAAACCGAAGGTCCTAGCTTAGATGCCTCCCCTTTTAACCAGAAAAGTCTTAAGTTCACCCTTCCATCTGTCGCGGTAGAAACCACCATCGCGTTTGAACTGACGTTAACCGACGCTCAAGGCAACCAAGCGCAAGATACGATTCGCATTACCATAAAACCCACTCCTCAGCCACACAACCTCCCCCCCACCGTACAAGCAGGTTCGCCCTTTAGTGTAGAAGAAGGCGCCTTTGCCGACGGACTGAGTGTCACCGCCCGAGATGAAGACGGACAGATAGAAAAAATCGAATGGCGACAAACGGGTGGCCCGACGGTGTCCCTCTCGAATGTCAATTCAGCTTATCCAAAGTTCAAAGCACCTTTAGTGGATAACGATACGGATCTGGTGTTTAGCGTCACCGTGACTGACAACTTAGGGGCAACCGCGCAAGACCAACAGATCGTCACCGTACAGGACAGCGCGATCAATCAGCGTCCGCAAGTTTCAGTTGGAGAAGATAAAGCCGTCGTAGAAGGCACCGACGTGACGCTCACGGCACACGCCACTGATGCAGATGGCAACATTGTCGCTTATCGTTGGAGACAGTTATCGGGACCAAGCGTCACGCTCAATGACGCCACTCAAGCCAATGTGACCTTTTCTGTACCGACGCAATGGACGCAAGGCGATAGCATCGGCTTAATGGTTACAGTGACAGACAATCAAGGCGGCATTGGCAACGCCAGAATAACGCTTGCCATTACTGCCGCAGAGCACAGCTTTAACGCCATTGAATACCTCGATCCAGAGCTCAAACGTTGTGTGGATCAGTACCGCACGCTGAAAGGGTGGCAGAATACACTCGAGGTGACGGAACTTGACTGCGCCTCTTCTTTCCAAATCAATACCAGCCGCGATTTGGTCCACTTTACCAACCTTGCAAAATTGACCATCAAGTCACGTCTGTTTACCGATTTCTCTTCGGACCATGTACCCAACATTGAACGTTTGTCGTTCCAAGGTTCTGCACTGAAAACACTCGACTTCTCGGGCAATAAGTCGCTTCGTTCACTGACGTTAGTCAGTATTAACACGCTGCAAAGCCTCGCCCTATCGCAAAACTTTGCTCTGACACAACTGACGGTCAATGGCAGTCAGATAGCAGATTTGGATTTGAGTCAGCAAATCGCTTTGCAATCCTTGTCCCTTCATATGGCGAGGCTAAATCAACTGCAATTAGCAAACATGCCGGATTTAACCACGCTCAAAATCACCGGAACACAGCTCACCCAGTTTATTGCACCCTCTCTACCGCAACTACGCACCTTGAACGTGAGTGACAACAAACTGCAAACCTTGGGGGTGACAGAGTTACCCGCTCTGACTGCTCTCTATGCGGGCAACAATACACTGACGGAACTGATCTTAGCCAACAACCTCGCGCTCACCGACGTTCGCGTGTCGAAAAACCCGCTTTCGACACTCAATATTCGACCACTTCTTGAGTTAGAAAGATTAGAGATCAGCGAAACCGACCTCACCACCATCGACTTTTCGCAAAGCCAGAAAATAGCGGCGCTTCTGGCAGGCAATAGCACTCATTTGCACACCCTATATGGCCCGATCCTCCCGATCAAAGAAATCGATCTGAGTCATACTCGCGTCACCGATATCGACTTCAATCAGCTTCAGGAGGGTATGGTGTTGATTGGGGCGTCTGGGAAGGGGCTCACGCAGTTTAATGCGGCGCGATATCCGAACTTGCGAACGCTCTATATCGCTGATAACGCACTCACCTCCTTGGCGTTATCGCACAATCCGCAGCTGCTTCTGCTTGATGCAAAAAACAATCAGCTCGCTCAACTCGACTTGAGTGCTAACCCAGAGTTGGCGGATCTGGATGCGGCTCACAATCGACTCACTTCCGTTCAATTGGCCGAAGGAAGCCGACTGAGTTTCATCGTGCTTTCTCACAATCAGTTGAAAGACGTGGACTTGTCTCCAGCGGTCAATGTTTTTGATGTGGAAGTTCAAAATAACCCATTGGTGAACATCGAGTTATCGAGGCTGCGTCAATTACGGACTTTGGATGTGTCAAACTCTGATCTTGTGGATCTCGACACACCGACAGCGGCAAGTTTTTGGTGCCTGAGAGCGGAAAATAACCGCTTCAGCACCCAACTGCTTGAACAACTGGCGCTGTTTGACCAAATGCTCGGCAAGGTATTTTTGACAACGCCCATGAGCAACAGCACCTTAAATGATGAGTGCCACGCGCACCTTTAATAAAACAAAAGCCGTGAAAGGCGACCTTTCACGGCTTTTGTCGTTTGCGACAAGATTAAAACAGGTTGCTCAACCAACGCTTAAACCAATCGGTAATGCGTTTAAACAGCCCACCTTGTTCGACGGATTCTAACGCCACAAGGTCGACCTCTTTCACCACCTTATCTTCCACTTTATAAATCACCTGACCAACCACCTGATCACGCAAGATTGGTGCTGATAAGTCCGGCAGATAAATCAGCTCAGCTTGAAGCTTTTTGGTATCCCCTTTGGGCAAGGTAAGGAAAATGTCCTCTTTAAGACCAACGCTTAACTGATTCTTCTCTCCCATCCAAATTCGAGTGTCTGCCAACGGCTGATTCGCTTTCGTTGGGGAAACCGTATCAAAGAAGCGGAAGCCGTAGCTCAGCAGTTGTTTGCTCTCTGCTTCACGGCTTGAAGTGCTGTTGGACCCCATCACCACCGAAATTAAGCGCATGTTGCCACTGGTGGCAGACGTCGCCAAACTGTAACCAGCGCCACTGGTGAAGCCTGTTTTCATGCCATCCACGGCAATACTTCGGTCTCGCAGCAATCCATTGCGGTTGTATTGCGTAATGCCGTTGTAAGTAAATGAGGTTTCACTGTACATCGGGTAAACGCTAGGCAAATCACGAATGATCGCCTGCCCCAACTTGGCAATGTCACGTGGTGTTGAATAGAGACCGGTGCTGTCCAAGCCATGAGGGTTGGTGAAGGCAGAGTTTTGTAAACCAAGCTTGTCGGCCCACGAGTTCATCAAACTGACAAACGCATCTTGGCTACCGGCCACATGCTCGGCGATAGCGACACTTGCGTCATTACCCGACTGGATGATCAGACCTCGGTAGAGATCTTCCAAGCTCACAGAAGTACCGACTTCGATAAACATTTTCGAAGAATCTGGGAAGTTTTTTGCCCATGCGTTACGGCTGATCACCACTTGATCTGAAAAGCGAATGTTGCCGCGATTCATTTCTTGCCCCGCCACATACGCCGTCATCAATTTGGTTAAACTGGCAGGATTTAGCTGAGTATCGGCATTTTTGGCGACCAATACTTCCCCTGAATGGTAGTCCATCAGCACATAGCCTTTGGCGCCCAAAGCGGGAGGATCGGGAATGACGGTCGGCGCGGCGTGAGCGGAAAATGCCATAACGCTGGCACACAAAGCGGAAGTAAGAGAAACAATAGATTTCATGAAAGCAGCCATCCGTTAAATAAGACTTTCTCGAGTATATTCAAGGGAATTTTGCTTACAGCCTCTCTGTTACTAATGGTTACGTTTCTTCGAAAAATGTCTCAATTTGTCTGAAAAACCCATTAACTGGCGAAAAGAAGTGAACAAATGCATAGTTCAAATCTATTGTTCTCCATATTTTATCGTCGTTACAGCAATTCTTTGGCGATGAGACGCAACAGGAAAGTTTCGCGTTCTATGCTCATGCCTTTTTTGGGGCTTTCCGCCATGGTCTGCTCATTGTGCGCAATGGCTTGATGGATATTGACCCAAAGTGGCTTCATGCCATTTTTCACTTCGTATTCCTCAAAACGCGTTTCGCCTAACTCTCGGTCAATCTTGCAGGTGTAGCAGTAAGAATGCATGTGCATCACGTTCACTTCTCCTTTGTACCAAGGACGAAACTCTTCATAGATGCCAAATGGTTTGATGTTGTGGATGTTCTTTGCGCCAGTTTCTTCTTCAAGTTCGCGAACCAACCCGGCGATCACATCCTCTCCTTCATCGATGCCCCCACCCGGAATGGTGTAATCGTGGTAGCGCTCGGTGTAGAGCAATAAAATATCTTCACCATCGACACAAATGGCGCGTGCGGCGCTGCGTTGGAAAATGATTTTTTCGTCTAGATGTTCGATATCGGGGTGAATCGTTGTTTTCAGATGTCTCATGAGAAAAACGCGCTGTGCTGAAGTCCAAAATTAATTTGGCGGCATACTAACAAAAAAAGCCTCGCGAATGCGAGGCTATTGGTCTTTAACCGTCCCGATTTATCTGCTCAATCAGTTCAGCTTGAACGCGCTCTGCGTCTTCAATGTTGATCTGACAGGTCCCCGCGGCTTGGTGCCCACCACCGCCATATTTCAACATCAATTCGCCCACGTTGGTTTTAGAGCCTCGATCGAAAATTGATTTACCCGTTGCGAAAACCACGTTTTGCTTTTGAAAACCCCACATTTTATGGATCGAAATATTGCAGTCAGGAAACAGGGCATAAATGATGAAGCGGTTGCCTGCGTAAATGGTCTCTTCGTTGGTGAGATCCAACAGCACCAAATTTTTATACACCGTGGCACAACGTTGAATCTGCTCTTTGAACTTAATTTCGTGTTCGCGATATAAATCAATGCGTTCTTTGACATCTGGCAAGTCTAGAATTTGCTCGATGGTGTGATTCTTACAGTAATCAATCAAGTCCATCATCAAGTTATAGTTGGAAATGCGAAACTCTCTGAAACGCCCCAAACCAGTACGTGCATCCATCAGAAAATTGAGTAAGTTCCACCCTTTTGAGTCCAAAACGTCATCGCGGCTAAACTGCGCAGAGTCACCTTTGTCTACCGCTTCCATCATTTCAATCCATTCAACGGGGAACACCGAAGTGCCACCATAGTAATCCCACACCACTCGTGCGGCAGATGGGGCATTGGGGTTGATAATATGATTCGCATGGCGACCACGATTACGGATGGTTTCTGAGAGATGGTGGTCGAACACTAAGTGTGCTTCTGCGACATAAGGCAAGTTGGTAACAATATCGTTTTCCGTAATATCAATCAGGCCGTCTTGCATATCTTTGGGATGGACAAATTTTATCTCATCAATCAAATCTTGTTGTTTTAATAAAACAGCACAAACCAAGCCGTCAAAATCACTGCGGGTTACCAAACGGAATTTTTGTTGTGACATTTACATTTCCTTTGCCAATGATGGGTTGCGATACGATAACCGCAGAGCGAAAAGTGACGCAACAAACCTGTTAATATCAATGGTAAAAATCGGAGCTTCACCACTTGAAACTCTTCTAAGCGTAGTCGAGCGTGCGCTAACTTCCAAATTGCTCAATAAGGTTTATCAGTCCCTTAAAGCCTGTTCCGGATCGAAGCGACGATTTAGCCCCACTAAGGTGCGGTTAAAACAACGAGCAATCTGAGAAATCGTTGCAGCCTCTTGCTCAATATCGCTCTCTTCTATCCACTGCTGAAGCTGCGCAAAATCGTGATAATAAGCAGAAAATTCCGCATGTTGTGCTAGCACAGAGCGAATAGCGCTTAATGCTTCTTGGGCTTTTTGGTAGGGGATACGGCGCACCTCTTTTAATGGCCGCTGAAACACACCGCGCGCCACCCCTTCCAGATACACTCGGTATGTAGTGAGCTCATCAATCAACAAAAACAGTTGTGCTTCGCCGCCGACGTTTGGATACGGCACGCTAACATGCGCTTCCAGATCATGGTGAATGTCAAGATGCACACCGTGTTGAGCGCAGCGCTCGCGCAACACTCGCAATAGCCCTTGCTCATCCATTAATTGTTGGATTTCAAAGATACGCTTGAGATGGTAATCATTGGAAACGAAAGTGACTTTCAAAACGCTGCCCGTTGAACACTGGCCACTTTGGATCAGCAAACGAGACACTTCAAAAATGTTCTCCACTGTACTGGTCGAGCGCTCTTCCAGCAAAATGTTTTGAGCCGAAAAAGTCAGGTTATTCGCATGGCAACGCTGTTGGAAGTAATCGAACATAGCAATGGCTTCTGAGCGAGTCTGCCCCTGTGTGATGCCACCACAAAATGCAATACGACTCCCAGGCTCAATCTTTCCCGAAGCCATTGCATCAACCAAAGCGTCTACTCGGCTAACGCCTTCTGGCGTTAACGCATTTTTAAACAGTCTCTTACCCAGCACGATGACCAGACGTTTCTCTTCCATTATTTACAGATCTCTCGTTTTAAACACATCACTCTCATCTTCTGCTGTACTTTTGTTCAAGCTGAGGCTATTTTCACCGCACTAAGATTCATTAACAAAATTTCAACATACATACTCAAGATGAACTGGTACAACACACTGCTTCATCCATACTTACTAGCAGGTTGTCAGATAGGAAATCATTATGCTGTCGATTTTTGATATTTTTAAGATTGGCGTTGGCCCTTCAAGCTCTCACACCAATGGTCCCATGATTGCGGGTTATCAGTTTACGCAATTGTTGGCAAATGATCTTGATAAAGTGCAACGAATTCAGGTCGATCTCTACGGTTCTTTATCGCTAACAGGAAAAGGCCACCACACCGATCGCGCGGTCATTTTAGGGCTGTTAGGCAATCGCCCTGATACCATCCGTATTAGCAGTGCCAATCAAGCGATGCGCCAAGCCATTCACGAAGGGCAACTCTCGCTACGTGGCGAGCGCTTTATTGAATTCGACTTTGCCAGTGACATTCTCTTCCATACCGAAAACCTACCACTGCACGAAAATGGCATGACCATCAGTGCCTTCGATGAACAGCAGCAGCGCCTTCACTTCGAGACCTACTACTCCATTGGCGGCGGCTTTATTGCGACCGAAGATGAACTGAAAAATGGCAAGCAAGAATCCGCTGTGAAGGTGGATTTCCCCTTTAGAAATGCCGATGAAATGCTAGAAATGGCGGAAAAGAACGGGCTTAGCCTTGGAGGAATGGTGCTGCGCAATGAGCAAATGTTCCACAATATGGACACCATCGATGCCAAAGCTGAGCAAATTTGGAAAGTGATGAGCCTGTGCATGAAGCGCGGTTTTGAAACCGAAGGCATTCTTGACGGTGGCTTGAGTGTCACTCGCCGTGCACCCAACTTGCTGAAAAAGCTCGAAGCCAATGCCGCGATTGAAAATGATCCAATGGAAATCATGGATTGGATTAACTTGTTTGCCTTTGCCGTCAGCGAAGAAAACGCGGCCGGTGGCCAAGTGGTCACCTCCCCGACCAACGGCGCAGCAGGTGTGATTCCAGCGGTGTTAATGTACTACCACAAGTTCATCAAAGAACTCGATACTAAGCAGTTGAAAGACTTCCTTGCCGTATCTGGTGCCATTGGCATTTTATACAAAACCAATGCTTCGATTTCAGGAGCAGAAGTGGGCTGCCAAGGTGAAATTGGTGTTTCCTCCTCAATGGCTGCGGCGGGATTGACCGCATTACGCGGTGGCAGCAACGAGCAAATTTGCATTGCAGCAGAAATCGCGATGGAACATTCACTCGGCATGACGTGCGATCCGATTGGTGGCTTGGTTCAAGTGCCGTGCATTGAACGCAATGCGATGGGCGCAATGAAAGCGATAAACGCTTCGCGCATGGCCTTAAAGCGCACAAGTAAGTGCCTCATCTCATTAGATAAAGTTATCGAGACCATGTACCAAACGGGTAAAGATATGAATAAAAAATATCGAGAAACCTCGCTCGGCGGTTTGGCTCTGATTCACATGGCGCCTCCGTGTGAATAGCCCGTCACTTCATCAAATTGACTAAATAAACATCACAAAGGGTAGCGCTGCTGCCCTTTCTTTGTATGGCTTACGCACAAACTCAGTGCCCCCTCTCTTCTTCCCTTTTTCTGCGCGCTTTTGCTTACCAATACCAATACATTTGTGAAATTTCACAAAAAACTACCGTTAGTTTCATCTGACGAATATTATCCCAATCAATACATTTGATTTAGAACAACCCATTAGTTAAGCAATCGTTTGTCATTAGAAAATGTAGTGCAAAACTTTTACTTTGTGCGACAATTGTTTCAAAATATTACACACCATTAATCTACAATAAATCCAGTCATAACCACTGCAAATAATCCAACAGTGAGCAATAAATTATGTGGAATAAACTAAACAAATCCATGATGTTCTGCCAAATGATGTTTGGCTTGTCATTTTACGGCGTGCTCGTTAGCTTAACGCGCTTTTTCTTAGAGGATCTGAATTACAACGAAGCAGATACAATGATGATCGTCGGCGCATTCTCCGCCATCGGTCCACTGTTTGCGATTGCGGGTGGCTTTATCGCTGATAAATTTTTAGGCGCATATCGCTCATTGTCTATCGCATTCCTTGCGTTCTCTTCTGGCTATGTTCTGTTGGTGCTGGGCGCATCCGCCAGTAACGTTCCCCTTTCAATGTGCGGTATCGCTTTGGCCAGCTATGGCCGTGGCTTGATGTCTCCATCCTACCCAAGCCTGTACAAGCGCACTTTCAACTCTCAAGAAGATTTTGAAAAGGGCTACCCTATCAACTATTCCGTTAACAACGTTGGGGCATTCTTAGGTCAATACCTCTTCCCAATGCTGGTGTTGGTCATTGGCTTTAACGGCGGCTTCGTCATTTCAGCCGTGATGGCAGCGGCGGCACTGGTCACTTTGATTATTTTCCGCAAAGGCTTGGTGGGTGTCGCAACGGATCTGGATAGACAGTCCGTGAGTGTAAAAAACTGGATCTTCTTTGCTGTGATTTCTGCAGCCATGATTGCGTTGGTGTTCTTCATGTTCTCAAACATGGCGATTGGCCAAAACATCGTTTACGCCATTGGCGGCGCAGCCATCCTCTACTTTATCTCTTTGATGTTTAAAGTGAGCAAGTCAGAGTCGTTGAAGATGGGCACCATCTTAATCGTGACATTCCTGACCACATGTTTCTTCGTCTACTACGGTCAGATGATGACATCGATGAACATGGTGGCGATCAATACGCTAAAAGGCGACCTCTTTGGTTTCATTCCACTTGAGCCAGAAGCGGCCATGGCGATGAACCCATTGTGGTGTATGGTGGGTGGCCCTATCGTGGCAGGTTTCTTTGCAATGCTAGAGAAGCGAGACATCTTCCTCTCAACAGCAACAAAGATTGCTTTGGCGTTTGTTTTAACCGCCATAGCCTTTGGTATCCTGACCTTCGCCGTCATCAATATCAGTGAAGATGTGATCATCCTACCGGAGATTTTCCTCGCGATTCACTTCTTCCAAGCGATTGCTGAAGTTATCGTGGGCTCCATGGTGGTGGCGTTTATCCTATCGGTTGCACCAAAACACATTGAGAACTTCTCTGTCAGCTTGTTCTCTGTGGCGCTTGCGCTCAGTGGCATCGTTGGCGCGGTATTCTCTACTTCTATCGCCCTAGAGAAAGGTCAAGCCATCACGCAAGAGATCGTGCAAACGGTCTACGGTGATTACTTCCAATTGCTCACCGTACTAGCGGTCGTCATGGTGGGTGTAGCGCTGGCTGCTTCTTGGATTATTCGTAAGATGCTTGATGCAGCAAAAGAGAGCGAACAGCCTGAAGTGCTGGCAGAAGCTGAAGTGCAAGGTTAATCACTGACGCATTCTAAACGAATCAAGCCCGCATTTTGCGGGCTTTTTGATCGTACGATGCCTTAGTCCGTTCTTTGTGTTTGAGTCGTTTATCTCGCGAGGCCTTGCAGCACACCTTGGGTGATCGCATGGCGATATTTATTGAGATAATCGATGTCATTCAGATAGGCCAAGTGATGGCCTTGCGCGATATTTTCTACGAACTGCTCATTCCCTTCACTGGCTTGGGTTCGCATGTAATCCACCAGTGCGGTCAGCCTTAACGTCATGGTTTCGACCAGTTCTTCTCGCTGTAAACGACTGCATTCATAGGCATCACAAAATATCCGTGCGCGGCTAATTTGCTCTTCTAGACTGCCAAGCTTATCTGTTTCATCCGTTTTAAACGGTGCCCAGCCATAAACCGCAAAGGCAATGTCCCAAATTCTTGGCGCTGGGTGCGCAGTATCAAAATCAAACACGCCGACCACCACCTCTTCATCAAGCACAACGTTGTAAGGCATAAAGTCACCATGGCAGATCACTTCTGCAGGCTGCCTTGCTGGCAGCATCCAGTGTAGGTTCTCATGCGAATGTAAACTGAGAAAAGATTGTGATGCGTCATGCAGGTTTCGCAGTAGGCGAGCCGCTGATTTGAGAGCATTGATTGATGTGATTTTGCCGCTTAACGGATAGTTATAGCAGTCCCCCAGCACAAAGCTGACGGTTTCACGATCTTGCTCAAGATCCAACGGCTCTGGGCAAGCATGAAACCCATGCTGATGCAAATGCCGCAGCAGTTGATGGACTGTCACGGTTGATGCGCTCGCCGGACGAGTTACATGATTTCCTTGTCGCAAAATGACCCCTTCTCGGCCACCATTGAGTACTTCCATTTCACTCCTCCCACTTTTGTTCCGCACAACATACAGCGGAAAAATATCGGTGAGATAGTAACAACGAATGCCTTTGATTCGAAAAGAGCAAACGCGTAATTTGTCTGCCGCCTCTCAGCGATTTTTGCAACAATCTGTAAGCCAGTGAACAAATGCATCCACTTGAGGTTTGTCTGGGTTTCGTACAATCAAATGATGTGCGCCAGCACTGGGCATCGACCACTCTCCCACTTGAACCAAGCTGCCTTGGCGTAAGTGGTCATCCACCAATAAATCCCGTACCAACAGCACACCCAGTTGATGCACTGCCGCTTCGATGGAGAGTGTCGAATGGTCAAACTCTAAGGCCATTTTGCCGCAGGCGACGGAGACTTCATGATAGTCAAACCAGCGTGGCCAAGTTTCCACATACCCACTGGTCGCCAAGCGAGGCACATTTTTGAGATCATCTAACGTGGCTATCGGATTGAGTTGCAGAAAGCCGGGGCTCGCGACCAATATCCAGTTTTCCTCTGTTAGTTTCGTCACTTGATGGTATTGCCAGTCACCATAGCCATTGATGATCTCGACATCTGCCGTGGCGCTGTTATCAGGTAAAGTATTTGATGTTGTGGAAATTTTTAGTGGCCATTGTGGATAGCGACGTCTAAAATCGCCCAAACGTGGTAACAGCCATTGCAAACAGAAGCTGTGCGCCACGTGTAAAACCAATTGCCCATTTTGCCTACGATTGAACAATTGCTCCGTGGTCACCGCCAATTGCTGAAAAAGATTGGAAACCACAGGCAAATAATCTCTCGCCGCCTCAGTGAGTAGCAACTGCGCGCCGTGCCGCTCAAACAAAATCGCCTCTAATTGAGATTCAAGTGCTTTCACTTGCTGACTCACGGCAGCACGGGTGACGTTTAACTCCTCCGCCGCCTTGGTAAAACTCTGCAATCTCGCAGCGGCTTCAAACGCTTTCAGCGCATTCAGTGGTGGTAGGCTTTGCATTCAGTACTCTCACTTGAGCGAAACCAAACACGCGCCCCAATAAGAAGACAACCGCATGTTTGTTTTCCAATTTACAATGTAAAGAGCAGCCTATCGTCAGTTAGTGACAGTAATATTATTCAAGCTTGTCCGCCTTGCCAGCAGGGCCTGCCAGCTTTGCCAGCCATTTATCCCAGAGCCAAGGTGTTTGTTCGTTGTCTTCCGCCTCTTCTTTTCTTCTCACTGCATTGCGCACCATCATGGCACCCAACCAACGAAACGGCTCTGGAGGGAATTGCCCTAACGGACCTTTCGCCAAGCCGCACTGGCTCCATTCGTTGTCTATTCCCAACACCAAAGAGGAGAGAATCTTGCCACCCATTCGCGTTTGAGCAACACCATTGCCTGAATAGCCAAAACCGTAGAAGACATTAGTTTGCCCTGCTAAGCGGTCGAAAAAAGGGAAACCCGTAGCAGAGCGATCCGAACCACCTGTCCAACTGTAAGCAAATTCTTCGCCTTTTAAGCTTGGAAAGAGCTTGTCGAAGGAACGACGTAGCAAATCTTGGTAGCGTGTAGCGCGCTGGAACATCGGCTCTACCGCATTGTTATAGGAAAAATGATTACCCCCTTTTCCGAGCATTAAGCGGCCATCAACCGTATCGCGGTAATAATGCACAAAAATTCGTGAGTCCAACACGCTGCTTCCTGCCTTCCAACCTGCATCAACTAAAGCTTCAGGTGCAAGCGATTGGGTAATCACCATATCTGACGAGACCACCACAATGCTGCGCTTAAATTGCGGAAACTGTTCCACCATCCAAGCATTCAGCGCAAGAACCACTTGCTGTGCATAAATTTCCCCTTGAGGCGTAGTGACTTTCGCTGGTTCTCCATATGCTAACGCCGTCATTGGTGTGTGCTCATAGATCTGCACGCCCATCTCTATGGCCACTTTTCGCAGCCCTCTTGCTAACATTGCAGGTTGAACAGTGGCCGCGATCGCCGAGTAGTGGCCATCAACATTGCGAGGCGAGCCGCTATGGGTGGCGAGTTCGTGTTGTTCACAATGACGCCAACTGTTGATATTCAAACGCTCTAGCTCCGCGACGACAGGCTGTAATGCGCCTTTCTGCGCCGAGTTGGTCGCGGTGTAATAAACGCCTTTTGACGAAAGTTGTGCGTCAATTTGGTGTTGTTGGCAAAATGCCTCAATGTCTAAGACGGCTTTTTCCGATTGCTCAACCAACCACTTGGCGTGGTCTTCACCAAACAATCGCTTGAGCGTCGGATACTTGGTTGACCATGTCAGCATACAGCCACCATTTGCACCCGAGGCTCCGCTGCCACATAGCCCCTTTTCAATGACGGTAATCCGTTTTTCTGGTGCCTGCTCTTTGAGCATGATGGCCGTCCACAAACCCGTGTAGCCACCACCGACAATCAAAACATCCGTCTCAAGTTGCCCCTGCAGTGGTTTTGCTGATGGGGGTTGCTCCTGTTCGATCGCTTGTTTAAACCAGAAAGAAGGGTGTGAATGGTTCGACGGTGAGCCCGATTGTTTAGTGGCATTAACATTTCGCATGGGGTTTTCCTTTGCAATAATCATAACGATAAATTACAAAACGCTCGCCAAAGGCACGAGCGAGAAAAACTGTTGTACAGCGTAAGAAATGATAACGATGACTGAAAAACTCGAATTGACTCAGCACTTAAACCAAGAGTGTTTAGGTAAGCGTTAACACTAATCCAGCCACGATTGAAGCGACGCCAACCCCACGAGTGAGGTACCACTTCTCACCCAAAAATTGAATACCCATCAGCAAACCAAACACGATGCTGACTTGGCGCAAAGCGACCACCAAACTGACGTTATCAGTCATGGTCATCGCAAACAGCACCAAACCGTAAGTCGATGCCATCATTACCCCTGCCAAACTTGCGCTTAGGCGGATGTTCCAGGCATATTCAAATTCGGTGCGCTTGGAGAACTTCAAGCACCAAAGCAACATCGGCAGCCCCATTGCCCAGAACTGAATACCAAGATAAAAAATAGCACTGTATTGATCCGCCAAAAAGGAGTGCGCGGTTTGCGTGACCAACGCCAACGCTTCTTTGTCGATCACCGAGTACCCTGCGGTACCCAACGCTGCCACCAGCGCCCAAGCAACCCCAACATTCAGGTAAGAGGCTGGTCTCATCTGGTTAAAATGAGTCAATGGCACCAACATGCAACCTAAAGTGATCAGCATAAAACCGAACCATTGTTGGACGGTAAGCTCGTATCCCAACACTAGACTTACTCCACCCACCATCATGACTGGCAGTGAACGCGCGATGGGATACACCACACCAACGTCAGCGTGTTTGTACGCAATGATGAGGCCAACCAGATAGATCATTTGTGAAATACCGCTAATGATCAGCAGCCACCAGAACGTTGCGGGTAACGCTGACCAACCAACTTGGCTTAGGTACCAAATCAGATAAGGCGTGAGCAATAGGGAGGCAGCAAGGCTGGCCACCATAGTAAAGGTAGGGCCTGAACCAGAATGGCTCTTACCAAGGATATTCCAACCTGCATGAAAAACGGCTGAAATGATGACTAACACTATCGCCAATGAATTCATCTGCGTTCCTTATAGAAAAGGCTCCAGATGGAGCCTTAACACTGCATAGAAGAATGCTTATCGATTAGGAAAATACTCGGATATGAAACAGACTTCAATTGGCTTATTTCACCATGTGATCATCTTGCCAATTCTGCGAGAGACTCGATACAAATGGCATCATGACGCCAATATTCAATATCGCAGTCAATGAGCTCGCCATGCTGATTGTAGTTAATGCGCTCCACCACCATTGCTGGCGTCCCAGAAGTTGCGCGTAGCGCCTGAGCCATCTCTCCGAGCAAGGTACTGGTAGAAATGCGGTAGCGCGTTTTTTGATAGCTGACCCCAAAGTGCTCACGATAGATATCCGTCAGTGAGTTCGATAAATCGTGGTCTAACAGATTGGGAAACAACTCAGGGCGAACGTAATTTGTTACGTACACCACCGGGCGGTCTTCAAGATAACGCACACGATCAACACGGAACACATCAGAAAATGGCTGAAGGTTAAGTAAGCGAGCCGCCACTTTGTTAGCTAAAATCGCTTTTGCGCCGAGCAGTTGTGTTTTCGGCACTCGATTCTGCGCTAACGCCATATTGGTAAAATTCAGTGTTTGAGTTGGGTCGTAACGCAACGGTAAAGGCGAGATAAACCAACCTCGGCGATCTTCGCGATAGATTCGACCTTCCGCTTCCAATAAAGACAACGCCTCGCGCAGCGTAACTCGTGTGGTATCAAACGACTCAGCTAATTTGCGTTCTGCTGGCAACTTTTGTCTTGGCGCTAACATGCCTGCTTCAATCTGTTCAACAATCGAATCTTTAATTTTTACGTATTGCACGAAGTGTCCTTATCTTTTCCGCCAAGCTTGAGTACGACTGTCTAACCATTGGCCCAATATCATTTGCACGATTTTTGCGATAGCGGCCGATAGCATGATCATCACCGCCATTGCCGCCGCTGCGCCCGTTTGGCCTGCATCGTCCATATTGAGAATCGATACTGACGCGGGAATGGTATCCGTCGAATAGAGGAATACTACCGCAGAAGTGGTGGTTAATGCATTAACAAACAAGTAGCTAGCAATATCCAAAACCGCAGGAAAGCACACGGGCAAACTCACTTTAAAAAAGAGCTTATACTGTGGCAGCTTGACCGATGCCGCTGTGGCTTCTATTTCTGAAGGCAGTTGCTTGAGCGCCGTTAATGCTGTCATATGGCCGACCGTGTAATAGTGCACTACGGTGTTAATCACCAAGAATGCCATGGTGCCATAAAGCACGTTCAAAGGATTGTTCGCATCGTTAAAATAAAAAATGTAACCCAAGCCAAGCACCATACCGGGAACCGCCATTGGCACCACGCTGAGCATTTGCATCACTTGACGAACTGGCCCAAACGCACGCCCTTTTTCAATGCAATACGCACCGACGAAAATAATGGCTGTACCAATAAGCGCAGTCCAACCTGCCAGCGTTAGCGAGTTAAAGAATGGACTCCAACCGTAAGTGCTCATTTCAGCAAAGTTATAGTTGTTTAGTGTCAGCGCTTTGTTCCAAGGCCAGAAAGTAACTAACGAGCCATACATCGCCATGCCAAGTACTGCCAACACTGCAATAGAAATGATGCTGCAGTAAACCAAACAAATGCTGTCGCGCGCTTTGTTAGGTTCTGGCTGATAAGGCACTGAACGCGTGTCGAATAAGCTCTTTTGTTTTTTCTGTACCCAACGGTCTGCACCAAACGCCATGACCGCAGGGAATAGCAACAGAATGCTGGTCACCGCCCCCATAGCAAAGTTTTGTTGCCCCACCACTTGCTTGAAGATGTCCGTCGCCAGAACGTTGTAGCTGCCACCAATTACTTTAGGTACACCAAAATCGGTAATCACCAACGTGAATACAACAATCAGGGTACTGATCAAACCGTATTTCGCCGCCGGTAACGTCACCATAAAGAAGGTTTTGATTGGTGAGGTTTTCAGCGCGCGGGCGGCTTCATACAAACGGGCATCGGAAGTGCGCAGCGAAGTGGTCAAAATCATCAATGCATGAGGGAAGGTCCAGAAGATCAAACCCATCGAAATACCAATCACGCCGTAAACCGAGTTTCCTAACAGCATTTCTTTGGCAATGCCTTGATTACCAAAAAGGAAGATCAAACTGATCGCCGGTAACAACGAAGGCGCGAGAATCGGCGCAGTACCTAGGATTTGAAACAAACCTTTGAACGGCATACATGAACGAGTCAGCGCGTAGGCATAACCAAACGCAAGTACACCCACTACCGAGGTCACAATCACGCCCAAAGTAAAGGTGTTGCCGACGGAAACCCACAAGCTTGAAGAGGCAAAGTACGTCACAAAGTTGGCTAACCCAACAAACTCACCATCGCTGTTTTGTACGCTTTTGGTCAACATTGCCCAAAGCGGCATTAAGATGAACAGCACCATCAATACCGATAAACCGGCCAACAAGCCAAACAACACGAGGTTGTCACGACTGATGCGCCCGAGTAAAGATTTCGCTTTGTCTTGTGTGGTGAGGCTATTCATTGTCATTATCTTTGCATCCATGTTTACACCTACGCCGCTAGCGCTTTATCAACCGAAGGCACGGCGTAACCATGTAACCCTTCTTCCGCAAACTGGATGTAACGTACATCGCCCGCCTTGATAGTAAGTTTCTGCACTGTTTCTACAGGCACATCCACAACGATGGTTTGGCTTGCGCTGTCGTTTTGCAATACACAATCAATGCGGAAAAACGCCCCCAGAAACTCGGTTGCGGTAACACGTACCGGTAAAGAGTTGTTGTAGTTTTCAACGAACTTGATGCTTTCAGGACGCACAGCCAGATCGAATCGGTCGCCACGTTGGATCTTACGATTGGTCAGGCTTGGCGCTGGCATCAAGGTCTCAGCAATGCGCACTTGGGAATCCGTTGCGACGGAGGTTTCAATAAAGTTCATGCTGCCGACAAACTCAGCGACAAAGCGCGTTGCTGGTTGTTGGTAGATCTCTTGAGGTGTGCCGACTTGCTCAATCACCCCATGGTTCATCACCACGATGCGATCGGCCATCGACAGGGCTTCGTCCTGATCGTGTGTAACCATAATGGTGGTGATGCCGAGCTTGCGTTGCAGCTTGCAAATTTCATTACGCAAGTGAACGCGCACTTTTGCATCCAGCGCCGACAAAGGCTCATCGAGTAACAGTAGACCTGGAGACAACGCCAACGCGCGGGCCAAAGCAACACGCTGCTGCTGCCCACCGGAAAGCTGGTTCGGGAACTTCTCACCAGAAGTTGGCAGGCCAATGGTCTCAAGCCACATCTCCACAGTCTCTAACGCTTCTTTGGTCGACATGCCTTGGTTCTTCAAACCCACCGCAATGTTCTCTTGCACAGTTAGATTCGGAAACAGCGCATAAGATTGGAATACGATGCCAAAATCGCGCTTCTCTGGTGGTAGGAATGTGGTTTCTTGACCGTTTTGAAAAATCGCACCAGACGTTGGTAGGTCTAAACCAGCGATGGCTCGTAATAAAGTGGTTTTACCGCAGCCAGAAGGGCCCAAGAAACAAACGAATTCGCCTTTTTGTATCGCCAGCGAGATATTCTTTAATGCCGTGAACTGACCGAATTGCTTCACAACATTTTCAATATTTAGGTAAGGTTGGTTAGTTGACATAACACACACTCCAAATGGTATATACCAAATTTAGTTTTAGAGTGTTACGTTCCAATGACAAATTTATAGCCAGAAGATGACAAATAGATGAAGTGAGATCACCGCGTCGACCTAACAAGACTCATCGTTAAAGATACTATGGCCAACTTAAGCCCCAACACCAAGCAAATACCATGGTTTCCCGATCACGCTCCTTCGTCGCTATCGGGAATGACACTTAGGCGCGACACTTCCATTATCAAAGAACTCGTCATTCCAGACGAGCCTGAGCGAGCTATCTGGAATCCATTCCGCCGCGTTCTTCGTAAAACGGATGACATCGCACCTAAAGCGTCGAATCGATAAAAAAACAGCCTCGCCTTGGCGCAGAAAACAAAAAAATCTATTTCTATCGAGGGAAAAATTCGCCCCAACACCAAGCAAATGCCATGGTTTCCCGACCACGCTCCTTCGTCGCTATCGGGAATGACACTTAGGCGCGACACTTCCATTATCAAAGAACTCGTCATTCCGGACGAGCCTGAGCGAGCTATCCGGAATCCATTCCGCCGCGAGCACCCGCAAAACGAATGGCATCGAACCTAAAGCGTCGAAACGATAAAAGACAACCTTGCCTTGGTGCCTATAACAAACAATCCATTTCTATCGTGGTGAACTTTCGCATTCGCGCCAGAAAATACCATGGTTTCCCGACCACGCTCCTTCGTCACTATCGGGAATGACACTTAAAGCGCGACACTTCCATAATCAAAAAGCACGTCATTCCGGACGAGCCTGAGCGAGCTATCCGGAATCCATTCCGCCGCGAGCACCCGTAAAACGAATGGCATCGAGCCTAAAGCGTCGACACGATAAAAACAGCCTCGCCTTGGTGCCGAAGACAAAAAAATCCATTTCTATCGAGATGAAAATTCACCCCAACACCAAGCAAATACCATGGTTTCCCGATCACGCTCCTTCGTCACTATCGGGAATGACACTTAAAGCACGACACTTCCATAATCAAAAAGCACGTCATTCCGGACGAGCCTGAGCGAGCTATCCGGAATCCATTCCGCCGCGAGCCCCCGTAAAACGAATGGCATCGAACCTAAAGCGTCGACACGATAAAAAAACAGCCTCGCCTTGGCGCCGCAGACAAAAAAATCCACCTCAACCGAGGTGGATTTCAGCATTCAACTCAAAGCAAATTCAATTAAGACTTTGGCTCTGATTTCGCGTCAAACTTCTCAGACCATGCCGCTAGAATTTCTGCACGCTTGCTACCCATTTGCGCGAAGTCCATCTTCGCCATATTTTCTTGAACGTTCGGGAAGTTAGACACGGTCGCTTTCACATCTTTGTGCCCCACCACTGGGTACATTTCCACGTAAAGCTCGTTCGCCGCTTTCGAGATTGACCAGTCGACAACGCGCTTCGCTGCATCCGACTCTTTCACTAGGCCAACCGCTTCTGATTCCCAGCCAATGCCTTTAGGTGTGATAACCGCAAGTGGTGCACCTTGTGTTTTCAGCTTCGCGCCGCGGCTCGCCATCGAAATACCGATAGCCACTTCACCCATACCCGCTTGAACACATGGCTTAGAACCCGAGTGCGTGTAGTGTGCAATGTTTTTGTCTAGGTCACGCATGTAGTTCCATGCCTGATCTTCACCCATGTTTTGTAGCCAAGCAGACACCTGCATGTAACCCGTGCCTGAAGAAGCTGGGTTAGGCATTGCAATGTGACCTTTGTAAACTGGCTTCGTTAGGTCTTCCCAAGACGTTGGTTTCGGTAGGTTAAGTTGTTTCGCTACCGCTTCGTTGAAACAAACTGCGTTAAAGAACGCATCGTTACCAAACCAAGCTTGGTTTGATTGGGGGTCGTTTAGGTTCGCGTGCAGCTCTTCCAAACCTTTTGGTGTGTAAGGCTTAAGAAGACCTTCATCTTTAAGCAGTGCCATTGACGAGCCAGCAAGACCCCAAACCACTTCCGCTTGAGGGTTGTTCTTTTCTGCCAGCAATTTCGCCGTCATGATACCTGTTGAATCACGAACCCACTTAATCTTGATATCTGGGTTGTCTTTCTCAAACGCAGACTTGTATTTAGCAAGAATGTCAGTTTCGAAAGCGGTGTAAACCGTCACTTCCTGTGCAGCCATTGCATTGGTAGCAAGCAGAGAGACAAGCGCAGCCAGCGATCCTTTCATCAAACGGTTTTTCATCATTTTCTCCAGTTAATTTGGCTAAGTTTTCATTTTGGTCTGTACCAGTTGACGATAACCACCCTACTGAGCCTTTGTGACGAAATCATGACCATTAAATGGCAGTTTTGAGAAAATTATCGATAAATAGGCGACCAACTGATCGGTGAAATTTTGGATATTAAAGTTTTATGAAATTCACTGAATGGCTATTTACGACCCTTTTTCATCCTTGTTAGAGTGAACTCAATTTCTGGTGTAGACCAATTAAATTATTCTGATGGAAATCGAGATGAAAAACGAATACCTACTACTGACTCCAGGTCCTCTATCTACTTCTGAAACCGTACGCGAAGCCATGCTGAAAGACTGGTGTACTTGGGATGATGAATACAACAAAGACATCGTAGAAGTGATCCGCACTAAGCTAGTGAAGTTAGCCACTCAACAAGACGGCTACACCAGCGTACTCATGCAAGGTAGCGGCACCGCATCAGTAGAAGCAACGATTGGCAGCGCAATTGCCAAAGAGGGAAAGTTGTTGGTAGTCGACAACGGTGCTTACGGTGCGCGTATCGCTCAGATCGCTGATTACTTAAATATTCCATGCCATGTTGTTTCCCCAGGCGAAACATCACAGCCACACTTGAACGAGGTGGAAACTGCATTGGCATCGGATCCTGCTATCACGCACGTGGCAATTGTTCACTGTGAGACAACCACTGGCATGCTTAATCCAATTGAGGCCTTTGCTTCTGTCGCTAAAGCGCACGGTAAAGTGGTGATTCTCGATGCCATGTCGAGCTTTGGTGGCATTCCTATCGATATCGCAGAATTGGGCATCGATTTTATGATCAGCTCTGCAAACAAATGTATTCAAGGCGTGCCGGGCTTTGGCTTTGTGATTGCGAAGCAAACGGAACTCGAAAAGTGCCAAGGTCAGGCACGTTCTTTGAGCCTTGATCTTTACGACCAGTGGCACTGCATGGAAGTGAACCACGGCAAATGGCGTTTTACGTCTCCTACGCACACGGTTCGCGCTTTCTACCAAGCATTGTTAGAACTCGAACAAGAAGGCGGCATTGAAGCTCGTCACAACCGTTACCAAACTAACCAGAAAACACTGGTTGCAGGTATGCGCTCTTTGGGTTTCGAACCGCTACTGAATGATGAGCTTCACTCGCCAATCATCACTTCTTTCTACTCTCCAACACACAGTGATTACCAATTCAAAGCGTTCTACACGCGTTTGAAAGAGCAAGGTTTTGTAATTTATCCGGGTAAAGTATCGAACGCAGATTGCTTCCGTATCGGCAACATTGGTGAAGTTTACCCAGCAGATATCGAGCGCTTAATCGGTGCGATTGAAAAAGCAATGTACTGGCAAGTTGCTTAAAGCAGCCTTCTGATTGAGAGAGCGCTATGACTCAGAACATCAAACCGACCCATTTTCGTAGTGAAGGCGATGTCAACACGACACCGGCGCGCCAAGCTTGGAATGCCTCGATGGACGACGAAAGCACGCAAGCATTATTGAAGCGTGATTCGGAGGTCTTTCTTCATCAAGCCATGTCGACGCCTTGCTTAGATACCTTGGAAGCAGCGGAAGGCATCTACATCCAAGATGCCACCGGCAAAAAGTACATGGACTTTCATGGCAATAACGTCCATCAGCTAGGCTATGGTCATCCGCATGTGATTAACCGTGTGCAAGAGCAAATTGCCAAACTGCCGTTTTCACCACGTCGTTTTACCAATGAAACTGCGATTGAATGTGCCGAAAAACTCACCCAAATCTGTGGCGGCGAATTGAATCGCGTGCTGTTTGCTCCGGGTGGCACATCTGCGGTTGGCATGGCACTTAAACTAGCGCGCCACATCACGGGCAACTACAAGGTGGTGTCTCTGTGGGATTCCTTCCACGGCGCATCGTTGGATGCCATCTCAGTGGGCGGCGAAGCGTGTTTCCGCCAAGGTATGGGACCATTAATGGCAGGTGTTGAGCGCATCCCACCAGCCGTATCTTACCGTGGTGCTTTCCCAGTCGCGGACGGCAGCGACGTACATTACGCCGATTACCTCGAATACGTGATTGAGAAAGAAGGCGGCGTGGGCGCGTTTATCGCAGAAGCAGTTCGTAATACCGACGTACAAGTGCCGAGCAAAGCCTACTGGAAACGCATTCGAGAAATCTGTGACAAACACAATGTCATGTTGATCATCGACGACATCCCGAATGGCATGGGTCGCAGCGGAGAATGGTTTACCTACCAAGCCTACGATATCGAGCCAGATATGCTCTGCATCGGTAAAGGCTTGGGCGGAGGCTTAGTGCCTATCGCAGCCATGGTAACCAAAGACAAATACAACACCGCCGAGCAAATCTCAATGGGTCATTACACTCATGAGAAAAGCCCTATCGGTTGTGCTGCCGCGCTGGCAACCATGGAAGCCATTGAGCAAGAGGGCTTGCTAGATAAAGTCAAAGTCGACAGCCAGTTCATGCGTGAAAAGCTGCTAGAGATGAAAGCCAAATACCCAGTAATTGGTGATGTGCGTGGCATCGGCATGTTATGGGGCATTGAGTTGGTCACTGACCACGAAAGCAAAGCACGCGCGTATGACGAAGCGGAAGCTGTGTTGTACCAATGCCTCAACAATGGCGTGAGCTTCAAGGTATCACAAGGCAATGTGATTCAACTCAGCCCACCGCTGATCATCACTCGCGAACAACTGACAGAAGCGTTGGCGATCTTCGAAGAAGCGATCGCCAAAGTGTGCAAAGACTTTAACTACTTTTAGGGTCAATAGACCTCAACAAAAACCAATTTATCCTGAGCGCGGTTCCAATGTGTAGGCAGCGCTCTGGCAAGCAAGAAAAAGGATTGAACATGAACAAATCACCAATTCAAGCAGTGATCTTTGACTGGGCTGGCACTATCGTCGATTTTGGCTCTTTTGCGCCAACCAGCATCTTTGTGGAAGCGTTCAAACAAGGCTTTGATTTCGAAATCGACCTTGAAGAAGCGCGCGAACCAATGGGGCTTGGTAAGTGGGATCACATCCAAGCTGTGGGTCGTATTCCTGCTGTTGATAAGCGTTGGAATGAGAAGTTTGGTCGCTCAATGATCAGCGAAGACATCGATGCTATCTACGCAGCATTTATGCCTTTGCAAAAAGCAAAAGTGGCTGACCACGCAGAGCCAATTCTCAATGCGATTGAAGTTGTGAACGGTCTAAAAGATAAAGGCATCAAGATCGGTTCTTGTTCTGGTTACCCTCGTGAAGTGATGGACGTACTGATTCCAGTGGCAGCGGATTACGGCTACCAACCAGATTATGTTGTCGCGACAGACGATCTGCCACAAGGCGGTCGCCCTGCGCCGTTTATGGCACTGAAAAACGTGATTGAGCTTGGTGTAAGCGACGTTAAAGCATGCGTCAAAGTGGACGATTCAGCACCAGGCATCTTTGAAGGTCACAATGCGGGCATGTGGACGGTGGGTCTGCTGCTTTCTGGTAACGAAGCGGGTCTGACATTTGAAGAATACCAAGCCGCAGACGAAGCAACCTTAGAGAAAGCTCGTGAAAAAGCACGCGCAAAATTGCTCAAGAGCTCGCCGCACTACCTTATCGACACCATTGCTGACTTCCCTGAAGTGGTTGCAGATATCGAACGTCGCCTAGCGGCAGGTGAGCGTCCATAGCGATTAAAATCACGGCACAATAAACGAGCGCCGCGTGGACAACACGCGGCGAACCAGTCCTCAGAAAAGCGCCTCAGAAAAAACTGATAGGCAGATAAAAGTCCAGCTCGAACGCTTCACTTTCATTGACAAAATGATTGCTGTGATAGTGTACATAAGCGGGCGTTGAGCGCAGTTTGAAACCGGAGGCTGGCAGCCATTTTTCCAGTACCATGCTAATTTGAGGTAGCAATTCACCATACACCCCATGCAGACGAAACACCGCGTGCAAACCACCTGGAATCACCATTTGATTCACCACTCCCCGATATTTCAAAGGCTTATCTATCGCGATACACGCCACATAACGGCACTTATCCAACTCAACCCACGCTGGATTGGAATGGTGCAAGCCAAATTGCACCTCAAATGAGCGCCCTTCACTATTTGCCCACGCTTTGAGGATCAGCCACGCATTTTTGATGGATCGGTTATACCCCACATGGCGAACATACGCCGCCATCCGCTCAGGCACTTCGGTAATTTTCGGTTCGGGTAAGGTACGTTTCGCCACACGATGATAACCCGCAGCCACCTCGGGATCCTTCAAATAGGGTTTGTCGGAGATGTGTAAATCGTGATAACGCCACTCTCCGGGCGCCATTGAGAACGTCGCTTTGAACGCTCGGCTAAACGAGGAGACCGAGCTAAAGCCACATTTGTTGGCAATATCGAGTACCGACGAGCGCGTATCAAACATCAATTGATTGGCTGCGTACTCCATTCTAGTGCGCCGAATATATTGATGAATGGACTCCCCAACCACCTGTTTAAACACACGATGAAAATGCTGCTCAGAGTAAGCAGCCACATCGGCCAGTGCTTTGGCAGACAGTTCGCGACTGATGTCTTGATGAATGAAGTAAAGAACGTCATTGATACGGGATATGTGCTGCTGGCTCATCAACGAAAATAGCATAAATGGACATATTCAAGAGCATAAATGGACATTTCACAAAACTCAACCCCATGTACTATCAGTCGAATAAACAAAATAAAAGACAGACAGGAAACACAATGGAAATCGCTCGTTCGTTACAACAAATTCAATCGTCCTATATTCGCGAAATCCTCGCTGCTGCGAGCGATCCTAGTGTCATTTCTCTTGCGGGTGGTTTGCCTGATGAGCAGACTTTCCCGATCGAGTTAATGAAACCGACATTGGAAAAACTCTCGGAAATGCCGCAAGTATTCCAATACGGTGCCACGGCGGGTTACGCCCCGCTGCTTAACTTTCTAAAAACCTACATGTCGCTGCCTGAAACGCACATGGCAATGGCGTGTACCGGTTCACAGCAAGGGCTCGACCTCATCGCTCGCGCTTATATTAACCCGGGCGACACTGTGGTGATGGAAGCGCCAAGCTATCTTGGTGCGATGCAAGTGTTTGGCCTTGTCAGTGCGAACATTGTCACTGTTTCTCAAACCGAAGCAGGGCCCAATCTTGACGAACTTGAAGCGTGTTTTAAGCAACATTCGCCAAAAATGTTCTACGCCGTACCTGATTTTCACAACCCAACGGGCGTGTGTTGGTCACTCGAAACGCGCAAACAGGTCGCCAAACTGTGTATCGAACACAAAGTGGCATTCATTGAAGATGCGCCATACCGTGAGCTTCGCTTCCAAGGTGAAGCACTGCCGCTGGTTTCCGATTTCTGTCCGCAAGATTCTATTGTGCTTCGTTCGTTTTCAAAGATCGCCTCTCCGGGCCTACGCATTGGTATCGTGACAGGCAAAGTCAGCTACCTAGAACCGTTGATCAAAGTAAAGCAAGGGGCCGATCTTCATTCCAGCGTGCCGATGCAAGCCCTACTGCTTGGTTTGCTGGAGCATGAAAAATTCCCAGAGCATATGGAAAAAATCCGCACGCTTTACCAATCTCGTTACCAAGTATTGGCAGAGGCGTTGCAAACGCAGTTGCCTGAAAACTGCCAGTTGAAATCGGTCGATGGCGGTATGTTTGTGTGGGTAACGCTACCAGAGTGCGATACGTTCGCACTGGCTAAGTCACTACTCGGCAATGGTGTTGCAGTGGTCCCTAGCCCGGTGTTTTACCCTGCGGGACAAAAAGCGCAAGCTGCGCTGCGTCTCAACTTCACCAATGCCACGCCAGAACAGTTGAAAGAAGCCGTGACGCGATTGGCGGAAGGTCTTAAACTGGCCTTGGTTTAAGAACAGAAAGCTCGAGACTAAACCGCCTACGGGCGGTTTTTTCATCGTCGTCGTAATGGGTGTGAGGAACATTGTGGCTACAAAAAACCGATTAATTCGCTATCTCAGTATCGATGCAGAAACGCTGTTCCAGCGGGAAGAGGCATTGATCAAGCAGGTACAGGCTGGTGAACTCGATCAAGTGCTGTTGCTCTGGCAAGTAAAGCACCCCACGCTTGTGCTACCCGCGGGTAATAAATGGCCACAAACCGAACATTTGCGCGCTGAATTGGCTAAGCTTGGCTGGAAACTGACGGCACGAAAAACCGGTGGAGCGCCTGTGCCACAGGTGCCGGGCATTATTAACCTCTCGCACCTTTACCACTGGCCGCAAGATCAAGCTTATGACATCCGCTCAGCCTATCTGAAACTGTGTGAAACTCTGTGCGGCTTTTTTCAGCAATATGGCTTAGAGGCTGATGTTCATGCCACACCGGGTTCTTATTGTGATGGTGACTACAATCTCAACATTGCTGGGCAAAAAATTGTGGGTACTGCACAACGTGTGCTGCTGAAAAAATCAGGAGGACAAATCATCCTTGCTCAAGCGTGTTTATTGATCGATGCCGATATGGCCGAGATAGTCAAACCCGTGCAATTATGTAACCAGCTGAGCAATCATAATGCGGAGATCCTTGCCGATGTGCATACGCCGTTGTATCAACACATTGAGCAAAGACCGTCGATTGACCGCTTGTTTCAATCCTTATCGGATGCGTTTGTCAAACAAGTGAAATCCTGAGAGATGGAGTGCGCGTCCCTGCGCCGTTGGGGAAATTATTTTACGTCAATCAGTGCTTGAGTAATTTGCTTCGCCAGTTCATGGTTAGAACCCGACAAGGATAACGCCGTTCTGGTGTCTTCGACCAAACGATGCATATTACTTTGAATCGTATGTGAATCTGATAGCTGCTTTTGCACACTCTCAATCACATTCGCCACCGAGCGTTGGCTTTCGCTGGACATCTGCACCAAGCTTTCCATATCGCTAACGGTTTTTTCTGCAATTTCTGCACTGTAGTGGATGACTTGCTCCACTTCCTTCTGCTTTTCCATCACCTGAGCAGAAATATCCATGATGGATTTCATCTCAAAGCTAATGCTGTCAGCAGATTCCGTTGCTGTGTTAGCCAAAGAGCGCACTTCGTCTGCGACTACCGCAAAGCCTCGTCCATGCTCACCAGCGCGTGCTGCCTCAATCGCCGCATTCAGTGCCAACAAGTTGGTTTGTGCTGCAATACCTTTGATGGAGTCCACCAATTTTCCGATATTTTGGTTGTTTTGCTCTAGCGAATTCAACAGCTTGGTAAATTCACAAATCTGCACTTTCGAATCATGAATTTGTTCCATGACACTATGCAACTTCAAAATGGCGTGTGACGCAGTGTCTGCCGTTTGCGTTGCCGAGCGATAAGAATCTGCCGACAAACGTTCAATATCGTTAGATTGCTCAATGAAATACCCCACCAGCTCTGAGCTTTCCGTAATAGAAGTCATGCGATTGGCAGACGCCTTATTCACATTGCTCGCGTTGGTGACAATTTGCTGCGCATAAGCCAAGGGATTATCTTGGACAAACTGCTGATAGCGTGCTTCGGTTGCTTCTAATTCTGCTAGTCGTGAGCGATCAATGATGATCTGCTCTTGCTCTAATTTCTTTTGGAATAGTCTAAATTTCATTCAGTTACGTACTCTTTCGCATGGCCAATGTTGCACTCACGCTGGCTTGGGTAGAAACACAAAATGGCACCATATAAGTCAGCAAAATTTTTAGCACACGCTCACTTTCGACCTGACCCGCAAACAATGCATCACCGTGATTGATCATCATCAGTACCGTACCGACAATCGCCGCCACCTTGATGGAGCGTTTCAAAATTGAAGGGGTTTTCGCGGTCGAGATAAAGTCACTCAACGTTGTTTTTCTGCTTGTCGATTTCAATTCTGAAGTTGGCATGGCAAAGGTCAGCTCCCTGTTGTTTTATCGTGCTTTAATTTGTGTGATTGCCTTGGAGTTACCACCAGCAAATGCAGGAATAATTCGTTTTAACGGGGTTAACAGTAAAGGAATTGTTCTGTACGATGAATGCTTTCTCGTCCACAAATTATGCTCAGGAGTACAATTTGGAGCCCTTTTCTCATTTAATTCAACATATGCGGTTGGACGTTGAGGTGTATCACAATGCCCAAGTGTGTGGAAACTGGGTAATAAACAAAGACGAAGCCACCCACACCAGTTTCCATATGGTGACCAAAGGCGACTGTCGTTTAGATGTTCCTGACGTAATGCAAGAAACCTTGAACACAGGTGACTTGGTCATTTTCCCCAAAGAGCTCAACCATAGCCTCGCCCCCATTACGCCATTGAGTGGCGAGCAGCAGCATCTCAGCTATGCGCAATGCCAAGATCCAAACGCCACCGGATTATTGTGCGCTAAAGTCGAGTTTCAACACATTGGCATTCATGGCATTTTGCAAGCCTTGCCTTGTGTTTTCGTCATCAAAGCAGAAGAAAGTGAAAAATGGCTGACACCAATCATGTCGATGATTCTTGCTGAAAGTTATCAAGACGGGACTGGGTCGGATGTGATCATCGGCAGGCTTGCCGAACTGCTGTTTATCAACGCGTTAAGGGCTTACTTGTACTCGCATCCCGAACAAGTGGGGCTGCTCTCTTTGTACGCCCACCCCAAGCTGCGTCATGTCATTTCTGCGGTTCATCAACAGCCACAGCATGACTGGACATTAGAATCTCTCGCCAAGCACTGCGCTATGTCGCGCAGCGCACTCGCGAACACGTTTCGTCAGATCAGTGGTTCAACGGTCATCGAGTATTTGACCTGGTGGCGCATGCAGCTTGCATGGAGCCAAATTAAGGCTGGAGACAGCATAGCTTTAGTCGCCGAATCGGTGGGTTATCGCTCGGAAGCGGCTTTTTCAAGGGCCTTTAAGAAAGCGTTTCTTATTAGCCCCGGTAAAGCTCGGAAAGAAGCTTGATCTTACGCTTGAAGAATGGCCTTCAGCTCTGACAGTGACGTCACGGTGTAGTGAGGAGCAATCTTTACATCAGGCTGACTACCTGGATGTTGCAACCAACAGGTTTCAATACCAAAATTCAGCCCGCCGAGAATGTCAGAGTGAAGGTTGTCGCCCACCATCAGAATTTTGCTTTTGCATGGTAATCCTGCCACTTGCAGCGCGTGGTCAAAAATGGCGAGATCCGGTTTGGCAACGCCCACCTGTTCTGAGATCACCACTTTGTCGAAATAGGCGCTCATTCCGGTGCGCTCTAAACGTACTGCCTGCAATTCAGTAAAACCATTGGTAATGATGCCCATCTTCACTTTGCCGTGCAGTGCTTCCATTAGTTCTCGCGCACCTGGCAGCAAAGTACAAATATCGGCCATGGCATCGAGAAACGCAGAGTTAAGCTCTAAAGTCGTGGTGTCGAGTCTTTTCGCCCAATCAGCAAAACGTCGATGCTTGATCTCTTCTGCGGTGATCTTGCCATCTTGGTAGTCTACCCAAAGTGGCTTGTTGACGGTTTGATACTCTTGAAAGTCCTCTTGCGTGAAATCCACCCCTTTACGGGCAAACATCAATTGCATGCCTTTAAAGGCATCAAAGTGAAAAAGGGTTTCGTCTGCATCAAACCAGATCCATTCGTATTTCATTGTTTTACTTCCACAACCAACTCATTTTTCGCTAGTTTAGATTGTTTTTCTATTTAAGATAATCACCACAAAGAGAAAAACATTGTATCCTTAGTGGCAACAATCTCATTTTCATCACGAGCCCTATGCATAGCCAATTCTCCGATTTGCCGATTTTTGTCTCGGTTGTTGAATGCGGTAGCTTTTCCTCTGCTGCCAAACAGCTCCATTTAACCAAATCCGCCGTTAGTAAACGCATCAATCATCTCGAAGATAAACTCGGTAGCCGCTTGTTGAATCGTACCACTCGAAAGCTGAGCTTAACGGAGGCGGGAGAACGTTACTACGAGTACGCGGCGCAAGCACTCAATCTGGCCAGACAAGGGGTTGATGCCGTTACCGAACTGCAAGGTGAACCACGAGGAAGACTTAAAATCACCGCCCCGATGACTTTTGGTGTGCTTCATGTTGCCCCGCTGATCAGTGAATTTTTGAGCCGTTATCCTAAGGTCGAAGTCGATTTGCAGTTGGAAGATCAGATGGTCGACCTCGTGGCTGGCCGCTTTGATCTCGGCATTCGTATTGGTCACCTTCCTGATTCGAACCTTATCGCAAAGCGTCTAGCGCCATGCCGCACCGTGTTGTGTGCCTCGCCAGACTATGTTTCTCGCATGGGTTCACCGAGCAAACCTGCCGATCTCGCTCAGCACAATTGCTTGCGCTACAGCTATTTTCGCGGTGGTAACGAGTGGCTTTTTCTCAATCAAGGTAACGAATATAAAGTTCTGCCTAAGGGCAATTTTATCGTCAACAACAGTGAAGCCATCCGAAGAGCACTGCTTGCCGGCATTGGCATTGCGCAAATGCCGACATTTATCATCGGCAAAGAGTTACGTGACAGAAAACTCGTCACCCTCATGCCAGAGTATCAGTTGCCACAACATTTTCTCTACGCTGTTTTTCCAGAACGCAAACACATGCCATTGAAAGTTAGGATGTTTATCGACTTCCTCAACGAAAAGCTGGGCAGTGATGCACCGTACTGGGATTCGGCTACTGACACGTTCTGACAGCGAAGAGAGGTAATGTGAGTTCGACTATCACACAACAGGAGAATCTCTCATGGAACAAGTTATCGAGTTAGTAAGCTACACGTTAGTGGAAGGGGCAACAGAGCAGGACATCGTTACAGCGACAGAACAAAGCCATCGGTTTATCGCCACTCTGCCCGGTTTTCTTTATCGCTCGCTAAGTCACGACAGCACCACGAATCGTTGGACAGACATTGTTTACTGGCAAACAATGGACGATGCCAAGAATGCCGGTGAACAATTTATGGCTTGCCCTGATTGCCAACCATTGATGGGATTGATCGAACAGCCATCATTAGTGATGCAGCATCAGTTGATCAAAATGAGTTCATGCAGCACTCAGTAATCGACCAGCATCACTTAACCCAGCTTGTTTAATTTAGGAACACCATGAGTAAATCGGAACGACTATTTGAACTGCTCACCCTATTACGCTCAAAGCGTTACGCAGTCACCGCCAAGCAACTTGCCGAAACAATGGAAGTGAGCGAGCGGACGATTTATCGTGACATTCAGTCACTGATTCACTCTGGTGTTCCCATTCAAGGAGAAGCGGGCGTTGGCTACTTACTCCAAAGTGGTTCTCACCTGCCACCGCTGATGTTTACTGAAAAAGAGATGATGGCACTGGAACTTGGTATGCGAATGGTACGAGCTTGGTCAGATGCAGAATTGGCCGACGCGTCGCGCTCCGCTTCCATCAAGATTCTTTCGGTCCTGCCGGATAAGCTCAAACAGCAAGTGGAAGATTTTCCTCTCATTGTGCCGGAGTTTCATACCCATTCAGAAACCGCAAAGCGCGGGCAACTGCTGCGACACGCGATTGAACATCACTTTAAAGTCAGCCTCGATTATCAAGATGAAAACGGCCAAACCACTGAACGTAAAATCCAACCTCTTGGACAGTTCTTCTGGGGCAAGGTTTGGACACTGGTCGCCTGGTGCGAACTTCGCCAAGATTACCGTCAGTTTCGCCTAGACCGAATCCAAGCAATACGTATGCACGATGAAGAGTTTGAAACAACCGCAAGCAAATCGCTCAAGCATTATCTAGCGCCATACGAACCAACGGATTGATAGCGAACAAGCAGCATGAGCGTTTTCCGTATCAAAGTCCTTAGCAAACTGTTCGCGCTACTTGTCTAACCGTCGAATCAGTTTCGCTGGGGTGCCCCCATACAAGCAGTCTGGTGGGACATCATGATTGACGACCGAATTTGCAGCGATGACAGAACGAGCTCCAATAGTGACCCCCTGATTGATAACGCAATTTCCACCAATCCAAACATCATCTTCTACAACAATCGGTTTGCAGAAGGTTTCCCACTGGCGGCGGCTTCGGTAATCAAGGGAATGAGAAGCGGTATAAAACTGGCAACTCGGGCCAATTAACACGTGGCTGCCGATCGTAATGTGCGCCCCATCCAGCATCACAACATTCATGTTGATGAACGTTTCCTCACCAATAGAGATGGTTTTGCCAAATTCACACATAAATGGTGGCTGGATATAACTGTTGCCCATGCTGGCAAAGAGCTGTTTTTGCAGTGCGATGCGTTGTTCTGTTTCCGTTGCTGCGTTGATCTCTTTCAATAACACCGCAGCACGATTGCGAATCGCATCAATTTCCGCATCCGCGCCATCAAAGATTTGCCCGGAATTCATTTTTTCAAATTCAGTCATCGGATACACCTCATCCTAAGTGACGAAAAATACTCATCCATCCTAACCAGAAGTCAAAAAGAAAAAAGAGAAAAGCCTTCACTTTTCTCTTCCGCTTTAACGAGTTATTTGGGTCGTTTGGATTTAAACGATTTCCCAGCTGTGGCTCATTTCGACACCGGCACCGAGCATCAAGCACACAGAACAATATTTTTCGAGAGAATCCGCCGTCACTTTTGCCACGATCGCTTCATCAAGCTGTTCACCCGAAACGACGAAATGGATGTTCACTGCGGTAAAAATACGTGGAGCGGTTTCACGACGTTCAGTGGTCAGTTTTGCGTTCACAGAACTCACTTTTTGACCTGCCGTCTTCAGGCCGTCTACCACATCAACAGAGCTACAACCACCCGCAGCCATTAGCACCATTTCCATAGGGCTTGGCGCCGTTGCACCACCATTTCCGTCCATAACAACGGAATGTCCTGACTGCGAGGTACCCAAAAATTTAAAATCTTCTACCCACTTAACTTCTGCTTGCATGGCTTCTATTCTCAACATTGACCATTAGTGGCTCTACTCTAGCCAGCTAAAACCGGATAGCAACGGAAAATTGCATTTCTAGGAAATTTTTTTGTCCTTTGGCCTTTCTTGTTACGTATGTTCTCAATAAGTTCCATTGAGGTAGTAATGAAAAAACTCAGCAAATTACTCATTTCCGCAGCCATTGCGCTGCCACTTATGTTCACTCTGCTCGCCAAAGTCGGCGTTGCCGATACCATGGACAAAACCGCACCAAACTTGGCATCCTTGCCAGTAGCAACGTTAGCTGGTGGTTGTTTCTGGTGTACTGAATCAGACCTTGAAAAACTGAATGGGGTGTATGATGTGGTGTCTGGTTATTCGGGTGGCGAGATGGCGAATCCGACTTATCGACAAGTCTCCTCGGGTAAAACGGGTCACATTGAAGTAATTCAATTCCGCTACGATCCCAACGTTGTCAGCTATGAAGCGGTGTTAGATTACTTCCTACGCCATATTGACCCTACCGACGATAAAGGCTCATTTGTCGATCGAGGTCCACAATATCGCCCCGCTATTTTTTATCATACTGCCGAGCAAAAACAGATTGCGGAGCGGTTTCTTAAAGAAGTCGATGAGGCGAAGATCTACCCAAAACCAATTAAAACGGAATTGATTGAGTACACAGCGTTTTATCCCGCGGAGCAATACCATCAGGACTACTACAAAAAAAGTAGCTTGAAATACAAGTATTACCGCCACGCCTCTGGTCGTGACCAGTATCTCGATAAAGTCTTTGGTGATGATCGCATTGAGCAACCCAAAACACTGCGTCAGTTGATTGATGAGAAGGCACTGACGAAAAACGCCAAAACCTACTCGCGCCCATCAGACAAAGAGATCAAAGCACAACTAACAGATTTACAATATTACGTCACACAGAAAGAAGGCACTGAAAGACCCTTTAACAACGAATATTGGGATAACAAAGAGGCGGGTATCTATGTCGATATTGTCTCTGGTGAGCCACTCTTTTCTTCAACGGACAAGTATAAATCCGGTACAGGTTGGCCAAGTTTTACCAAACCGATTAGCTCGGCTTACATTGTCACCAAAACCGACTACAAACTGCTTTACCCACGCACAGAAGTGCGAAGCAAGTTTGCGGATTCGCACTTAGGCCATGTCTTTGACGATGGACCCGCACCAACCGGATTGCGTTATTGTATGAATTCAGCGGCCATGAAATTCATTCCTGTGGCTCAAATGGAGAAAATGGGTTACGGCGAGTATTTAACCCTGTTCCAATAACAAGGTCGGTTTTCTGTTTATTCTCCAATGAGGGGCACATTTTGTGTCCCTCATTTTCTTTTCAATTCGTCTCATACCTACAAACTGTGATTTCAAACTGGATTTTACAAATTATCTGGTTTAAGGTTCCATCCATTGCAATTCACTCTGTTGCACATTTATTCCCCCAAAATTTGTTCCGCGAGAGGTAAGGCAGTTGTTTCAACACCATCTTTCTCACTTCCCTGCGGAACACTTCCCTTTCAAATTACAATTCAATAGATCGCATACCAGTCATTAAAGATATTGATTGCTGCATGGTTTTTTTTAATAATTCCTGCTCAAAAATGATAAAAATTAAAGCACTACAATCATTGTTCCGCTACTCTTAGCTATATGATTGTTAGCTCTCGTTAAAAGCATAATTAGAATGACAAGCGACGACTTTAAGAAATCCACCGCTAATTTGAAAAAAGCGGTACCTTTGATGATTAAGAATCACGTAGCTGCCACACCCGCAAACTATGCCCTTTGGTATACCTACGTGGACAACACCATTCCTCAACTCAACCAGGAAATGGATACCGTTTTAGAAAACTACGGTATCTGCCCACCCGCGACTAACGAGCAGCTCTACAACAACTACGTAGCAAGCAAAGCGGAAACCAGCATGAAGGACCTGAGAAGCAACATTGAAGTGTTGTTGCTCGAGGTTGCGAGCTCCATGACGGATACCATCGCGGACACTTCCTCTTTTTCGACCCTCGTTGATAAAAATTTCAGCAAGTTAGAGAAAGTCGAAGATGAAGGCTTGAGCATTGAAGAAGTGATGGGCGTTATACGTGAACTGGTGACAGAGTCACGCGAGATCCGCCACTCCACCCGTTTCCTCACTAGCCAACTCAATAACGCGAGCAACGAAATCTCTCGCTTGAAAGAGCAGTTAGCGGAAGTGCAAAGAGACGCTCTCTTTGATGGATTATCCACGCTTTACAATCGCCGCGCGTTCGATAGTGATCTCAAGGCACTCGTGAATGCCCAGCAAAACCTAAGCCTTATCTTGCTCGACATCGATCATTTTAAAACCTTCAACGACAACTATGGCCACCTGTTTGGCGATTCGGTGATTCGCGCGATTGCCAAACGACTGCAAACAAGTTGCCGTGAAGGCATTGCAGCGTATCGATTTGGTGGAGAAGAGTTTGCGTTGATTGTGCCTAATAAATCTCTGCGCATTGCTCGTCAATACGCTGAGTCACTGCGCCGCACTATCGAAAAACTGAAAGTCAAAGATAAACGCTCTGGCCAGCAAGTGGAAAACATCAGTGCTTCATTTGGTGTTGCCGAGTTGAAGCCAGACGAAACCGCAGAATCGTTGATCGAACGTGCAGACAAACTGCTTTATGAAGCGAAGCAACTTGGTCGTAACCGCGTAATGCCACTGTAAAGACAGCAAAAAAAGCAGCGAGAAGACTTCGAGTCCCCGCAGAAAGGCATACTGCATGCTGAGCGCTCAAAAGCGATAACGGCCAACAAACAACGTCAACACAAACAACAAAGCCCCGAGAATCAACAGAGATGCTCGGGGCTTGAGTTGTGTGTTTATTTAGATGCTATAGCAGTAACTCAGTACATAATCTTCACCACTTTTCGCGGTATATTCTTTATCTTCACTGCTTGCCATTGGCTTACCATTCACATCGCCTTTCACTAGACTGATCCAATGACGCATTGCCGTTGGTGCATCACCCGTTAATTCAGGGCTAAAGGTCGTGCGCGTTTCCAATTGAATATCATCGATATCGACAAGTTCCACACTTCCTGTACCTTTGTGGCAACCCAGCATCACTTCAATGTGACTGCCTGATTCATCGCGTAGCAAGATAGAGCAAGGATCTTCTTTCTCACCGGTGAAAGCGACAAAATGTTTGGGTGCTTGAAGGCCACTGTGGGAACCATCTGCAAAATATGCCATCAGGTGGCGATAATCGATCACATAGCTGGTTACGTCTTGATGTGAGCCAGATTCTAGCGGAAACATTCTGTCGAGAAGCTGTTTCGCTTTTTGTTGTTTTTCATCTTGCTGATTAGAATTTACCGCTTCGACGGCAAATACAGCTTCAGCGATAAATGGGCGTTGTTGTTGGTTTTCATTTTTATCGAATGTCAGCATATTCATCGTCTTGTCCTCTTGGATAACACACAACAATTTTGTTTTAGAGCACATACTTCAAACTTACGTTTTAGTTGCAAGCAAATTTGTGAAGTTGAAGGTTCTTTTCCTTGCTCTCTTAGTATGTAGACTAGCGAATTTTTTACTACAATTTCACAACAAAAATTTTACAGTGTGAATTTTACAAAATGTCTGTGTCAAAAAGCTTGATTCGCCAATCGCATTTTCTGGGGACAAAAATTAGAAATTTGCGGAAAAATAACCACTTAACAATGGAAGACCTTTCTGCGCGCTGTATCCGTATTAACCCTGAATACGCGCCTTCGGTTTCCTACCTATCAATGATCGAACGGGGAAAACGCGTTCCAAGCATCGATATGCTAGAAGTGATTGCTGAAGTTTTTCAAAAAGATCCCGCTTGGTTTCTCGACGATGAACCCGAGCTAGAAGCGATTACCCCCAACAAAGGCAATCGTGGTGGCTTAAATGGGATGGCGTTAGAGCCCAGCTTTCTTTTCTCCAACGACATTTTACAAATCGCCATTCCCGAAATGCTGTCACAAACGGGCATTACAGGACGCCAATTTGCCCACTTATTAATCCGTGCTCACCAAGAAGCCAATCAAAACCATTTCCCAGATTTGGAAAGAGCCGCGGAAGAGGTTGGCAAGAAACGCCTCAATTTATCGGCAGAAGATCTTATCGACATAGCGAAAAGCCTTGGCTTGGACATCCGTTGGATCAATCGCACGCCGAAAGATGTGGTGGACGAACTTGGCGTTAACGCCAAGCAACTCGTCACCTCTTTTATGGAGCCACCGGGCACTATCTACCTCAACAATCTGATGAAAGAGTACCCAACCCGCTTGAAATACGACTTGGCGGTGTACATTGGTCATCGAATTTTGCACAGCTCAGACAACGTGAAAAACGTGCTCTCCATCGGTCACCAAAATAACTGGGATCAGAATGACGATTTCAACCCGACCTCTGAGCTCAATTCACAAGACATTCTGCAAGCTTGGCGAGATTTTGAATCCAGTTTTTTTGCTGGGGCACTCCTTTGTCCTAAAGTGCCTTTCCGCCAATTGCTTGATCGCTCAGGTTACGAAATCGATGTGCATCAGAAAGCGGGCGTGTCACCTTCCGTCGCCATGCGACGTATGACGGTGGTGTCACCCTACCCTCACTGGCACTATTTTGACGCTTATGGCCCGGGCAAGTTAAAAGCGGTTTATCGTGGCAATGGCATCCCTCTGCCTTGGGGAAACATGCGAACGGTTAACGATCCATGCCAGCATTGGGCGGTATTTCGCCGCCTATCTGAACCACGTAATGGCAGTTCTGCACAACTTTCCATCTTAAACGTGGGCAATGAGCCAAGGCTATATTGCTGTGAATCCATTAACGTGATGGACCCTGCAGGCAATAACCGGGTGTTGTGCGCCGGCATCGACCTTAACCCTGCGATTAATGCCCAAGGTGGCGATGCACTCGAGATTGCGGAAGAACTGAAACGCCTATGTGTCAAACAAGGCGGAAGTGCTGAGATTCCTTTCCACATGCGAAAAGACCTCAAGACCATCGCAAAAATATTGAACATCAAATGGATTGAACGAGGAATCGAAGCCCCTGCTCGTCTTATTTGTTCTCGTGGCGCTGTCTGTCCAAGGCAGCCAAGCTGTTATGCCAAATGTTCTGAAGAGGAATAAAAAAAGGCCAAACACAATCAGGTGTTTGGCCGTATATATGTGTGAACAAGTCATTATTCACTAACAACGTCAGTTGGCTAGGTGACCCTCGGCTTAATAAGGGTCACCTTAACTAAAGCAGAATACGTGCCAAGTTTAATATGGGCATAAAATCACGAATTCCGTATCAAATCGACGTATTTATACACACAAAATTGCATATTGCATTTGCATAATGCAACCGCAGACCAATATGCTAACAATTTCATTATCAATAACGCATTATTCTCTGTGGTTACGTTTTAAACGCTTGATATAAATCCGATTAAAATTTGTGTGATTCACTCAACGTTATCTCACTTTACCATCCATCATGCGCGTGATCTCACTCTATACTTGTTTAGAAATTCTTAATGTAAGCGTGTCGTACGTCGCAGATTCGTATGACTTAGAGAGGTTTTATGCATTCGCTTTTACGTCGGTTCCAACTCTATATCATCGTGAGTATTGTGGCTGGAGTTCCTTTACTGATTTCCATTTTCTTAGCTGGCAATACCATCCTTGATTTCAATCGTCAGGCTAAGATGTCAGAAGTGGACAGAGAAGCTATTCAGATGGTGATCTTGTTTGACAACCTAGCCCATAATTTAGCGGTAGAACGGGGACTCACCGCTGGTGTGTTAGGCAGCAAAGGCAATCCAGACCAAGTCGCCGCCTTAGGGCAGCAAAGAGGAAAAGCAGACCAAGCGATCGCCGCGTTGCGCAGCTACAAACCCGAGTTGCTAAATAGTACCTTCGTCAATATGTTGGTCAGCGACATCACTCAGCAACTAAGCCAACTGAACAACGTCCGAGCCGGAGTCGACAAACTTGCACCAACCATTGCGCCATTCGGTTATTACTCCAACCTCAATCAACTGGCGATCGATAACAGCCGCTTAATGCTGTCACAAGTGGGTAACTACCAGCTTGGTGCACTTGGCGAATCTCTTGTATCGATCATCATAATGAAGGAGCGAGCAGGTCAGGTACGCGGCGCACTTAACGGTGTGTTTGCACGCGGCCAAGCAACCCCGGTTCTGTATGCCAATATCCAAGGCTACATCAGCTCCGGTGACTATGCGAAGCGCAGCGCTATGCTTGAGCTTCCCCCACAATTCAAGCAACAGCTGCAAAACCAAGAGCGCAACCAAGTTTGGCAGCAAGTGGAAAGCATCCAAAAGAGCTTCCTGTCTCAATCTGAGCAGCTCGATGCCATCAACGGTCCAACGTCACAAGAATGGTTTAAACTCGCAACAGAACGCATTACCTTGATTAATCAAGTCCGCAATCTGTTACAAGGTGAAATGAACACCCTTTCAGAACAACGCGCGGCCAGTGCCATCATGACCCGTAATGTTCTCACCATCGGCGCCGCTGTGCTTTCTTTCCTGTTTGCGTGGATCGTTATCGCGACCGTCACCAATTTGAGAAGCCGCGTTGGCTCCTTAACAAACAAGTTGTCTGAGATGGCTAAACGTTGCGATCTCTCCGTCGATCTTGACCAAACGGGCCGTGACGAAATTGCCTCTATTGCGGCGAGCATTAACCAACTCAACCACGCGATTCGTCATTTGATTCAAGATGTCAAAGAGACCAATGATCACAGCACAGAACGTCTAAACCAAATCATCGCAACTTCCGGAGAACTCGACTCAAGCGGCCAAGAAACCATCGCAAAATGTGACAATATCGCCACCGCAATGACCGAACTTTCTCAATCCAGCGTTGAAATTGCCCACTCAGCCGAGCGTGCAACCGAAGACACAGACAATATGAACCAGCAAGTATTGGAGTGCCAAAGCCAAAGTACACTTTCATTTAATTCGGTAAAAAGCTTGCTAGCGCAAATCGACGCCACGCAGCATTGCATGCATGAGTTGGAAAGCGATACACAAAGCATTGGGCAAATCGTCGCGACCATCAACGCCGTATCCGAACAAACCAACCTCTTGGCGCTCAATGCTGCGATTGAAGCCGCCCGAGCAGGTGAACATGGCCGTGGTTTCGCGGTTGTCTCATCTGAAGTCAGAGATCTTGCTCAGCGTAGCCAAGAAGCAACAGAGAGCATCAGTAAACTGCTGGATAAAATTCGTGACAACACCAAATCTGCGGTGGATAACATGGCGAAGAGCAAACAGGCCAGTGATGAAACTTTCCATTCTGTCGATGTCGTGAAACAGAGTGTCGAAAAGCTGGAATCGGCTATCGAGCAGGTCAATCAACACATCAGTAGTATTGCCAACGCCACCATTGAGCAGTCTAAAGCCAGTGAGGCGATCGACAAAGATGTCGATGTTTTGGCCGATATTGCACATCGCACCGGTAGCCATGCGAACAACCTCAACGAAATCGTCAACGGTTACCAAGCAGAAGTGCATCGAGTCCAAGGTAAACTTCACGAATTTAAACTCTAGTCTCTCTGGACGAACACAGCACCGCTGTACAAAAATAACAAAGGCCCTGTTGGGCCTTTGTTATTTTTGTTGGCAACACGAATGGTGTGCTTTGGGCGACGCTTAACACTCATCCTCACGCTAGCCAATGGCGGCAAAACGCATTTTGTTGGCTTTCTTCTCGTTATACATACGTTGGTCGGCTTGTTTGAGCATCTCTTCAGAATCTTTCATCTCATGGTGGAACAAGCAGTAACCAATGCTGATGTGCAAATAGATCAACTCACCTTCATACACGATGGGCATAGAGCAAAGCGCCGCTTTGAGTTTATTGAGCAAGATTTCCATGTCTTTTTCATGCGTCATTCTTGCAGAGAGTACCAAAAACTCATCACCACCAATGCGTGCTACTAAGTCGGTCGAGCGCAAAGTGCTCTTCAACCTTTCGGCACAAGCAATCAGTACTTTGTCGCCAGCTGCATGCCCATGAGTATCATTGATCTGTTTAAAGCGGTCGAGATCGAGGTTAATGACGGCAAAGGTATCATCACGGCCTTGTTTCTTAGCGTGTTCAAAATGGTGCTCTAGGGAATACATAAAGTAACGTCGGTTCGGCAACCCCGTCAGCTCATCATGCAAAGAGCGGCTATGTGCCATCGTATAGAGACGATAAATGGCGAGAAACACCAGACAAAGCAATAATGCGGTGGGGTAACCAATCAAACGCACAATTTGTGTTTGATACCAAGGCATTAACGCGGCATAGCGCCCATCATCGGCCACGGCCAACACCCACCCTCCGTATGGAAAGCTCACACGCTCTTTGACAAATGCATCGTTGAACGTCGCTTCATCACCGTAAATCATCGCTCCTTTCTCGGCTTCACTATCCAAACCTTTTATCGCGACTCGGTATTGATAGGCAAAACTGGCAAATCCGACGTCCATCAATAGCGAATCAAAATTCAGTACGGCACTGCACACACCCCAGTATTGTGAATTAAGCGGGGGATCGCTAAAGATAGGCACACGAGCCACCAGCGCCTTGCCTCCTTGAACTAACTCCATCGGGCCAGCAATAAAAATTTCTTCAATGGTTTTCGCTTTAACGATCGATTCCCACTGTGCTGGTTCTTTTTTGTAGTCCAGTCCTAGAACACCCTCATTTCCGACCCATGGATAGACATAATTCACCACGTCATCTCTGGCGAGGCCTATAACGCGTAAATGTTTCCCTTTACGCAGAATTTTCTCAGAAGCTTGGTCAAGTGCTTGCTTGTTGCTATTTGGATGAAGAGAAATGAGTGTTGCTAGGCTGCTTACGATGTAGATGTCCGACACAATCGCCGCTTCCAACTTCGAACGAATGGTGGATAGCTGATCTTTTGCTTCTCGCTGGAAATACTCTTGGCGCACTTTTTTCTGCTCATGATGGAGCAGTTCGACAATGCCGACGGAAAGAGTGATGAACAGGAGAAACAATAAGTTAACACTCCATCGCTTTCCAAACGTATACTTCATTCAATCCCCAGATCAACGCCTACAACGTAGGACAAGAAAATAATAAATCGTTATTATTGTTAAAAAAGTTAATATATGTATAAGAATAAACCAATCTTGTATTTATAGGTAAGCAATATTTCGTCTCTTTTCAGGTAAGTGTATGTCATCTTCGCTGTTTTTGTTTGATTCACCCGATTGGCTGACCATAACCGATGGCCAGTTGCTGTGGTGGCCGACATTTCTTTCTCAAGATCAAGCCGAAACATACTTTACTCAGTTAAAGCATGAACTTCCGTGGGAGCAAAAAGCCATTCAAATGTTTGGCCGCCAAGTCCTACAACCTCGTCTTCAGGCTTGGTGTGGTGACGCGGCTTACACTTATTCAGGCTTGACCATGCAACCTCTGCCTTGGACACCCACGTTACTCGATCTAAAAGCGCGTTGCGAGAATGCCTCCGGCCATTTATTCAACTCGGTATTGGCGAACCTCTACCGCAATGGACAAGACTCTATGGGCTGGCATCAGGATGACGAACCAGAGCTGGGCCGCAATCCCGTCATCGCCTCCGTCAATTTGGGAGAAAGCCGTCGCTTCGTTCTGCAGCACCTCATTAGCAAAGAGAAAATCGAGTTCGAACTGACCAGCGGCTCGTTGTTGATCATGGCAGGCAGCACTCAGCATTATTGGCGACATTGTGTACCCAAAACCGCTAAAACCAAATCGGAGCGGATAAATCTCACCTTTCGCCAGATAATTTCTACCGCCATTTGACCTGACGCTTACATAAACGGCGGCAATAACTGATACCTTTCGATTTATCATCTTGATATGGGACTCAGTCATGAATATCGCCACACGGATACTAATTACCCTGCTATCTCTCGGTATCGGCTTCTCTGCCTTTGCCAGTGAAGAAAACAGCAAACCCACTTACCAACAATCAGCATCCTTGATAAAAAGCACTTACGAGCAGCAACTCTATACCTTGTCGCCGTTTAAAGAAGGTCATTACGGATTGCGTATGTATCGCCAAACACTCGACCCAAAATATTCTGCTGCCGTTTGGAGTGATATGGCGAGAGTCGCAAGCCGCTTAAATCGCTTTGCTGCTGAAGTGTATACGCCCGAGCAAATCATTCTTTATTCTGAAAAGCGTATTGCAAGCTATCTTGATGATACTGATGAACGAAGTGTACGCCGCTATACCGCGACAAAACACATGCCTGAGTATCTGTATCTTGGTGTGGATCTGCTTGGCTCGATGGCTCGTGCCAACGAATATGGTTTAGAGCACAAACAAGACGCCAGGTTACGTGAAGTGATCCGCCGCTACGACTTTAAAAAATACGCCACCAATCCGGAAATGATTGAAGCGTGGGCGGCTCAGCTGGCCAATCAAGTTTATTGGCTTAAACAGCTTGGAGAGCAAGACGTCGTGCAAGCGTTTATTGATGCCTTCCGCCAAACCTATCCGGATGCAAAAGATAAGCAGCTCAATGGCCAACAATACGGCAACAAGCTCTACGGAATGACCCATATTATCTTCGCTGATTCAGAGTACTATCAGCATCAAGTGGATGAGAAGCAGCATCAATGGATCTTTGACTATTTCCGTGAACACATTGACACCATATTAATTCGAGCTAAAGAAGACATCATCGCAGAAGTCGGGATCAGCTTTTTGCTCGCAGGATTAGAAAATGATCCGGTGGTAGAAAAAACACGCCAAGCCATTCAAGCTTCAATCGACCCTGAACGCGGCATGATCCCGTCAGTATCCGGTGATTTTGAGTTAGAGTCAGGCGAACACCGTAACGTGTTAGCCATTATGTTGCTCGATTGGCAGCGCGTGAATGAAGCCCCCACCCTGCAACACAACCCGAAAGTCTTTTCCTCAATGCCTTACGGTTTGATTGCCGATAAGCCAGCTCAACCCTAATCTTTGTAAATCTAGCGCATAAAAAAATGCCCTGTTCTCACAGGGCATTTTTGTTCTCATTTAGCATTTCTTCTCGCTAGCAAAGAAGAAGTCTGCTGAGGCTGTCTGAATTATAGGGAGATAAAAATCCCAGCTAAACATGCACTCATTAGGTTGGCTAACGTACCAGCAGCAACCGCTTTAAGGCCCATGTTTGCTACGTCACTGCGACGCTCTGGTGCCATCACACCGATGGAGCCCAACTGAATCGCAATCGAACCAATGTTAGCAAAACCACACAAAGCAAACGTGATGATCACTTGGCTGTGCTCTGACAACAGCGATTTGTGTTCCACAAAGTCAATGAACGCCACAAACTCATTCATCACAATCTTCTGGCCAATGTAAGAACCCGCTGCGAGCACTTCATTTGAAGGGATACCGATCAACCAAGCCAATGGAGAGAATAGGTAGCCAAAAATCGCTTGCAACGTGACGCCAGTGAAACCAAATAGCTCGCCCAAGTTTTCTAAACCCGTGTTTACCATGGCAATAACACTGACAAACGCAATCAGCATAGTACCCACCGCAACAGCCACTTTCATGCCGCCCATCGCACCACTTGCCAGTGCGTCAATCACGTTGCTTTGGTCAGATTTATCGAGTTCAATGTTGGTATAGTCGCTTGGCGTTGCACGCTCAGGCACGATGATTTTTGCCATCAACAAGCTGCCTGGTGCCGCCATAAAACTCGCTGCAATCAAATATTTCAGCTCAACACCTAAACCAGCATAGCCACCGAGTACACTACCCGCAACCGATGCCATACCGCCTGCCATCACCGCAAACAGTTCTGAACGTGTCATGCTCGAGAGGAAAGGACGAATCAGCAATGGCGACTCACCTTGAGAAAGGAAGATATTGCCCGTTGCAACAAGAGACTCGGCTTTGCTGGTACCCAAGAATTTCTGGATGCCACCACCAATAACTTGAATCACTTTTTGCATGATACCCAAGTAATACAGGGCAGAGATAAGAGCACTAAAGAAGATGATGATAGGAAGAACGCGAACGGCAAAGATGAAACCAGAAGAAGCCAAATCACCAAACAAGAAAGCGATCCCTTCATCGGCGAAACCCAGTAATCCTGAAACCGCATTACTTAGCCCAGCTAGCGCTGCTTGCCCCCAAGGAAAGTAGAGAACCAGAGCTGCAAATCCCACTTGCAGCAGCAACGCTCTAAATACCGTTTTCCAGTTAATTGAACGTCGGCTTTCCGACAACAAAAACGCGCAACCGATCAGTGCAGCGACACCTAATAGACTCAACAAAATATTCATGAGTAACGACCTACTTAAAAATTAAAAATGAAAGAGGAGCTGAAAAACGCAGCAAAAGAAGGAGGGGTATGAAGTGGTGACGATTGACACCATGACTCACGAATGAAATTGAACGAATAGTTCGACATCTTTTTTACCTTATACAAGCTTTCAAAAGTCAGCTGGTCCGGTCCTTGGGGTCATTCACTCAAACGGCCAAACTATTGGGCGATTTGTTTCCATGTGACGGCTTGTATGGGTAAGGGTTATGAACGATAAACCCTATTTCCCGCTTAAACGGGTCGCTAGTATAGCCAACAAAAAGAGATATTCATCACATTTATTTACGCAAACGTTCAAGCGTCCACAATTTAACCAATGCGCGTATTTCCTGCGCTTATCACTACTCTAAATAGGGATAATGATGAGTTTTGGCCCTTAGGTGGACAATAAATATGCAAACGAACCAAAAACACTAATTTATGTAAAGGAAACACTCGCCTTCCACGCTTTTTTAGTTATAATTCGCTTCGGTTTGAAATGAACCGCGTCAAAAAGAAGCTCTGCTTCGACATCCTGTGCCGAGATGGTGAAATTGGTAGACACACTAGCATGAGGTGCTAGCGCCTATGGTGTGAGGGTTCGAGTCCCTCTCTCGGCACCATTCCTTCATAAATATAATCAATGTGATGCAAGGTATTAAGCCAGCTAAAACGAACGCAGATGCGAATCAACTGCTTAGTGAACTTGCTGTTCACGCTTTGTTGCACCTGCAATTCCGTCGCCTTGCTACACCAAATCTTTATTCTCGCCAAGAAAGTAACGATATCCTGCAAAAGTGGTTAAAGCCCAAACTTAAGAGCAATCGCTATAAGTTGATTAAAAAACCACTTAAAGCAATAACACAACAAGCAAAAGGCGAAAGTGGTGATCTAGAGGCTCTGCTCGAACGTTGTGTGGGTGCGGAATCTGCGCCAGTTCAACCCCATCTTGATAGCTATCTGCTACTTATCAATGAAATTGAGAAAAAGTTAGGTACGACCATCTTACTCTCGCGAGCAGAAGATGTGGATTTGTCCCACGATGAAAATGGCTGTCTACTGTGCGTATTGACCCAAAACCTCAATGAGCATTTTGGTTCAAACAATGAAATGCGCTCTCCTATCTCAATGCTATTTCGCGGCCCAATGAGCCAACGTGCTCTGTTCCTTGGTGCTATCTACGCCAATAATACCTTTACCTATTCTGTGGGTTATCAGGACGAACAATTTGTCCGCATCACGCTAGAACTTGCTTAATTGTTCATTTGTAACCTGTTATTCTGATTTTCAAACAAAAATAACAAGTTAAAGGATGACCTATGTTCACTCTCGATGTCACAGAAGAAATTAAACTCGCACTCGTTCAAGACTCCTTCGCAAAACTCTATGCTCCGCTTGTAGCCAAACAACAAACGTATCTATCACAATGGCTAGCTTGGCCCTCTTTTTGCCAAACTGAGCAAGATTTTCAACAATTTGTTCAACGCTCTCTTCATGAGTATGCCGACAAAAAATCCGTGACTTGCGCGATTTTTTACCAAGACAACCTAGTGGGCAACATAGGTTTGCATGAAATCAACCACGACCTACAAAGAGCCTGCATTGGTTACTGGCTCTCTGAAGAACTGCAAGGGAAAGGCATCGTTACCTTGTCGTGCCAAAAAATGTTGGAATACGCCTTTGGCACACTGTCAATGGAGCTGGTGCAACTGAGAGCCGCAAAAGAAAATACCGCTAGTCGTGCTGTTGCTGAGCGTTTAGGCATGAGTCTGGAAGGCATCATTAGCCGTAATGAGAGAGTGCAAGATCGTGTTTTAGATCATGCCGTGTATGCCCTTCGCAAATCCGATTGGCAAGAAAAGCACTCGGAGAAGTAAGCCTTCTTCCAATACCTTTTTATCCAGACTCAAAGCCCAATGGATTCATCAAAAGACTTCTGTCTCTGGTTCCGATATCCTTACGTACCCTTACAAAACTCAGTGCCGTCAAAGAGACGGCATTGTTGTTTTTATGACACTATGCGTAAGTATTTTCCGAGAGCTGATTTGCCATGAAGTATCGTCAAACTGGTTTTACATTAATTGAAATGATCGTTGTGCTGGTGCTTATCGCCATCGTCAGTGCGGTCGCAGCGGTACGTTTTTTAGGAATACAGGCGGATGCTCGAAGTCAGAAGGTTCGTGACATGGCTGGTCAAATGAGAACGGCTGTGGATATGGTTTACGCGAAATCCGCTATTCTTGGGGTGGAAAGCAGCTGTAACTATATTCAGAAAGTCGAAGTAGAAAGCTATTACGTCTGCCACGGCTACCCGATAGCCTACATCGACGCTGTACGGCGCTTGTTGAATATCGATCGCAATGGTGGATTACACATTAATAACAAAGAAATAGATGGTCATCGTGTCGCCGCCATCTCTTTTTATGCGGACAAGTATACCTTCCAAACCAGTGGTGATTTCTGCCAGATCCTCTATCAACCAGAAAAACAGCCACAAATCGTCAGTCTGACCGATGGTTGCTAAAAAGCACGCTTTCTACTCAAAAAGTGGATAAAAGGGGAATTCAACATTCCCCTTTAATGATTCAATGCTTCGCCACCGCTTTGATCAGCACCGAGGTATCCATGCGCCCCAAACCATCTTGTTGCAACTGAGCGTATTGCTGATCCACTTGCTTTGTCAGTGGCAACTCAAGCCCAACACGCTGAGCCTCTTTTAAGCAAAAGCCGAGATCTTTACGCATCCAATCAATGGCAAAGCCAAAATCAAACTTATCTTGCGCCATCGTAGTTGCACGGTTTTCCATTTGCCAAGAACCTGCAGCACCATGTTTCAGCGTGTCTACCACTTGAGCAACATCCAAACCTGACTTTTGCGCCAATAAAATCGCTTCACTTAGCCCTTGTAAAACCCCGGCGATGCAAATTTGATTCACCATTTTACAGCGCTGCCCCTGACCATTTTCACCAAGCAGTGTGGCTTGTTTCGCGTAAGCATCCATAACTGGAGAAACCTGAGCAAAGACGGACTCATCGCCGCCACACATGATGGTTAACACACCATTTTCCGCACCGGCTTGCCCACCAGATACGGGCGCATCAATAAAGGCATTGGAGACTTTCTGACAAGCATCGGCAAGTTCAACAGCCAGTTCTGCAGAAGTAGTGGTGTGGTCAACAAGAATGGCACCAGGTTCTAAACCGGCAAGCACACCATCTTCTCCATAAACAACACTGCGAACATCGTCATCGTTGCCCACGCAAACAAACACAACATCACAACCTAAAGCAGCTTCACGAGGCGTTTCAAATGCAGCCCCTTGATACTGCTCTGCCCATTTCTGAGCTTTAGCGAAAGTACGGTTGTAGACTCGAGTTTCATAACCCGCTTTGCTTAAATAGCCAGCCATTGGGTAGCCCATGACTCCCAACCCAATAAATGCAACTTTTTTGACGTCCATTCTTTCTCCCCAATGACGTTATGACTCGAATCGCTGCAGGGGCCATTTCCCGTATCTTATGGCCATAAGAGGTAGAAATCCACACTGAAACGATCTCAGATAGGACCCCATCATAACTGAAAGCCCCCTCACCTTGCTATATCCGCTTTCCGCACAAATACTTGGAAAGAATGAACGCAACACTTCAGGAGATTTTTGATGAGAAAAGCAACCACATCCAATGGATTGATTCTTATGCTGGCATTCATCAGTGGTTTTAGCATTATGTCCATTGAACTCTTGGGCGGCAAAGTCCTTGCGCCTTACTTTGGCAACAGTATCTACGTATGGGGCAGCATTATTACCGTTTTTATGGTGGCACTCTCATTGGGCTATTTGCTGGGGGGCAATCTTTCCGCACACCATCCTTCTCTAAAACAATTTGCTCGTTTTTACCTTTTCGGAGCCCTGTTTCTCTTGCCCTTGATTTTTGCCGGTAAGCCCATCATGGACTTCACCTTTCTCTGGATAGACGATCCGCGCTACGGTTCTTTAGTCACGGCAATCTTGCTGTTTTTTATTCCTACGGTCATTTTAGGCATGATATCGCCCTATGCGGTGAGATTGATGGTGAAAAACGAACAGCATAGTGGCCAAATCGCCGGTAGGCTCTATTTTGTCTCAACATTGGGTAGTGCACTGGGTACCCTAGCCACTTCCTTCTACCTCGTGCTTTGGTGGGAGATCAATACCATATTGTTAACGCTGACAGCGCTCTTACTGCTGGCTGGGATATTTGCCTACCGGCTGGATACTGCCCCACTCTTCCACGAGGTAGAACTTGATGTCGATTAATCCTATTGTCTTGCTCTTTGCGCTACTGTGCACGTTGCTCTCTCCTTTCTCCATAGGGCAAAGCACTATCATTCATGAACAAAAGTCGCTTTATCAGGATATCGTGGTATTCGAGCACCAAGATTTTCGTTGCCTCTCTTTCACCGCCAAAAAAGGAGAACGAGTCCAAACCTGCGAATACCAAGACCCGCAAGATAAACGTATCTACTTTCCCTATGTGCGAATGACGTTAGCGGGGCTGCTGTTTAACCCGAAGCCTGAGCGAATTCTTATCATTGGTCTCGGGGGCGGCTCGGTCCCCAGTGCGCTTGCAGAGCTTTATCCCGAATCGCATATGGACATTGTCGAAATCGATCCCGTGGTTTCTCAAATCGCGGAACGCTATTTCTATTTTCAACCTAGCCACAACACACGAGTTCACACTGGTGATGCCCGTGTTTACATAAAACGCGCAGGGTTAAAGGGACAAAAGTACGATTTCATTCTGCTGGATGCGTTTAATGGCGAATACATTCCCGAACACCTCATGACTCGAGAATTTCTGATGGAAACTAAGCAACTCCTCAGTAGCAGTGGTGTGTTGGTGGCGAATACATTTTCTACGAGCAAGCTGTATGATCACGAGTCGGCTACATATCGCTCCGTCTTTGGTGAATTTTATAACTTCAAAATTCCTCAAGAGTCGGGCAACCGTGTCATTCTTTCGATGTTAACCTCTTTGCCCAATCAGCAGGCACTGCAACAGCAAGCTGAAGCATTAGCCAGTGCACTGCAGCCATTTGCCATAGAGATAGAGAATTACCCTTCTTTAATGACATTAGAAGCTGATTGGGACGAACAAGCTAGGCTGCTCACAGACCAATTTTCACCCGCTAACTTATTGAAATAAAAACGTTGAATGCGAATCGAGAACGAAGATTGTCGGCACATCACCTGCCAATCTTCGTTCTCCTGTGTCACAATGTCAGTAACAATACTTATCTGGTTAAAGCTGTACTGATGAAATTTAATGCTGCCATTTTCGACATGGATGGACTTCTACTCGACACCGAACGCGTTTGTATGCGCATTTTCAAGCAAGCGTGTGATGTACAAAATCTGCCTTTCTATCAAGAGACGTATCTTTCTATCATCGGACGCAATTCCGCTGGTATCGACGCGATTTTACGTGCTGCCTATGGCGATGATCTTGATCGCCTACATGCAGAATGGCGTAAGCGGTATAACCAAGTGGTTCTGCATGAAGCCATCCCTGTCAAAGAGGGCGTGATTGCCCTACTTGAGTGGCTAAAAGCTCACCAGATACCCGCTGCGGTAGCGACCTCTACACAAAAGGATGTCGCGCTGGTAAAACTCAAGCTGGCAGGGCTTGATCACTACTTTGAATCGATTACCACTGGTTGCGAAGTCACTCACGGCAAACCGGATCCTGAAATCTACCTGCTTGCTGCCAGCCGTTTAAATGTACCACCAGCTCAGTGTCTGGCTTTTGAGGACTCGAACAATGGCGTTCGCGCTGCTGTGGCGGCCAACATGATGACCTATCAGATTCCCGATTTGGTAGAGCCATGTGAGGAAGTTATTGCTTTTGGCCATCGTATTTGCCCTTCGTTGACGGAAGTACTGAAAGAGCTGCAACCAGACTAGATCTGGCAAATGCCACCACTACCACTCACCGCTAAAACGGGGGTAGGGATAACAATGAAGTAAGGGGCTTTCGCCCCTTACTTTGTTTAACGTTATAGAAACTAAATATTTTGTTTCTCTTGATCGCTTAAGAGCGTATCCATCTCTTTCACCGTGGCAAGGAAACTGGCCATTTCTTTCTTTGGCACCGAACTGGCCATCGGTATCTTCGCTTTCATCGCATCAACCGGACGGTTGTGCTCCAACAGTTCATAATGAAGATGGGGCCCTGTAACACGGCCTGTTTTACCACTAAGGCCAATACGTTGACCACGGGACACCTTTTGCCCTTTCGTCACCAACACTTTGCTCAGATGAAGATAGCGGGTTTTGTACTTACTGCCGTGCTCAACCACAATGTAGTTGCCAGCAAACGGGTGGTTTTTACGAACTAAAATGACAGTACCATCCCCCGTCGACATGACTGGCGTGCCAATCGGCGTCGCGAAGTCTGTACCATTGTGTGGCGCAACACGTCCCGTAACGGGATGTAGGCGGTGTGGATTAAATTGAGAACTTAAACGCCAGTTAGTCGTCACGGGATAACGTTGGAAAGCACGTTGCAAACTTTGACCTTTCGCATCATAGAACTGCCCATCGCTGTGCAAATACGCCGTGATCTCACGGCCACGGTTAAAGATCTTAATCGCTTCGATTTGACGTTTACCACTTTCCACGCCATCGATAAATTGATTACGGCGAACGATCTCAAAACTATCTCCAGCACGCAAATCACGAGAAAAGTTGATTTTTTCACGTAGTAACGACACGATTTGGTCGATTTCGATGCTGTTTAACCCTAACCGATAGGCTGAGCTAGAAAAGCTCCCTTCAATGGTGCCAATAAGAGGCTGTTGTCGCCACTCACCAGGCAAATTCACTTGTTCGAAACTAAAGCTGCCATCGCTATTTCGCGTAAACACCGCTTTATCGGCAATACTTAGCACGAGCTCCATTTTTTCCAGCGCACCCGTTTCTTCGTTTTGCCAGAAACGCAGTGTATTGCCAGGACGCAAGGTATCGAGGACGAGGTAATCCAAGTCCGTTTCCATTACCTTCATCATTTCTTGGTAGCCAAATCCCAATTGGGTGAAGATGGTACTTAGGTTGTCACCAGATTGAATTTGGTACTCGAAGCTCGGAGGAAGTTGCCATCCCTCTAGGGCGTTGGCAGAAAGCGCATCGTTTAGGGCTTGGTTGTCACTAAGATTCAGTTCAATAGTGCGAGTTAACGTCGGCTGATGCAGCGACGATGAGACGCCAATAATAGCAACCAGCGGTAGCGACAATAATAGCCATTTTTTACCACTGGTTAATTGAGAAAAACGTCTGTTGATTACTTGGGAAGACACGGTTTTACTATCTCCTGCGGAACAGGCTTTCAAGCTTATGCATTTCTCGCAAAAAAATCACCAAATAATTGCCTTTTTTAGCACAAAAACTGCCTCAAAAATGATTATTTATTTAGCTTGAGTTTATCGTCTTGTCGTGAAAATTCCTGAACCACAATCTCAAGTGGTTGTTCCGAAAAGGATTGATTCGCAAAATGCTGTTGATAAGAAAGCAAAATGGATGAGTTTTCGGTTTTAGTCAGTTTATCCAGTCGAATACGATCACCAAGAAATTGCGCGTCTGTCATCACCACTCTGCGGGGTACAGGATCGTATTTAAACAAGCCAAGGTAGTAAAAGTGTCCACTTCCTTGATTGCTGATCGCCAGTGGAGCAACAAACCAAGAAGCTTTGTCTGCCTCGAGCTCCCGCCAATATTGTGCAAAAACCGTCACCGAACCACGCTCTGCCCCGGAGTCGTATTGACCAACCACGATCGCATTCTCTGCATCAAAATCCGTCATCAGAGCAAAAGCTTTACTTTCTGGTACAAGCACCGTTAGGGGATTAGCGGTTTTAATACCCGTCAATCTTTCAACGATGGCATCCGCAACGATCTGCTGTGATGGAAATTTTGCCAAAATCTCCTCATCTGATAGCGTGAATCGATAGATTCCGGCAGTCATCACAACCGCTAACATCACAATTGGAATCAGCAAAATAAGTGGGATCGGCAAAATACGCTTTTTCATCTTCATCGGACTCATGGTTTAGATTGTGCAGACCTTAAATGCGTTTCTTATAATTATCAATAGATGCAAATCTTAGGATAAGAACAATGGCGGACAATAAAGTAAGAACATGTGAATGCCAATGTGGGTTAGTCAAAGTTCACTGCCGTGGAGAGCCTGTCAAAACCTCGATATGCCATTCATTCGAATGTCAAAAACGCTTTGGTAGCTTTTATGGGGTTCATGCTCGCTTTATGACAGAACAGATTCAAGTAGAAGGTGACATCGTCTCCTTTAGCCGCTTGGCCAGCAACGGCCATGAAATCAGCTATCATTTTTGCCCGGCTTGCAGTACAACCATGCTCCTTCTCTTCTCTGCCGCGCCAGCCGCTGTTGTGGTTCCAACGGCAAGGTTTCGCGAGCAGTCGTTTTTCAGTGAGCTGGCGGGAACCTATTTTAACCAGAAGCGGCTGACACAGATGACAAATGACACATGACAAGTAAAACCAACATCGCCAGTGCGAAATGGCAATTTTTCGTAACACGAAAACTTCCGCCTTTGTTGAGACGGATCAAACCTAAACAGCTCTTACCACTTTAACTTGAGCGCGTCAGCGCTATAATCTCGACCTAAGCAATAAAGAGATAAAAATTGTGATTTCAAGACTTCCTCGCTGGGTTGAGTTTGGCGCGTTTCTACTGGCACTCCTTGCTGGCTGCGTCAACGCTATCGGTTTAATGGGCTTCCAACATCAAGCCATTTCACACTTGTCAGGTACCGTTACGCTACTGGGCAGCAGCTTTCTCAATGGATCTTCAAGCACCATTCACCTCATGCTCATCGTCGCCAGTTTCTTGATTGGTTCCGCCTTTAGCGGCTTCTTTATTGAAAGCACCGCATTGAAACTCGGACGTCGTTACGGCGTTGCGCTTTGCATTGAAGGCTTTTTGCTTCTGATGTCACTCAGTTTTCTGATTAACGGCAACATTTATGGCCAGTACCTCGCCTCTGCGGCCTGCGGATTGCAAAATGCCATGATCACCACGTTCAGTGGTGCTGTTATACGAACCACCCATATGACAGGTATTATCACTGACTTAGGCATCATGATAGGCGAAAGCCTACGCGGGCAAAAATTCGATAAACGCAAAGCGAAGTTATTTATCTTTATTTTTCTCGGTTTCCTCTTTGGCGGCTCTGCTGGCGCATTGGCCTTTATGCATTTCAACCTTTATGCATTGGCGTTCCCCGCTACGTTTGCCGTTATCATTGCCATTTCCTACTGGACGTTGCTCTATTTCTCCACGCCTAAGCAGGCGTAACCCTCTCCAAAAACCAAAAACTTGCAACTAAGGTCACATTTCTTTTGACCTAGTTGCAGTTCAACAGCCAGCAAAATCACAAAAAACCAACAAATAAAACATTTACAAAACAAAAGTCGGCTATCATTACCCTCTACAAACGTAACATCTGAATAGTTACAGCATTCTAATGAATAGTATTGCAATTAGCTCATTTTGGGGGTAATCTCTCGCCCACTTTGATTAAATACCACTGTTTAGTGAATAACTATTCCTCAGAATGCATAGTATTGACTAGTAGTAACAAGAGAAAAGCATGACCAATAACACTGAAACTGCAGCAGTGCCAAACACCGAGAAGAAAGCGAATTTCTGGAAGTTTTTCATTCCTTCTGTGATTGGCTTACTTCTGTTTATGGCACCAATTACCTATAACGGCGAATTGACTATTCCTGTCGCGGTTATGGCAAAACTGATCCCAGCCATACTGGGAGATCATTTGATCGCGCTCGTTACAACGATTATCGCATTCATGGCGCTTGCCTCTCTTGTCACCAAAATTTTCAAGCCAGCGAAAATTGTTAACAACACCTTCTTAAATGGCCTATTTAACCCAAGCCCACTGTGGTTAGCAGTACGCGTCTTTGGTGGTATTGCCGTTATTATGACGTTTTTCCAAATGGGTCCAAAAGCGATTTGGGAAGAAAACACTGGCGGCCTAGTGCTCACAGGTTTGCTACCGACTCTTTTCGCGGTGTTTATTTTTGCTGGTATGCTATTACCTCTTTTGCTCAACTTTGGCTTGCTTGAGCTGTTTGGTGCGCTACTGAGTAAAGTGATGCGTCCAGTATTCAATCTTCCTGGTCGTAGTGCGATTGACTGTATGGCGTCTTGGTTGGGTGATGGCAGCGTCGGTATCCTTCTGACCAGCAAACAGTATGAAAACAAATTTTATACTCAACGCGAAGCGGCGGTTGTAGGTACGACTTTCTCTGCGGTATCCATTACGTTTAGCTTGGTGGTGATTGCACAGGTAAAACTGGAGCATCTTTTCCTACCATTTTACGGCGCCATCTGTTTGGCGGGTGTGGTTGCTGCGATCATCATTCCTCGCTTGCCACCACTTAGCCTAAAGAAAGATTGTTACATCGATGGCAGCAAGCCGCACGCTGATCAAAATGCCGTACCAGCAGGCCATACACCATTTAGTTGGGGGATGGATCTGGCACTGAAACGTGCTGGTGAAGTGAAGTCGGTCAAATCGGTTTTCACAGAAGGCGTACACAACGCAGTTGACATGGTTTTTGGCGTACTACCTGTTGTAATGGGCTTAGGTACCATTGCGCTCATTATTGCTGAGTACACCCCTGTCTTTGCCATTCTTGGTCAGCCTTTCATTCCATTTTTGGAGATATTGGGCGTACCTGAAGCAGTAGCAGCTTCTGAAACCATCGTCGTTGGTTTTGCCGATATGTTTATTCCAGCGATTCTCGCGGCTTCTATCGACAATGAAATGACACGCTTTGTCATCGCGGCGATGTCGGTTACTCAGCTTATCTATATGTCTGAAGTCGGTGCACTGCTTCTTGGTAGCAAAATCCCAGTGAACATCGTAGAGCTGTTTATCATCTTTATTCTGCGTACTCTGATCACTCTGCCTATCATTGCCGGCGTTGCACACCTTATTTTCTAAGGCGTCACGAAAAACACGAAGCCCCGCGATTGCGGGGCTTTTTGTTGCATCCAGTGGTATCCAAATAAAGAAACCCATGTCTAGTAATGCTTGTTTCACCACAGCCTAGCTCGTTATGCTTTATTTTCGCGCTCTTCGCTTGCCCCCCTAGGCAAACGAACATCAATAAAAAACGGCAGCATGAACATAAGAATCACCGTGCTTTGAGTCGCAGCAAAAAGGGCGGTAGAAAGTGTATAAATACACAACAAAAACGGAATAGAATTCTGCCGTCTCGTTTTGAATGCTTTTGCCAAACGCACGAGCACCCCACCAAAAAGCAGTGCAACACCGATAATTCCGTATTCAACAGCAATATCAAGTAGCATATTGTGGGTATAGACAATCAGCTCTTCGTTGCCGACAAAGTATGGTGCTATGTACGAAAGCAACATTTTCGGCCCGACACCAAAATAGAAATGGTCCATAAAAAGAGAAAAACCATTAGCTAAAAGCAGCCGACGCCACAATTCTGAATCCCAACGCGCTTCATGAAGATCTGCGTTATAGATATCATTTTGAGTGAGAAAAAGGCTTTCTGCGATCCAGTCCGTACCAAAATAGTAGATACCCGCCCACACCGAAATAACCCCAAATGCTGCTGCAAGAGACATCACCACATGGGTCATTTTGGTATTTTCACCTCTGACGAAAAAGTGGTCGATAAATAGCACCAACAATACCCCAAGCATGGCTTTTCTTTCACCAGAGAGAATTAAAAGGACAAACGCGATAAACAACAGAATATGACTGTTCTTGATTTGACTTCTAAACAGATAAAGCATCACAGTCGAGAAACCAAAAAGATACTTTGCATTGTGTAAATGTTTAAAATTCTGAAAGTCACCAATGACGACGACATGCCACACCGCTGTGTACACTGCCGCATAGAAAGCATAGAGCGCGACTAGAGACAAAAACCGTTTCGATTTAAAGAGATTCAAAAAGTGGAGAACGCAGAGAAAGGCAACAATGGAACTCCACTGGATAACCTCCACAATGATATTTTTCATCCCGGCATCATTGATGATCCCATTCAATGCAATGTAGCCAATAAAAATGACGTTTATTCCCGCCACCTTTACTGTCTCCATCGACATTCGACCTTTCAATATGATGAGCAGTAAAAAACCAATCGATGCCAAGCCTATCATGTCCGCAATCGTCACTGTTACGCCCGCGATTTGGGTGCGGAGTGACACAAAGTAGAGAATCACCGCGACAGCGTAAAGATGTAACTCAAGAGCCCTTTCACCCTCTTGATATAACCTCTCCGAAGTATCCATTAATTGCTTCATAGCGCTTTCTTCTTACTCCGAAAAATAAAATCACATACGGGGGCGGAGAATAAATATTGAATGTTCACTCGCTCTATGACTTTTGTTAATACGATCGGAAGCACAACCCCTGCAATCGTCCCTACAACCAAGTGAATGAGGGTTGAATCCACATGAAAGATTTTGCTCATCATAATACGCGCGCCACTGCCCGTTAGAATGTGCATGAGGTAGATTTGCATTGAATACAAACCGATCACTTGTAACCATCCTACCTTCACCTTAGATAGGGTAATGGATAAGCAAATCACTAAGGCAATCGCAATGGTGGCGATGGTTAAAGTCATCACCCCTTTATCGTAATGCCGATAGCCTAAATTGAAGTGGAATAACCATTGCAACACGATAAAAATCAGTAAACAGGCGAGTAGTGATGTTTGAGGACGAAGCCACTCTTCATTCCGAGACATGTTTTCCGCAAACACAATACCCAAAACAAAATAAACAAGGTTGATTGCAATAAGGTTAAGGAGATAACTCTCTGGAAGCGAACCGCGAAACAGATACAACAATACAGAAAGGACAAAAAGAAGCTCAACCTGTCTGCGTTTCACCATAGAGAAATAAACGGCCATTACGCAGAATATGGCGAACAGAACATAAAGAAACCAAAACTGAGCTCTGGGTGCCCAAAGTATTTGGATGAGATCCGAGAAAGACGTCGACCCATTGGTATAATTGGAAAGGCCAACTTCAATGCTCCCTTGAAGTAAAGACCACAGTAAATAAGGGTAAATAAGGGTGTCTATTTTGGCTTTTAATACCCCTGTTCCTCCTCGTTTTCTAAAAGACTCCATGCAGAACAGCCCTGAAAGGAAAAAAAACAAAGGCATATGAAAGCTGTAAATTACACTGTCAACAACGCTATGAATGCTTTCTGGCAAACCAAAGCCTGCGTCGTATATCCCTCGATTAACATGGCCAAATACAACGAGAATAATCCCTATCGCTTTGGCGTAATCAACCCATTCCGTCCTTGTGCTCATCCCATATCCTTTTTAAATCACAGCCAATCAACATCCGTTTGCCATTTATCTAGGTTTGAATTGCGACATCATGGGCGAACCATATATTTCCTTTTCGCTTCCCATTTAGCTCAGTCGTCTCTGTCTTTTCAACCCTTAACAAGACAAATGTTTCGGTGATATTTCGCTTTCTAATATTCACACTTTAAGTGAGCGGTAGCGTATCAATGAGTATGAATAAGACAAACAGGCAACCGGCTCAAACAAGGTTTTTTCCTATAAATAAGACAATCGCTACCGCACTTTAGTCATGACGAAATGAATGAAGACTATGTTGGAATTTAAATCGTAAGGTTACTTGAAGTGTGTTTCCGCAGTACGCTTTGTCTATTTTTTCATCAAGCACGCGGATTGTAATAACATTTGTCTAAAGAACGCTCTTTGCGAGGCTCAAAATACTCGCATTGCAAAAAACAGTTCAGGAGTAAAATATTCCGAATTAATATCAACAACTTAATAAAATTTACCGTTCATTTTATGTAATAAGCAGTCAAACACATAATAAAGCCACTATTATCACAGAAATTACACTTTCATAGACAAATCATTGCCTCAGGTTAAAAAAAGTAACAAATTGTACTCATGTTTGAGACCTAAATGTCGATATAACTTCTACAATTAATAAAAATGAAAGAACAGTAATTATAAGCTGAGGGATTTATATGAAATTTAGTCACAAGGTTGTAGCCGCTTCCTCCGTGCTTCTATTGGTGACCATTTCTTTGCTGTCGCTAAAACAAATTTATACCGTGCGTAACACCATCGAAGATCACGTCACTACCAGCCTCAACGAAATGGTCAGCAGTGTCCGCAATACCGTTGTTTCTGAAATGGAAGCAAAGAAAAACCTCGCACAGTCGACAACAGAGGTCATCGAAATTGATCCTTTTGACCGCGACTATGTGAAAACCATCTTGGAAAAACCAAAACTAAAGACCAGTTTTCTTGCTGTGGGTTTTGGCTATGAAGAGAATGGATTTGTTATCGAAAACGATGACGGCTGGGAAGCCGCCCCAGATTACGATCCTCGTAAACGCCCTTGGTACGTGGATGCCAAATCGCAAAACAAATTGATTGTCACCGCACCTTATGTCGATATTTCCAGTAAAACGGTGATCATCTCAGTGGGTACACCAGTCAAAGAAAACGGTAAGTTTGTCGCGGGAATGTTTTACGACATGCAGTTGACTAACCTGGCGCAATTGGTTAACCAAGTGAGTCTTTTTGATGCGGGATATCTCTTCCTCGTCTCTTCAGACGGTACAACCATCGCTCACCCAGATGCGAAAAATAATGGTGAAGTTTTCTCCAAATATCTTCCTGAAGTTCAGCTCAAAGAAGGCGAGCAGCACTTTGAAAGAGATGGTGCGCGCTATCAAGTCACCTTTACTAAGATCCCAAGTGAAAACTGGTATATCGGTGCAATCATTGATGAAGACATCGCTTTCTCAGCCGTCGCTGACTTACGTAACAGCTCTATCCTTTATTCTGTCATCGCATTGATTCTTAGTATTATCGCTTTGACGGTTCTGATTCGTGTCCTAATGCGTCCGCTCGATGCTCTGAACGCCGCCATTCAGGATATCGCCTCAGGCCAAGGCGATCTGACTCACCGCTTAGATACCAATACCGATGAAGAGTTTTCAACGCTAGCGACAGGCTTCAACACCTTTACCAGCAACCTACAGAATCAAATCATTCAGTCGAAAGAGATTGGACGTGAGATCATGCACGGTACAGAGCTCACAGCGACAGGGGCAAAAGGCTCTGCTGAAGCCATGGGGACGCAGTTGCAAGAACTAGAACAACTTGCAACGGCAATGAATGAGATGGCTGTGACAGCCACCGAAGTAGCCAATAACGCACAAGGGGCAGCGGGCGCGGCTCAAGAAGCCGATGACGCGACTCAACAAGGTTCCGTAGTCGTCAATGAATCAACGGAGTCGATTAATCAGCTCTCCGAGCGCATTGATATGGCCGTTGAAGAGGTTCAAGGTCTAGAATCTGCCACCGCTAACATCGAAACCATCTTGAAAGTGATTAACGACATTGCCGATCAAACGAACTTGTTGGCACTGAATGCTGCTATTGAGGCCGCTCGAGCGGGTGAATCTGGTCGTGGCTTTGCGGTGGTTGCGGACGAAGTTCGTACGCTGGCACAACGAACTCAAGAGTCTACAACAGAAATTCGTAGCATGATTGAGCAGTTGCAATCTGGGGCTGCATCCGTTGCAAGCGCCATGAAAGAAAGTAAAGGCAGCGCGGTTGAAGCGGTTGAACGCGCACGCGAAGCCAATGACTCTCTGCAACGTATCCGCGACGCGATTCAGCGTATTACCGACATGAACATGCAAATTGCCTCTGCGGCAGAAGAACAGAGTTTGGTCGCAGAAGAAATTAACAACAACACAGTCAATATTAAAGACTTGTCGACACAAGTGGCTGGTGAAGCCTCAAATGCCAACCAAGCGATGCAAGTTCAAACGGAAAACGTTAGAAAACTGGACGAAATCTTAAATCGATTCATCGTCTAACCCACACAAAGCGAAGGCATAGCCTTCGCTTTTTTCTTATCTAAAAGTGGCTTAAAACCATCAAATAATTGGATGAACTCCAGTTTCTTAACTATAAAAATATAGATAGTTGGCGACTCAACCATATTCGGGGGAATTGGGATGAAATTTAGTCATAAAATTGTAGCCGCTTCATCTGCGCTATTGTTGGTTACCGTATCCTTACTGACAGCCAAGCAGTATTTCACCATGCAAGATGAGCTGACGGAGCAAGTCGAAGCGAGTGTCACGGAAATCGTAGATGGGGTTCGAAATACCGTCGCAGCAGAAATCGATGGCCGCAAAGCCATTGCTGCTTATGCCACGAGCATGATGGAGACCGATCTGTCGCCCAAACATATTTCCGATGTCATTACCCGCCCTATCGTTAAAAACACCTTTTTACTCGCGGGTCTCGGCTTTGAAAAAGATGGGTCAAACATTAACAACGATCCAAGTTGGAACCCAGGACCGACTTGGGATCCTCGCGTTCGTCCTTGGTACAAAGATGCCAAAAATGCAGGACAACTCATCATCACCGCTCCCTATGCGGATTCCGCGACCAATGAAATTCTGGTTTCCATCGCCACCCCCGTGAGAGACAACGGGACATTTATTGGCGCCATATTCTACGACGTGAGCTTAGCGGGCCTTGCCGAACTCGTGAACCAGGTAAAATTGTTTGATGCGGGTTATGTGTTCATCGTTTCCGAAGATGGCACCACCATCGCGCACCCAGACACTAAGCTCAACGGCAAACCGATGTCTGAATACATGCCGAACGTGCAAATTCGCGAAAACCCACAGCAAGTCGTACTAGATGGCATTTCATATACCCTCGATTTTGCTTCAGTTCCAGGAGAAAACTGGTATGTGGGCGTCGTCCTCGATGAAAGTATTGCCTATCAATCCATTAATGACTTACGCAACAGTTCCATCATATACACCATCGTTGCCTTGCTCTTAAGTATTGCGATTTTGCTGGTACTGATTCGCACCTTGATGCGCCCTCTTGATGATCTCAATAACGCCATTCAAGACGTGGCATCAGGTGAAGGGGATCTGACCCAACGATTGGACACCAACACAGACAAAGAATTCTCTCAACTGGCAGATGGGTTTAACACCTTCACGGGCACGCTTCAGCAGTTGATCAAACAGTCGAAAGCCATTGGTGAAGAAATTCTGCGTGGCTCTGAAACCACCTCTGGTGGCCTACAAGAATCTGCGGCGGCAATGCAAGAGCAGCTACGTGAACTGGAACAGCTTGCTACCGCAATGCATGAAATGGCCACCACCGCGTCCGATGTCGCCTCTAACGCGCAAGGCGCTGCCTCTGCAGCGAAAGTGGCGGACGACGCTACCGTTGATGGCACCGATATTGTTAGTGACACGACACAGGCGATAGACGATCTTTCCGTGCGCATTGATCAAGCAGTGGTAGAAGTTCAAGTGCTTGAATCTGCAACGGCGAACATTGAAACCATCTTGAAGGTGATCAACGACATTGCCGATCAAACCAATTTGTTGGCACTGAACGCCGCCATCGAGGCCGCTCGTGCAGGTGAATCTGGCCGAGGATTTGCTGTGGTTGCAGACGAAGTTCGCACGCTCGCTCAGCGTACTCAGCAATCCACTACCGAAATTCGCACCATGATTGAAAAACTGCAAAGCAGTGCAAATTCGGTTGCCAGTGCCATGAATCAAAGCAAAGACACCGCCACCAACGCCGTTGCCCGAGCACAAGAAGCCAACCATGCCCTTGAACGTATTCGTAATGCGATTCAGCAGATAAGTGACATGAACATTCAAATTGCCTCTGCAGCGGAAGAGCAAAGCCTGGTGGCTGAAGAGATCAATAACAACACAGTGAAAATTAAAGACCTCTCTGTTCAAGTCGCGGATTTGGCAGAAAACGCCAACATCGCGATGCAAGTTCAGGTAGAGAACGTTCGAGAGCAGGACGCAATTCTTAATAAATTTATTGTGTAAGTCCGGCTCGAACGGCAATAGAAAAGGCGAAGTGAGACTTCGCCTTTTTTGTTTTCGCTCTTTTGTTTCGCTATCTACCAGCCTTGACGTTATCTCAACACATCATCAACGCCGTTTTTGCCGCAACGACAATGTCAATCTTGCCGTTCATTGGTAAGAAATGCTTGCCCGTCAACATATCTTGAAGAGGACGAGCTAATGGTAAAGAGACCGTTTGTTTCCGCGCCGATTTGTTGATCACCACAAAACCACGCTCACCACGGCTGAACACCAACATATCATCATTCCCTTCCAGCACCGTCATTGGCTCGCCATGAAAGCGGTTGTGGAATGCAATCATCTGTACCATTCGCGGATCATGCCAAGCGTCTTTCCAACGTGGCTGCCCGTTCTGGTTAAGTATGCCGCTCGTATCGAGATCGGTGTAAATCAGAGGTGTTCCACCATCACGCCCCAATACATAGGCGTAAGCTAACCACTCGTTTTCTTCATCTAACACTAAGTTAGCAAACACATCATTGTTGGGAATGTCATGTGTGGTGACAAACGTAATTGCGCGCCGATTCGACAACGCCTGACCAAAACAGTAAGGGTCTATCAAGCTTTTAAAGCTGCCTTTCGCGGCAAAGGCTTTAAATAAGGTGCTAAAAAGAGGGAAATCGTACGCACCGAGACGAGTCTCTTGCAAATAAGGTTGCAGAAAGAGTTCATACTCCTCTTCCGTGGCTCCCCCATCGGTAATGATTTCACCGAAGATATGCATGCCCTGCGTAATGTCTTCTGTCCACACTTGCTTGATATGCTCTAGCGTCATGTGCTTTGCTGCATCAATGCGAAACCCTTTGACACCCATCGCCTTCAGCGCCATTAAGTAATGACGCTGCTGGGTAATCACATGCTCATGAACACGTAAGGTCGGTAAACCGGGGTCAGTCGGGCCACCGCTGATACGGCCATTTTGCACTTGCCACTTGTCTTTCCAATCTTGAATGCCAAACGCTTCAACAAAATCTTCTTCGGTAAATAGAGGCTCAGAGAGATCACCAAACAATCGTTGGCTTTCATAATACTCAGGATCGCACATGTACTCTTCGAGCACGGTTTTGCTTGGGTAGTTTAAGTCCGCTCTCTGTTTTGCTTCATTCGCCATATGATTAAACACCACATCCGCATAGACCCAAACACCACAACGCTGAAGCTCGGTCACCATGTTCTGAAAATCAGTGGTGTTACCAAGTGCGTTATCAATCACGCGGTAATCTTGTGGCTGGTAACGCTGCCACCACTTGGGTGATTTGGCGCTGCGTAACGGCGGTGAAACAAGCACTGAGCCATAACCCAGCTCTTGAATTTTTTGTGCCTGTTTAGCGATATCGGCATATTTCCAATCAAATGCATGCAAAATTACATTGGCTTTGCTGGTCGGCAAAGCGTGTTCTGCTTGATTCATTTTCTTCACGTCACCTTTAGTCATCGTTCTTTTCTGTACGAGTGAATTCAATGACTGAAATTATAAAAGGAGTCTGCTCGCCGCCCTCCCCCTTTGCAAACAAGTTGTAAGGGTGAATGGAAAGGCGTAGTGACTCCTTTTCATCAGCGTATGGTGGAAAAATCATAAGCCATTGAATGGAGACAGGAATAACAACTTAGTTAACGTACTGTTTTAAATATTAAAAAGCCAAATTCATCTCTATGTTTACCACCTCTTTCCATACGCCTTTATGCCAAAGCTAACCAAACTTTCTCCCCTTGCTGCATTTTCTCTTTTCCTGTCCATCGACCAGAAATGCCGCACAAGTCACACTCGGTGAGAATACAAAAATCGATTTTCGACTGGATGATGCTTTGCTAGCCACTCACCACAACAAAAAAGCCGCCTGTTTAGCAGGCGGCTCTTAGGATCATGGCTTGGCTAATCGAAGATTGGCACCACCAAAATATCCACGGGAGATTTGTTCACCAACGTTCTTGAATACGAGATGATCTTGCTCCAGAAGTTATGGTGATGACCGCAGATAAGTAGATCAACTTCGTGCTCTTTGATGGTGACTTCAAGTTTGTCGCCTAGATCGCCAGTCCCGACAAAAAAGTGTTTCAATGGATATTCCATATAATCGCTAAAGCTTCTTAAACACTCCATTGAATGTTCTGTGAGCGGCCTTTGCGTCGGATCGACATTCAAGTCGATGAGTTCACGATAAATCTCCCCATGAGTCCCATCAATGTGGATAAAGGAAATTTCTGAATCAAAGTAGTTCGCCATTTCAACGGCTCGGTCAATCAGCACGGTGCTGTCGTCTGAAATCTCCAAGGCAACCAAGATATGTTTGTATTTCATAGCCTCACCCTTTTGCGCAATGCGTTATCTTTAGCATAGCGATCTCTAACGAAAAAAGTGTCGATAAGATCCCGAAATAGCTCATTTTTTATCGAGGGATGGGAGGCGTTTTCCAAAAGCTATAAACGCAAAAACGCAGCCAACTGGCTGCGTCTTAACTTGGTTTATTTGCAATACCCACCACTTGTTACCGGCCGAGAATAAAGCATTCAATCAATAGCAAGTTAGGGCGTTAGGTTCTGTACAACACCTTCAACACGTGCCAACCGAACTTGGTTTTCACTAAGTGTGGCGTCAAAACTTCACCAGTAAAGCAAACTTTATCGAACTGGGGTACCATCTGGCCACGTTTGAATTCACCGAGGTCACCGCCACGTTTGCCCGAAGGGCAAAGTGAATGCTTCTTCGCAAGCACATGAAATTTCGCTCCTTTCTTCAACTGAGCGATAATATCTTCCGCTTGCTCTTTATGCTTCACCAAAATGTGAAGCGCTGCTGCTGTGTTGGCCATCAGACACCCCCTAAAATAAAAAACGCGCAAGTGTAACCTAAAGGCAGGTATCGGTCATTAATTTGATCTAAACACACGACCATACGCTTTAACTTCGCTTTAGCCCTTGCTGGACTAGAATTATAAAGTAAGATTGAAGCGTTAGAATTTCAAAACAAGGTATACCCATGGCTAAAACCCCAAGTAAGGCTAATCAATCGCAAGGAATGCTGGTCTTCAAACTGACCTTAAAGCAAAATTTTGCTATTGGTACGCTCAAAGTTAGGGAGATCGTGCCATACATGCCGACGACACAAATACCTTACTCTCATCGTCACGTGGTCGGCACCGTCACGATTCGTAACCTCACCGTGCCCGTTATCGACATGTCCGCTGCGATTGGTTTTCGCCCGATCGACAAATCGGAATACAAAAATAGCTATTTGATCGTAACAGACTGCTTACGTACCGTTGTGGCTTTCATGGTGCGCTCGATTGAAAAGATCATCGATTGCGATTGGCGCTCGATTGAAACCCCACCTGCCAGCGCGGGTCATAACGTGTTCGTCACTGGCATCACGCGCTATAACAACGAAATCGTGCAAATGCTGGACGTGGAGTTATTGCTTTCGAAGATTTATCCGCAATACGAGAACGCCAATATTCCAATGTTGACCGATGTGGAACGTGAACGTCTCAAAGCGCTGAACATTCTACTTGTCGATGACTCCTCTATTGCTCGAAAACAATTGAGTGATGCGCTCGACGGTATCAACATCGGTTATCAGATCTGTAAAAACGGCTTAGATGCATTGGAGCTGATGCGAGTTGAAGCTGGACGCGGTCGCCCATTCGATTTGCTTGTAAGCGATATCGAAATGCCCGGATTGGATGGCTATGAATTGGCGTTTGAAGTGCAAAATGATCCGGCGTTAAACCGCTCCTATCGTATTTTGCACACCTCATTATCCAGTGAAATTTGTGTTGATCGCGCTCACCAGGTCGGGGCACACGAAGCGTTAGAAAAATTTAATGCTGGCGAGCTGATTGAAGCGATGCTGCGTGGTGCCAAATCACTGGAACAAGCGAGAAGCCAAACTGCCGCAGTTTAATCGCAGCAGCTTTTGCTGGCTTATTTAGGCATTGAATAACTTTTGCTGACAAACTCGGTTTCTTGCACCTGATAATATTGATTGGTGTAAGAAGCCAAGGCATACATGACATTTGCTAATAGATTGCCATAGCGAAATAAAATCGCCTCAGGTGATTTCTTCGCCGAATGTTCAATCATCACCAATGCTCTCACCACCTTCTTTGCTTGGCATCGACATAGATGCAACTGAGCAGACACCGCATGACCACCCGGAAGAACAAATCCAACGAAGCCACCATTTAATTCATTACGTAGTGTTTGGTAGTCCTGTTTGAGCTCAGCAATCATCGCTTCATCAATGGCCAACTTTCCTCGTACGGAGCCATTTAGGTGATAAATGTTCGGTTGAACTCGCGTCAGAACATCACGAACAAGCTCCGGCAAATCCATGGTCAGCAACAAGCCAACTCGACTGCAAAGTTCATCGGCACTGATCTCAAAATCACAGACGGGGCTGTCTTCATAAATAAAGGGGTAGCAAAGTTCATCAAGCTGCTTGGATACAGGTTTCATTATTTGTTATTTCGCCATTGAAAAAGGGAGTCAGTATAACTGAGCTCCCTTGTCTTTGTTGGAGAATCTAAGTTGGAGAATCTGACGCGTTCAGACTCGCATTCGTTATCCGTTGGAGATCTTACGATGCCCCTCTTGAAGGTGGACAAAATCAACCAGATCATCGCCAGACACTTGGTACGCCTGACCAAAGCCTTTTACAAATAGGCCACGTTCCGCCTTAAGGTTAAACAAAACAAAATCTTCCAGTTGACTTAAGCCTGAAACAATTTCGCCAAAACGCTCTTCCATTTGAGTAATCACTTGATGCCAAAGCTGAGTATCACGCTCAATCACACTCGCTACCGCATCAAAGGTCAAACGCTTACGCGCAAAAAGCTGCTTAGCGCCTTCCTCATCTTCGATCATCATCAAAGACACTTGCGGGTTTTCAAGCAGGTTACGGGCATGACGTGCGATTTTCGAGATCAAAACAAAGTAGCCTTCTTGATTCTGTACAAAAGGCGCATAACTGACGTTTGGACGGCCATCCGCGTCTACCGTCGCAAGTTGCAAGGTTTGACGCTCCTGACGAAACTCTTTAATTTCCGGCTCTAGGCGACCTTGTAACCTTTCTTGTTTTACCTGCTGATCCATGACTTTCTCCTCGAATTTTTGTTGTTATTAGATTGATATTATTGAGCAAACTCATTTTGCATTGATTTAAAACGTGCCACTTGCTCTGGGAACAGTTCACGTTTTTCATCGCGACCCAAATAGATCTTAAAAATGTTCTCACCAGAGGCCGAAAAGAAACCAAAGTAGTGGCTTTCTTTCCCCATGAATGGCTTGCTGACTAAAGCCACTGCAACAACATTGTCCAACTTGAGATGGCCGTGCAGCTCACCCTGTTTGCCCATTAGGTTGTAATAGCCTCTGGCCTCTTTCCCTTTAGGGAAGGGCGCTTTCACCTCAAAAATCGAGCCGAACGCGTGTACGATGGTTGTCACTGGGCCAAAATCAACCAGGTTCTCTAAAATGGATTGCGCGAGCTCCCCCTTAACCAAAACAGCCATATCCTGAGGGAGAGACTGAACGATGTCGAGCTCTGTTACGCTTAGGCGTTCTGCCATCGCTGCGGGTAATAACGTGGGTTCTTGTTGTAGCAGTTCAGCCACTTGTTGTTGCAGAGAATTCATCTTCTTTCCTACAAATTATCGATTCATTGATGTTTTTCCGCCTGACCTATAAGCGTTAGGCGAACACGCCACTACTGTGCGATGGCTTGTGTCTGATGAGCACTTTGATACTCAGAGCTTAGTATTTGAATACACGCTTGTGCCAAGGAAACGGCCCAAAAACTGCCTGCCAACGTCAATGTGGCACTACGCTCATTCAGTTCAACCAACCCTCTCTCTTGCCAAAGTCGGAATAGAGGTTGAAGAAAATCAAAGACGTTGTCGCCCATGAACTCAGGCAGCTTATCTGCCATCACAACACCGCGATCAAATCCAGATTTCAACGCGGCGAAAATCGCCTCTAACGGATGTTGCTGTGTCATCATCATAAGGGGAAGCTGGCCGTGGTTTATCGCCGCCATATAGGCGTCGAGGCTACGATGTTGCATCATGCCGTAACCACCAATAGAGCCACCAGCACCGCAACCAATAGGCAAAACTTCTGCGTAGGTCTTGGCCAAACTATTGTAGAGGCTGCGCTCGCGGTTATCCGTCGCCCAGTGGTTGACACTCAGTTGTTTGAGATGATGCTGGCGCATAAAGTTCACTCCAATCTCATACATGCTGGCTTTATCAGGCGTTGTCGCGGGAGGAGGTAGCTTGCCCTTCTCCACCAAATTCAACATAGGCGCACTGCCACCCACCACCAACTGGTATAAGTCCAAACCGTGCGCACCCGTTGAGATGAAATCGTTGAGATCTTGCAACAAGATGTCACGAGTTTGATGTGGTAAGCCATATAGGAGATCAACGATCACTGGTGCTTGATCGTAACTGGCTAACTCACTGAGACGCGTGAGCACTTTCTCTCGGTCATCTAATCGCTTCGCACTGCGGCGCACCAAGGTATCAAAGCTCTGTACACCAAATGAAAAGCGGTTAAAGCCGCCTTTCATCGCGCCATCGTACATCTCGTCGCTAAAGCGATTAATACGCCCTTCCAGCGTGATTTCACAATCAGCAGAAAGTGGAAAATGGCTTCGAATCGCCTCTCCCAACTGCCTTACTTGGGCAGGAGAAAGGTCAGTAGGCGTACCGCCGCCAACGTACACAGCATGGAACACACCACTTTGTGTCCATGGCAGCGCCGATTTAATCGCAATTTCTTTCAGCAGTGCTTCGAAATAACCATCAACCAGTTGGCGACTGGCCGCATTTTGGAAGAAGTTACAGAAGGTACAACGCACACGGCAAAACGGAATGTGGATATACAAACAGCGTTTTTTGCGCGAAAACTCATTACTTTGGGTCAACGTATTAAACTGTTCCACCAATTGAGATGGGTTTAATGGTCGACTCATTCCACCAGCGTGAGCTGAGTGTTTTTGAGCGAAGGCAAAACGCAACGGATCGGGGGTATCAATACCGATAATGGATTGATCATACTTATCTAATGTAAGCGTCATATTCACTCGCTTATTCCCCGCAGTATAAGGCTTAGCGGGTTAAACTCTAAAACTGATGCGATCATAAAATTAGTTAAATGATAATGCAATTGATAATTGATCTTATTTGCAATGTAAGTGATAATCTCGCCCAGATTTAGCTTTTCGGAACAACAGCATCATGAATTTACCCAGATATCTTTTTGCGGGTTCGCTCTCGTTGATGTTGCATGCGGCGTTCATCTCAGCCAAAGAGCAAGCCGTCATTTTTCAAACCAATGCGGGTAGCGACTCTGCATCCGTCTCATTAAATTTGGTCTCCAATCCTCCCCCTTCCTCCAATAACGTGGTGGAAAAAAACGTTGAGCCAAAAGAAGAGACCAAACCACCCGCTAAACCAAAACCCAAAAAGCCAGTAGAGCCAAAGAAAGAAGTGGTGAAACCCAAACCGACTACCCCAAAGAAAGCGTCTTTAGAAAAACCCGTGGTCGAAAACAAGAGCAGCACGAAACCTGCGGAGTCAACGCCTGTGGAGCAGCCAGAACCCGTGGAACATAAAACGCCAAAAGGTGCGGACAATGACAAACCAGCCAGTTCCGCTTCTCAAGGAGTCAGTAGCCAACCGACGCTGATAGAAAAGCCGAGCTTCATGGAAAAACCCGTTCAGCCGAAATATCCTCGAGTCGCACAAAAGCGGGGGATTGAAGGCACTGCCTTGTTTGAATTGTGGATTGATGAGCAAGGAAAACTAACCCAGTTACTGTTGATCACGTCGAGTGGCGCAAAAATGCTTGATGACGCAGCTCGAAAAGCCATTCAGCAGTGGAAATTTACCCCTCACGCAGAGAATGGTCAAAAAATGCCTTCTCGAGTAAGAGTTCCCGTTCGATTTTCTTTGGACTAACCATGCAACAACTACTAGAACTACAAAACCAACTTGGCCTAATGACTTGGCCGTTAATTCTCTGCTCCGCGGTGACGGTGATGATCGTCATCGAGCGTCTGATTCAGGTCGCCTTAAGTATTGGTGTCGGCAAAAGTGCTATACGCCGCCAACTCAGTACGATTTCACCGACGAATAGCCAACAGATTGAGCAACTTGCACAAGCTTTATCAAACAAACGTCCGTTGCTCTACCGTGGGGTTGCCATGCTTTTAGCACATCACGACTTTGCTAAATCGTTACGCGAAGATGCCGCTGGGATGTGGTTACAGGAAAAACGTCACCAACTTCATTCCGGTTTGCGTCTGCTGACATTAATTGGCGTGATCAGCCCACTGCTCGGCTTATTAGGGACCGTTCTTGGTCTGATAGAGATGTTTAAAGGCGTGGCGGCGTCCAGTGGCAACATCACCCCCAATGATCTTGCGGAAGGCTTAGGGCTGGCGATGAGAACCACCGCAGCCGGGCTTTTGATTGCGCTTCCTGCCATTGCCAGCGCGCAATTGCTCGGCTTATGGGCGGATCGCGTCATGTCCAAACTGGAACATAGCTTAAACTACGTCAACCTCTGGTTAGAGGGGGTGTCACTTCAACATGTTTCGCCGGGCAAGCATATTTCAGAGCAAAACAAGCTGCAGGTTACCGCCCATGATTAAAGTGCCTCAAAGTCATCAAGACTCAGGATTAACTCCAGACTTAACACCATTGCTCGACATCATTTTCATTGTGATGGTGTTTCTAATGTTAACAGCGGCAGTGAAACTGGAATCTATCGATGTCAATTTACCCAGCAGCGATTCAAAAGTGGTTTCTCCAGTAGATAAACAATCGCTCACCATCAACATCTTAGCCAACGAGCCACATTGGGCAATCAATGGTCAACGCTACCTCGACTGGCAAAACTTCACTTTGGCCTTAACGGAAGAGACAAAAAATTCGGACAAACCCGTTGTCATCGGCGCTGATAAAACGGCAGACATTCAACACTTGGTCACCCTATTAGCTTTCTTGCAAGAAAAAGGCATTAAAGCCACTCAGCTCCTCACCGATCAACCACAATAAGAGATTCAGGAATGAAAAAAACCATGATTTTAGGGCTCAGTTTTGCCCTTCTAAGCACCGCCCTTAGCATGCCTTTACAGGCAGCCCAAGAAAGAATCATTAGTGCTGGCAGTGCTGTTACTGAGCTAATTTTGGCTTTGCACGCCGAGCAATCCCTTATCGCTGTTGATGTAACAAGTCAGCTACCCGAAGGCCAGCAACTTCCCAAAATCGGTTATCACCGTCGCTTGTCGGCCGAAGGCTTATTGGCGCTATCACCTACGACATTGATTGGCTCTGATGAAATGGGGCCAGCCCCCGTATTGCAACAACTCAAGTCCACTGGCGTCGATATTGAAGTGGTGAACACGCAAGCCAATGTAGACGGGCTAAAAGCGCGCATCGACCAGATTGCCGCCATTCTAAACAAACCACAAGAAGCACAGCAGTTGAAGTCTCTAGTTGATCAGCAAGTGCAAAGTTTAAAGGCGAATCAGCCGACCAATCAGAAAAAGAAAGTGCTGTTTTTGCTGATTCACGAAGGACGCGCAGCAAATGTGGCAGGCACGGATACAACACCTGATGCCATCATCAATTTGGCAGGCGCCATTAACCCCGCCGCCGATAAGATTACCGCCTACAAGCCTCTTTCAAGCGAATCGATGGTAGAAATGCAGCCAGATGTGATTTTAGTCAGTGGTCGCAGTTTCGAAAAGCTTGGTGGCCCTGACGCCATCATAAAAATGATGCCTCTTTTGGCCGCCACGCCTGCTGGACAAAATAAACAAATCATGACGATAGATGGCGCCGCTTTAGTTGGCGGTTTGGGTTTAAAGAGCCTCGCAGAAGCCAAGCGACTCAACCAGTTACTTTACACGCAGTAATTTATCATCATGTTACGTCATATCCCTCTTTCCATCTGCGTCACGGCGCTTTTAGTGACGCTGAGCTTAACGGCTATCTCCTCAGTGACCGTGGGGCCAATGAACATCAGTGGTGCCGATACCTTGCGTAGCTTGCTGCGCTTAGGTGACCTTGCACCGCATATTGATGTGGTCATCCAAGAAATTCGCCTTCCCCGCACACTACTTTGCATGTTGGTGGGGGCAATTCTCGCGCTTTGTGGTGTCGTGATGCAGGGTTTGTTTCGAAACCCATTAGCCGAACCGGGCATCATTGGTGTCTCAGCCGGCGCGGCATTAGGGGGCGCGGTTGCCATTGTCGCCCTTTCTCAAGTGGCAATGTTGTCTACCTCAATCATGAATTTAGCGGTGTTACCTATTGCCAGCTTCCTTGGTGGTGCACTGGCGACGGCCTTGGTCTATAAAATGGGGGCCGGAAAATTTGGGACCTCGGTCACCATCATGCTGTTAGCGGGCGTCGCGATTAGTGCTATTTCCGGTGCAGCGATTGGCTATCTCAACTTCCTTGCCGATGATCAAACACTGCGTGACCTCTCGTTGTGGTCAATGGGCTCACTCGCGGCAGCAAACTGGGGATCCATTGCTTTGGCGGCTTTGACCTTATTAGCCCTTTATGGCTACTTTGCTCGTAAAGCCATGGCGCTGAATGCACTACTTTTGGGAGAATCTGAAGCTCGTCATCTAGGCATTGAAGTACAACGCCTCAAAAGAGGTTTGATTGCACTTTCAGCCATTGGCGTTGGGGTGACGGTCAGTATTTGTGGGGCGATTGGTTTTATCGGTCTGGTGATCCCGCATCTTGGTCGTATGCTTGCAGGACCAGATCATCGTAAATTAATTCCGCTCTCAGCGTTGCTAGGCGCGTTACTGCTGACCTTTGCTGACATGGTGGCAAGAGTTGCCGTCGCACCTGCTGAGTTACCTGTGGGCATCGTCACTGCCGCTATCGGCGCACCTTTCTTTATTTATCTTCTCTTCCAGCAGAAAGGACGAATTCTATGAAAAAGCCTGTTGTACTTCGAGGGCAAAATCTCTCATTGCAGTTCGCCTCTCGCCAGGTGCTCAAACAGATTGATGTGGCATTTTGCGCTGGTGAAGTGGTGGCATTACTTGGCCCAAACGGCGCAGGGAAAAGTAGCCTGCTCAAGTTGTTGAGCGGTGAGATTACTTCTTCACAATCCATCGAATATTTTGGCAAAGCCGCCAAAAGCTGGCGGAGCGCAGCGCTTTCTCGCCACTTGGGTTTGTTGCCACAAAGCAGTTCACTCACCTTTCCTTTTCTGGCGCGAGAAGTGGTCGAATTGGGTGCAATCCCCCTGGCGTTATCCCAAGCTGAAGTGAAAACCATCGCTGAGAAATACATGGCCATAACGGACGTCGTCCATCTGGCAGACAGCTTATATCCTGCCCTATCTGGCGGCGAGAAGCAGCGCCTTCATTTTGCGCGAGTATTAACTCAGCTCGATCAAAGTGGCGATAAGAAGATCTTGATGCTGGATGAGCCAACCTCTGCGCTCGATCTGGCCCACCAGCACAATACTCTGCGAGTGGCGAAACAGTTTGCCAAAGAGCAAAATGCGTGCGTCATTGTGGTACTGCATGATCTTAATCTGGCGGCTCAATATGCCGATCGCATGGTGATCCTACATCGTGGCGAGATTGTGGTTGATGCCTGTCCAGAAGAGGCTCTGACGCCAGAAATAATCGACGCGGTATACGGCTATAAAGCGATGATTGGTCGTCACCCTACACTGGGCTTCCCGCTAGTTCAGCCTGCCGCCTAGCGCGTTTGAGCGATGAAAATCGCCATCGTCCGCGCTCTGCAAAAAATAAAGCTCCCAAAAGGGAGCTTTATTTATTGAATATTGGTCGTTATTGACTAATACGAACGAGAGACTTACCAAACAGCCACTCGAGCTCTTTCTTGCTCTCTTCACCAAACTGGCTTTCCGTCATTTTGTAAAGACGGTCGATACCGTTTGCCGCAAACTCGTGCGCACGCTCAGCCGTTACGATATGGTGGAAAAGCAGACGCAGGATGGCACGGAACTCTTCATCTTCCAACGCAACAACCCAGCTTTGAGAAAATTCGTTTAGACCTTTATTGAATTCAAGGTGCTCAACAAACAGTTTAAAAATTCGACCGTCTAGTGCAGCGGTAAAGTCCGTTTTCTTAGGGAAATGATGACTTATACCGGTACGTGAAACACCTGTCTGTTGACTCAACGTCGTGTACGACATTTTGTCGTAACCGAGCCTAAGCAACTGATCAACAACGGCATCCATAATTTTCTGGATAGTGATTTCGGTATCTTCTTTACTACGCTTTGGCATATTTTAGCTCTTCTCTTTGTAAATCCATCTAACTCAAAGTCTGAGGTCAGAATGAAAATCGTTCTCAATAGGTTGCCAGAAAACACCCTTTTTCGAAATAAACAAGCCTACTTTTTATTACGAAATACTGTAAACCAGGTTTGCAGATGCATGTCTTCAAGCAAAACAAAATTTCAGAATATGCAACTAAATTAATACCATTAAATGACATTAGTTTAATATTTACATCTGCATTTTGAACCGATTGATAGCGATAGATTATGTAAAAATAATTTATCTCGAGATACTCTTATAAAATCTTGCTAGGTGCAACTCACTCACTGTGATAACTAAGTAAGTAAAAGGTGAAATCCGGTAAATTATTGACTCGGATCACATCGTCCATTAACAAAATCTAAAGTTATCTCTTGCTTAACCCTCTCAACAAACAACATAGCATACCGATATTTTTTTATCCAAGTTGTTCCATTTATTTCTATTGAAAAAAAAACGAGTTGAGTATAATCCCTTTTTTAAGTGAGGATTCGTTATGAGCATTGAACACGAAGAAACCCAAGTATGTGAAGCGTGTGGTTGCGCTGGTGAAATTGGCTTTATCATCAAAGAAGGCGATGACGTTGCAGACGTGACGATTTACGCTGGTTCAAAAGAATTGCTACAAGCGGAATTTGCCAAGTATCTAGAGCTGGCGAAAGCAGTAAACGAAAATGTGGAATACAACACTACAGATTTAACTGATGACTCCACTGAGCTCACTGCTCGCTTTAAATTCGAAGTGAGTGCAGAGAAACTGATTTTTGAACTGAAAAGCCGCTCTTTATCACGTTAATCCCTAACGCTATTCTTAGACGAGCCTACGATTTAGGCTCGTCTTTTATTTTGATCTGCTGCCATTTCAGTGCACCGTTGGTTTCAAAACTCTTTTCCGCGACACACTCAAGCAACACACCTTCGACATTCAATACCGCGCCAATAGAATACGCTTGATCTTGGTAATAACACACCCGTAAGCGTGCAGAAGATTCTGCTGCCACGACGGCCACGACCTTGTCCCCTGTCGATACCGTTTTTGCGACCGCAGATCCAGAGCTCAACAGCAAAAACATCAGCGTAGCCAAACCACGAATCGCAGTGATACCTGTTACCCAATTTTGACGCATACACTCTCTCCAACTTCTATTAGTACGCTACAATGCGATGAGATAGGCTTTATGGCCTAGAGCAAAAGATTCACCCCAAATGGACATCGCGATGAACACACTTTTCGTCACATCACTGGCCCTTTTCTTTTCCACGGTTACCGTGGCGGTTCCTCTCGACTACTACCAAATTCTGAATCATCTCGATAACTACGGCAATCTGGATTTGCGTAATAAGCCTTACAGCTCACTTCCAGATGGCTTAACGGTCAAAGGCAACCTCAATATTGGTAGCACCACAATAAAAAACTTGCCGAAAGATCTCTCAATCGAAGGCAGTCTAGAGGCAAGTAATAGTCAACTCGCAACGGTCTATCCAGGCACTTCCATTAAAGGTTACGCCAACCTATTGGGTTCTCAAATTAAAAACTGGCCTGCTGGCATCACGCTTGGGGGATATTTGAATCTCACCGATACGCCGTTAGAAAAGCTGCCATTTGGCTTACGTGTGAAAGGGGACTTGAGTGTCATTCGCACCCCCATCAAAGCTCTGCCCGAGAATCTGGTGGTGGAAGGCAATTTATACATAGGCGGCTCTGCACTGACAGAGTTCCCAGGCAAAATGACCGTCAAAGGCCATATCTTTCTCGGTGGAAATCGTATCAGCAAGTGGCCAAGTGAACTTGACTTAGGGGGCGCGGTGGCGAGATAAAGCCACGTACTTTCCCTCTTTGACATTCCGTTGATAGACAAAAGCCAGCAGTGTGAAGTGATGCTGGCTTTTGTTTTAGGAGCTTATGTTACTTGTTATTACAAGGGTTAGCATAGCTCGCCACTAAGTACTGCTGCGCGCCTTCAGGCAGTTGCAGAAGCTTCTCTGTAAGCGAAGCTCGCACCGCCTCGGTAATCGAGTCATCTTCCAAACCAGCCGCCAACTTATTGATGGGGAATAGATGGTAATGTTCATGTATCTGACGGTCGATCTCTTCGGCTAATGCTTCTGGTGTGGCAAAATCATCCACGATAACATCACCAAAGGCCACTTGAACACGCCCTTTGTATCCAACGATGCCCTGAATAATGCTTTCGATGTCTTCAAATTCACCTTTTTCGTAACGGCCATTGGTTGCCTTTTCGTACAGCTCTCTCGCTTTTGCGATATCGCAGGGATCGTTCTCATAAGAAATCGACACAGGCACAATTTTCAATGACTTCATGTATTCGGCAAAATCGATTTTCTGCTTGCGCCCTTCGACATGAAACATTTTCAAAATCGCAGGATCGGTGAAATCATTTCCATCCTTCGCTCGGCCCTCTTTTTGTGCAATCCAAATGGAATTGCCCGTATCAAGGGAATGCTTGATGTAAGACGACAACTGCCCTAGCACTTTCATCATTTCGCGAGGCGCTTTGACTGAACGTTTGACAATAAAACTCTTGTTAAGCTTCATCAGCTCAGTGGCACAAGGCTTTTTCAGTAGGTTGTCACCAATCGCAATGCGCACCGTTTTGTGGCCATGCTTAAACAAACCGTAGTTCACCAAAGCAGGGTCCATCGCGATGTCACGGTGGTTGCAGATAAACAAATAGGCGCTGTCTTTATCCAGCTTTTCTAACCCGGTGTAATTCACGCCATCAGTGGTTGTCTTCAGCGTCTGTTCTAGATACTTCTTTACAACTAACTGTATTGCTTCAACGGAATCAAGCTTGTTCCATTTTCTTTTCAGATAGAACTTCAGAAATGGCGCCACTAAACCTCTAAACCAAGACGAACTATTGGCATAGCGGTGCTGCAAAATGGCACTAATGAATTCATCATCTTGCACTAAACGGTCGAGTGCTGCAGAAATCTCTTCGTCGTTATAAGGACGAATTTCTAAATATGGGTCAATGTTGTCTGTCATTATTCTTGTCGTATTAAAAAAAACTGGCACATTCTACGCATTGTTGGCAACGCTCGCAGCTACCTTAGCCGTTGTTTCTCTAAGGTCATACCAGTCAACTCACAAATATGACAAATAGTGCCTTAGTTCGTTCCCTGTTTTTTGAGGTTGGCATTTCTCACGCTAGAAGGTAACCTTAGCGCCCCATGATTTGAGGTACCCAACATGAACTACGCCATTGAATTTAAACGTGAGTCTTTCAGCCATTTAACTGCGATGGCAAGAAAGCGTTCATTGAAGCACAAGTGGTTGCTTGTACGTTCAGGATTGGCACTCATTAAAATGGGGAAACAAGAATTTTGCCTGCAACCGAATCAGTCATTTTGGATTCCACAAAACAGCTTATGTTCCATCACGCTGTTTCCGGGGACACAGCTCGATACTCTGGATGTATCTGTCAGAGTTCGAGAAACATTTCCATACAGCGCTGGATACGTCACGCTCTCGGCTTTATCTTTGGCAATTTTTAGCAAACTGGCAGAAGTTGCTCCTCGCTCGGAAGAACAACTTGAACTGCTTGCGGTACTCAAACGCGAAGCGACACAAATCCGTCCTCTGTTTGAACCATCTGAACTGTGTAAACAGTTGAGTCGTTGGTCCCCTCAGTCACATGAGCTTGATAAAGAGTGGCATATGGCACTACTGGTTCGCGAGGCACAAAAGCGCATGCTTTCTGGTGGCAAAAAAGAGCAAGTGGTCAGCGAGCTGTTTAGCGGTGATGAACAACAATGCAACGTGATCTGCGAGATGTTATTAGGTAAGACGTTGTAAAAGAAGTGGAACGCACCTTTGCTGGGAAAAACTACCGCCACACTCAATCTCAATAAAAACGCCAGCAAACTGCTGGCGTTTTTATTGAGATTCTTACAAAGAGCTTCTGTTGCTGAGATTAGAAAGGCACTTCTATTTGCATCATCACATCGGCTTCAGAGGTTTCGTGCCAGCGATAATCAAAGCGCATTCTTGGTTCACCGGATTTTTTATCGCCCAAGCCAATGCTGAACATTAAACCATGACTTCGTAGCCACTCTTCGGTTGTCATGTTCGCCACTTGGTTTTCGTACTCTTCCGGCAACCAGAAACCCAGACCAAAATGCTTATCAGAGAGGTTTTGCGTCAAGACCGGGTTATCTTTTGGCTTTAACGCCCATTCACCCCAGTAATCTTCTTGTGTTTCTTGCTTGTCTTCATTAAGCCAAGCCATCGCATTATTTTTCAAGAAACTGATTTTATCTTCGAGTGACGTGCAAATTTCCATGGCACTGTCTTGCAGCATAATTGAACGCTCTTCCAGCAATGCACAAGACGCTGCTGCTTGCTTGGCAAACAACATCGATACAATGCAACATAGGAACGTTCTTTTTAGCATACTCGTCAGACCTCTCTAAACTACGGAATTGTCTTATATAACTGCCGTTCTATCAATAATTTTCTTACGGATGGTGTGGTTAATTCCGCCAAATCATCCCCACAATCGATCGCATGACGTATATCTGTACTTCTAATCTGCACTTTTTCCGGACAAGCCATCACCGCCCATTTCTGAGTGATCTCTTCCGCTTGATAAAAATTGGCGAACTTGAAAAAGTTATCAGGGCCAATCACAAAGGTTATATCGGCCTCGGGGTAGATTTCTTGAATTCGTGTTAGCAAGGCGTAAGTCGTGACACTTTCACCTGGCTGGTATAACTCTTGCTCAATGTTGGAACGCTTCGCAGTCGACAGCGTGAGATCTTGGATAAATGCGTCCAGAAGCTCGCAACGAACTGAGTAGTCAAGCATCTCTTTGCCCCATGCATGTGCAATGGAAGGTTCAAGAAGGACCAAATCAAAATGGGAAAGTGATTCAATAACACTCAGGTGACCAAGGCTAGGAGGATTAAAAGCACTGCCAAAGACGGCGATTTTCAACATAAACGGTATTTACTCGGGTTAGAGAGTTTTCTAATAAAACGAATCGGGTATGATACTACCAGTCATAGTTATTTTGTAATACTAGCCTTGATATTTGTGCCTTTGTCGCCATTTAGGCTAGTTTAGCTTGCAGGAAAAGGAACCCTAAATGGAACAACTCATCCGCGATGAAATGCGTGTGCTTCCAACCATTGATCCGCATTTCGAAATTGAGCGTCGTGTCGCTTTCATCAAAAAGAAGCTGGTTGAATCTGGCTGTAAATCGCTTGTTCTTGGTATCAGCGGTGGCGTCGATTCTACAACTTGTGGCCGTCTCGCTCAGGTTGCTGTGGATCAACTCAACCAAGAATCGAACAGCAATGACTATCAGTTTGTCGCTGTTCGTTTGCCCTATGGCGAGCAAAAAGACGAAGAAGAAGCGCAACTTGCCCTATCGTTTATCCAACCAACGCATTCTGTTTCCGTCAATATTAAAGCCGGTGTCGATGGCTTACACGCGGCTTCTCATATTGCGTTAGAGGGAACAGGTCTTATCCCACAAGATGCAGCGAAAGTCGACTTCGTTAAAGGTAACGTCAAAGCACGCGCTCGTATGGTGGCTCAGTATGAAATTGCTGGTTATGTGGGTGGCCTAGTACTCGGTACCGACCATTCTGCAGAAAACATCACGGGTTTTTACACCAAGTTCGGTGACGGCGCTTGTGACTTAGCCCCACTGTTTGGTTTGAGTAAACGTCAGGTTCGTCTTGTCGCAGAAACGCTTGGAGCACCAGAACTTTTGGTTAAAAAGGTACCGACGGCAGACCTAGAAGAGCTGGCACCACAAAAAGCCGATGAAGATGCGCTGAATCTGACCTACGAACAGATTGATGATTTCTTGGAAGGCAAACCCGTATCTGAAGCCGTCAGTGCGCGTCTAGTGAGTATTTACAAAGCCACGCAACACAAACGCCAACCTATTCCTACTATCTACGATTAATCGAGTTTAGGATTCACCAAGCTCAATGCGAAATGAGCTCTGAAATCGAGATAAAACAATGACCTCGCTTTAAGCGAGGTCATGATTTATGACTTACTTAATCTAAGCGTCGCTACAGAGATTGAAAACGAACATCCGTTAGAGGCACGCAACAACATGCTAGCGCTTTGCCCTCGCGTTTTTCTTGCTCAGTCAACGCAGGAACATCAGGCTGATGCACTTGCCCACTGATGACGTTCACCTTGCACGCCCCACAAAAACCGGCTCGACAGCTATGCGCGATCGTCAAACCATGATTTTCAACGTGTTCCAGTAAGGTTTGCTGATTATCAGCCGTAAACGTCTCACCATTAAATTCCAGCTCAACCGTTTTGCGCTCACTGTTAGGCGACGTCGAGACACCAAACGCTTCTTGATGATAATGGCTTTCAGGCAGCCCTTTTTTCAGCAATAGATTCTTCGCTTTTTGCATAAAGCCTTCGGGGCCACACACAAAAACCTGACGAGATTCCACCGCCTTGATCTGTTTAAGATGCGATAAACTCAAGCGTCCTTTGAGGCCAAACCAATCGATCGGTGCTTGAGTGAGCGAAATTTTAACCGTGAGCCCAGGGTAGCGTGATTTCAGCGCGTCAAGCTCCTCTTTACATGGGATATCTTCAACGGAGCGACATTGGTGATAGAACACCACATCCTCGACAAGATCATGATCCGCAAGATAGCGTAGCATCGACAACATGGGGGTTACACCACTACCCGCTGAGAGCAGCAACAAAGGTTGATGTTTGTCCTCTTGAATATGAAACTGGCCTTGTGGGGATTGTGCAAACAGCTCATCGCCTACCTCAAGATGATCAATCAGCCAGTTTGACACTCGTCCACCATCGATGCGTTTGACGGAAATGGCGTATCTTCCTGGCCGAGAAGGGCTCGACGATAAGGTATAACGACGTGAAATGGTGTCACCATCAACGGTGATTTCTACTGGTAAATGCTGCCCTGGCAAATACGCGGGTAGCTGCCCGTGTTCTGGTTCGAGCCAAAACGTGACGAAATCCCGTGCAATGGTCTCTTTTTCGACGCAGGTAAGGCGAATGTCGTGACAAGCACTGTCCGGATAGACTTCTTTCTCTTTCACTTCCAACACCTCAACCCGGTCTCCCACTTGGATCATCCCTTCGTTCAGTGCGACTAAATTTTGTCCGAAAAAGACGCCGCCTTGCTCATTAGCACGAAACGTCAATAAGGTGTTCAATGGTTCTTTATTGGCGCGAAATTGCCCTTTCTCTACATCGACCGTGGTGAGAATGCAGCGCTCACAGGGCTTCACCGCTTCAAATATCACCTCACCAATGCGAATTTTTTTCCATCCATCTTCGGCAAACGCGTCGCAGTTGCTCACCACTAAGTTGGTGCGAAACTGATCCATCGAATGCGTTTCCGGGCTGCGCCGATTGAGTTCTTTTAGTGACGCATCGCTTATGACCAACAGTGGGTAGCCATCCGCAAAACTGACATTGTGTCCGATCTTCTCACGGACTCGATTCGATTGCTCCCCAGAAAACAACAGCTCAACACGGATCCCCAGAATATCGCTAAACCAATCGTCCGCTTCATCAGTGGTGGTGTAAGCGGTGAAATTGTCTTTCCACACTTGCGCCGGTGTTTCTTGTCGCTTGAAGTCTTGATACTTCAGCATCAGGGCGGGTTTGTCTGGGTACGTAAAAACAATCCCATCAGCAACCAAGGCGGAGCGTATCGTCACCATTTGAGGATATTTACGCGCCGTGACCATGTCACCTAGCGCGGTCGCGACCATAAATCGGCGATCGAAAGCAAGCCCTTGTTTTTCTACCCAAGCGGACGTTAAAGCGATTCCTCCAACGGATTTCACTGGATAAACATTAATCTGTTGTAATGTGGCTGACGACATGAACGCTTCCTTGATGATTATTATTTGTGATTTGCCATGATAGTCGTTTGAAAGCACAGAGAAAACCTGAACCTCACTATTCTCACCAATTCTCAGACAGTCATAAAAGTGCGCCTTTGAAGAACAAAAATACAGCGCCTCGAGAGCAAAGCGGAAAAAGCGAGTGAAATAGACAGCACTTTCCTATATCATCCTGTCGCCTAAACGGAAGCGTTTGCCTTCCCTTGTTTAGGCTCCTTTTGGATTCTTTTTCTATGGTGGGAGCAACAATGACAACACTTACTATTACTCGTCCTGATGATTGGCACGTACACTTGCGCGATGGCGAAGTTTTGGCAGATACCGTTCGTGATATCAGCCGTTACAATGGCCGCGCACTCATCATGCCAAACACTGTCCCACCCGTCACCACGTCTGAAATGGCGCTTGCCTATCGCGATCGCATTCAAGCACATAACCAAACAGAACAATTTTCTCCGCTTATGTCGCTGTATTTGACCGACAACACAACTGCGGATGAAGTACGCAAAGCCAAGGCCAGCGGTGCTGTGGTCGCAGCAAAACTGTATCCAGCAGGCGCGACAACTAACTCCGATTCTGGCGTGACGGATGTAAAGAAAATTTATCCAGTCCTTCAAGCCATGCAAGAAGTGGGCATGTTGCTACTGGTACACGGCGAAGTGACCACACACGATGTGGACATCTTTGATCGCGAAAAAACCTTTTTAGACAATGTGTTGGCGCCGATTGTTCAAGACTTCCCTGATTTGAAAATTGTCCTCGAACACATCACCACCTCAGATGCGGTTGTGTTTGTGAAAAATGCCAATGAAAACGTTGCCGCAACCATTACCGCTCATCACCTGCTGTACAACCGCAATCACATGTTAGTAGGCGGCATCAAGCCCCACTTCTACTGCTTGCCAATTCTTAAACGCAACACCCACCAGCTTGCGTTGATCTCTGCTGCGACGAGTGGCAACAAGAAGTTCTTTTTGGGTACGGACTCTGCGCCACACGCCAAAGGCGCAAAAGAATCCGCTTGTGGTTGCGCGGGCTCTTACACGGCTCACGCCGCTGTGGAACTGTATGCAGAAGTGTTTGAGCAAGCGGGCAAGTTGGAAAATCTCGAAGCGTTTGCCAGCCATAACGGCCCGGATTTTTACGGTCTTCCTCGTAACCAAGATACGATCACTTTGGTCAAAGACGCATGGCCTGTTCCTGCTTCAATGCCATTTGGTGGTGATATTGTGGTGCCAATTCGCGCTGGTGAAAACATGGAGTGGAAGGTTAAGTAACCCAAAATCGCTTTGTTGTGTAAGTAAATAACAAAATGCCGCTGTTTTCAGCGGCATTTTTTCTAAGTTTTGCCATTCGTCATCTAAGCTAAATGGAGACTTGTGATAGTTAATTGATAAATGGCCGCTTATGGAATTAGACCTGGACATTAAAACCTTGTCTATTGTCACGGTACTGATCTGTGTTGCATACGGATTCGGTATTTTGATGCTGCAATCGATCCAGAAAAATGTTCATGGCCTGGTTACCTTAGCCGCTGCGGTTTTCGCTATTGCCATCGGTTTTTTTACCTTGAGTTTTGGTAACAGTACCTCACTTTGGTTATCTAAAGTATTCTCCAATAGCACGATTTGCTTAGGGTTTACCCTGATTGTCTATAGCTTACAGCGCTTTCGTTCCGCTCCTCCGCTCGCCTCACACATTGCCTTTTTCTTTCTGCCAGTACTGGTGGTCTCACTGGTCTACTTTTCTCAGATAACCGTTTCCACCAATGTACGGATCATCGCGGTAAGTCTGTATATCGCACTTTGCTGCTTACTCTCCGCTTACGTCGTCCGGCAAGGGAGCGCTCAAGACAACCACTTAGCCATTGGGTTGCTACTCGCGGCCTTTGTCACATTGGCACTCTGGATGCTGTTTCGAACCTATGTGACTTACATGAGCTCACAGATCGTGGATTTTATGTTTGCCAGTAGCATTCATCAGCTCTCTTTCCTCGCCCTTATCATGTTGATCCTGACGTTGGGCTTCACCTTCCCTTGGATGATCAATGCTCGGCTGATTACCAATATCTACCAAACCTCTCTCAGAGACACCTTAACCAATATTTACAATCGCAGAGCAATGGAGGAGATGATTCCCAGAGAACTCTCTCGAGCAAGCCGCTTAGGCGCTGAGTTATCCATCATTATCCTCGACCTTGATCACTTCAAGCGCATCAATGACCAATATGGCCATCAAGTTGGAGACCAAACTCTTTCTGGCATTGGCCAGCTACTCACGAGTCAGTTGCGTAAACAAGATATATCGTTTCGTATTGGCGGCGAAGAGTTTCTCGTGGTGCTTCCTGACACACCGATTGAAAGTGCGGTTTTAGTTGCCGAGAAACTCCGTCAGAAAATTGCTGAAACGAGGTTTGCGCAGAAACAAAGAGAGACATGGACGGCGAGCTTTGGTGTGGCGCAGTTGATCACCGGAGACGACTGGGATGCGCTAATGAAAAGAGCAGACGCGGCCTTGTATCTCGCGAAACACAAAGGCCGCAATCGAGTCTGTGAAGTCTCCGACGTTTAATGGGTGGCTTGTGAAGAACGCAGTTTTGCTACTACGCTCCACAAAGCGACAACCAGTAACCCAGCGAGCAACCCGACTAACCCATTTAGTAAGGTAGGAACAATGGCGCTGACAAATGAGAGGTCCGATAAATTCATGATGATCGGTTCAATCCAATGATGAACCGCAGGGATGTTGTGCACAACAATGCCGCCACCCACCAAAAACATCGCCGCAGTGCCGACTACCGTTAGTACTTTCATCAGTTTTGGCGCAAATCGAATCAGAGCCTGGCCCATGCTATTGAGTGCTCCTTTGCCTTGCGATTTTCTCTCGAGATAGAAACCAAGGTCATCCAATTTAACAATGCCAGCCACCAAACCATACACACCAATGGTCATGACCAACGCAATCAAACTTACCACCAACACTTGTGTCATGGTGCTCTGCCCCTGCACGGTGCCTAACGCAATGACGATGATTTCTGCTGACAAAATGAAATCAGTACGAATGGCACCTGCAATCTTTTGTTTTTCGTATTGCTCAATGTCCTCTATTACTCGCTCTGCACTGCTACTTTCGGTTTGATGAGAAGAGTGGAACAGCTTTTCCAGTACCTTCTCCGCCCCTTCAAAGCACAGGAACAGGCCACCCAATAGCAATAAAGGCATGATGAGCCAAGGAATAAAGGCACTGATAAGCAGCGCTGCCGGAACCAAAATGCATTTATTTTTGAACGACCCTTTCGCGACCGCCCAGACCACCGGAATTTCTCTTTCTGCCGCCACACCCGACACTTGTTGGGCATTGAGCGCCAGGTCATCCCCTAGTACACCTGCGGTTTTCTTTGCCGCGACTTTCGACATCACCGCAACATCATCTAACACCGTTGCAATATCATCCAAAAGCGTTAATAGACTTGCTCCAGCCATAATTGATTTCTCATAGATAAACTCGAATTATTTCAAAATGTAACAGCGCTCTTCGGTGTCGCCAAGTGAATATTGTGCAAAAAATTGAGTAAGCCTCGTATTGCGGTTGTATCTCAAGGTAACTCGATCTAACCTTGCGACATCATTTGCGCAGCCACCAATAGGGAATTCTATGAAGACGCATTCAACGTATCCAATCGGTATCGCCGGACAAAAATGGGGAGATGAGGAGCGCCTCGCTTGGCGACAGCAAACCCACATAAAGCGTGAATATCAGCTTGAAGTTGTCCCTAAGATTCTTGCTTTGGCCGAAGAGTTTGAGCTTGAACAATACGGCGCCCTCTCCTACGATCCCGCCCGCTATCCGCTTTACTGCTTAAAAACCAAAGCTTGGGATGAGAGTAAACCAACCGTATTGATCACCGGTGGCGTGCACGGTTACGAAACCAGTGGTGTGCATGGTGCTCTCAAATTTATGGCGACCGAAGCCACCCGATACGAGCCTTACTTCAACTTGGTTTGCACACCTTGCATCAGCCCTTGGGGTTACGAAACCATCAATCGCTGGAACCCAAATGCGGTTGACCCTAATCGTTCATTTTACGCACAGAGTCCCGCCGAAGAGTCAGCAAACCTGATGCGGTTAGTCGCCACTCTAGGCCCGATTTTGGTTCACTTTGATCTGCACGAAACCACGGACACCGATGAGAGCGAATTCCGTCCAGCACTCGCCGCTCGCGATGGCATCGACTATATCGAAGGGATGATCCCAGACGGCTTTTACACCGTCGCGGATACTGAGAATCCTCAGCCAGAGTTCCAAGCTGCAGTGATTGAATCCGTATCGCGTGTCACGCATATCGCCCCTGCCGATGAGAATGGTGAAATCATCGGCTCTCCTGTCATTCAACATGGCGTCATTCACTACCCAATGGTGAAGCTGGGTTTATGTGGTGGCGTGGCTCATTGTCAATTCGGCACTACGACAGAAGTGTACCCAGACAGCCCTAAAGTGACCGCACAAGAGTGTGATGATGCACAAGTTGCTGCGATCGTGGGCGGTCTAGACTACGTGATCACGCAGTTATAACAGGCGGTTTTTATATTGCTCCGGGGTTTGCCCGGAGTATTTTTTAAACATACTGATAAAAGGACTGGCTTGGTTATAACCGAGCGTCAATGCCACTTCCTTCACCGTCTGCCCCTTGCGCAATAACTCCATCGAATAAAGATAACGCACACGTAAACGCCACTCGGTAAAGCTCATTCCAAGTTCACTCTGGCAGTGTCTGGCCAATGTTCGCTCAGTGGTATGCACTTTTTCAGCCCATTCTGACAAGCTCGTCGTGTCCGTCGGATTCTCTTCTACATGAGCCAAAATAGGCGCTAAGTATTTGTGATCGGATGACGGTAGAAAATGATGTTGGGTTTCTTTGGTTGCCAGTTGATCAAGCAGAACTTGCACCAATCGTTTATCCGACTCTTCGGTCGCCACGTTAATATCGCGCAGACGAAAATCATCGATAATGGCCGACACAATCGGGGTGACCTGAATCAGACAAGTTTTCGCGGGAAATTTATCCGTCAGCTGTTTGGCAATATTGAGTGAACAATACTCCAATGGTCGTCGATTGAAACTGCGGTGCATAATGCCGGGCGGTACCCAAATCGCAAGGTGAGGCGGAGCTAAAAAGCGGGTTCCTTGCGCTTCCATTTCTAAGATCCCACCACTGATCAATTGAACCTGCCCCCAAGTGTGGCTGTGTTCACGTGTTTCGGTATTCGAGAGAAACTCTTCGAAATTCATAAACACATCAGATGGTGGAGTATCGATTGATAACGAGGGATGAAGATGTCGAGGGGACTTTTTCAAACTTGTCTTCCTATCACGCGCAATGTCTTTTAAGAGATACTTGTAATTATAACGACCTGACAAACTATCTGACAACTGTCATTCTGCGAGTAAGTTCTCATGGTTTATCTGCTTCCACTTTTTACTGTTCTTATTTGGGGCGGCAACTCCATAGTTAATAAGTTGGCAGCATCGGCTATTGAGCCGAGTGCAATGAGTTTTTATCGTTGGTTTGTGGCCATGGCGATTCTCACCCCATTTTGCCTACCTCATGTGATTCGCCAATGGCAGCAGATAAAACCGTACCTCAGTAAACTCGCGTTTTTGGCAACGTTAGGCATGGTGTTAAACCAATCTTTAGGTTACTACGCGGGCTTAACCACCAGCGCGTCGAACATGTCGTTGATCACCTCATTGGTCCCTTTGATCAGCGTCTTTCTCAGTGTGCCTCTTTTGGGCAAACGAGTGTCTGCTCTTAGCCTTATCGGTGGTGCAATTTCACTGTTTGGTTTGGCCTACATGCTTGGCCAAGGTGATGTGGCCTTCTTTATTGAACAACCCGTCACGCAAGGGGATGGACTGATGGTGCTTGCTGCGATTGTCTATGCCGCCTACTGCGTGTTATTGAAACGCTGGAAAATGCCATTTTCCAATTGGACACTGATTTACATGCAAGGTCTGTTTGCTGTTGCCATGCTCACACCATTGTGGCTGACCAGCGAGCAGTTGCTACCTAGCGCAGAAGCTCTGCCTTTGATCTTTTATGCGGGCGTCGCGGCCTCCATTCTCGCTCCTTGGATGTGGGTCAAAGCCATCGACAGCATTGGCGCAGAATCCAGCGCAATGTTCATGAATTTGCTTCCGGTCGTCGCAGTGGCTTTAGCGACAAGTATGCTGGGAGAGCAGGTACACCTTTACCACTTTGTTGGTGGGTTATTGGTGATCTTCGGTGTGATTCTTTCGCAACTGAAACCTCGTAAGAAAGCGGCCATGGTTCCGTCGGAAGTCACCTCCGCCACCATTTCATAGTTCGTTGTCATGCGTAACAAGCGCGCCTTGGCGTCTATACGCTAAACTCATTGCTAATAAGTAACATTTTTGTTATCAAATAAGCACAATAATGACATGTTAAGGATTGGCATATGAGTCGTGGTCAACGCAATATTACTCTGCGCTTTCTCGCAGAACCTGGGGATGTGAATTTTGGTGGAAAGGTCCACGGCGGCGCCGTAATGAAGTGGATCGACTTAGCCGCCTATGCCTGCTCTGCAGCTTGGAGTGGCAAGTACTGTATTACTGCCTACGCGGGTGGCATTCGTTTCGTCGCACCGATACATGTGGGTAACTTGGTTGAAGTCAGCGCCAAGGTGATTTACACAGGGACAACCTCGATGCACATTGCCATTGATGTGCAAGCCAGCGATCCCAAAGATCTCAAAAACAGACTCACCACCCATTGCATTGTTATCATGGTCGCTGTTGATGAAAATGGCCAACCCACACCCATTCAGAAATGGATTCCTGAAACCGACGAAGATAAAGCACTCGAGCAATCTGCGATTCGCTTGATGAACATGCGTAAAGAAATCGGTGAAGAGATGGAAGCACACGTTAAATACCTCAAATAGTTCACCCTACCATCGAGCGTGTGACCTAAGCTAAGGGCTCACGCTCGTCTGTTTCGACATCATTCCAACATCAAAACGTCATAAAAGCGTCATTTTGGTTTGTTTTAATCGCTCAACTGAAATGAGCAAGAGACAACACATTGAAACTAAGGGAAACCACATTAAGTGAAAGCACACTGGCCAATCTCAAGTCGGTTGAATATCAGTGGGTGCGCACCATGTATGTGGAAGGATACGCCAGTGACGAAATCAATCACTATATCCAGGCCTGTTTTGGTGGCGATGTGACGTTTGCCGATCTTTTCCGTCGAGTCGCTCTGCAACAAGAAAGCTTGTACACCCTCCTTCAATACCTTGGCTGCGCACCTTCTAGTAAAGAGTTTTGAGCTAGATCAAAACCTTATCTAACCCGTTTAGCATTCTACAACTATTTCTGTGAACTGATACGCATCAGATCTCATCTCAACTATGCGACTAAAGTAGGAATGGTTACTCTGCTTCCGTCCTTTGTACATACTATCAAGACAAAAACATCAGATACAAAAAAGCCTGAGGACAAACTCAGGCAATTGGTTACAAACACTGTTAGTGATAATCGTAAGGAACAAAGCTAACAGCCAGCTATGCGTAACGCCATGATACTTTCTATTACTAGATCGGCGGCCAAACCAAATAGGTAATAAAAAGTAATAAAACGAGCGACCTGATACGGTCGCTCTTATTCTTATCCTTAAGTTAATCGCAACAAGGGATTAACCTTTAACACCACCGGCAGTCAAACCACCTACTAACCAGCGTTGTGCAAGTAAGAATACGATGGTAATTGGCAACGCTGAAAGCACCGCTGCTGCTGCAAAGTCACCCCACAGATAGTTTTGAGGGTAGAGATACTGCTGCATACCAACCGCTAATGTATAAGAGTTTACATCAGAAAGTAGCAAAGATGCCACAGGAACTTCGCCTACTACACCGATAAACGACAGAATAAAGACCACTGCAAGAATCGGCACAGACAAAGGTAGAAGTACTAAGCGGAATGCCTGCCATGGTGTAGCACCATCCAACGCTGCAGCTTCTTCTAACGAATTATCGATGGTCTCAAAGTAGCCCTTAATCGTCCAAACATGCAGTGCGATACCGCCAAGGTAAGAGAAGATCAAACCACCGTGCGTATTCAAACCAAGGAACGGAATATACTGGCCAAGTTTGTCAAACAAAGCATAAAGTGCCACTAGCGCCAATACTGCTGGGAACATTTGGAAAATCATCATCGCTTTTAGGATAGTCTCCTTACCTTTAAAACGTAGACGCGCAAATGCGTAAGCCGATGTCGTTGAAAGCGCAACAATCAGAATCGATGTAATACCTGCTACTTTTACCGAGTTCCATAACCAAGTGAGAACTGGGAACGGCGGTGGGGTAACAGATCCATCTGCATTGGTGACTGAGAAACCAAGAGCCAGCTTCCAGTGCTCCAATGACGGGTTGTCTGGAATTAAACTGCCTGTTGCAAAGTTACCCTCGCGGAACGAGATTGCTACGATCATCAACAAAGGGAAGATGATCATCGATAAGAAGGCCCATAATGCAATATGGGTTGCCCATACGCGGTATTTAAGTGATTTACCTTGTACCATTGCCATGTTGTATGCTCCTTACCCTTAGTTCTGAGACAGCTTAGTGAAACGCAGGTTAAGTAGAGCCAGCGCGCCAACCAGTAGGAAAATCAGTGTTGCGATAGCACTTGCCAAACCGAAGTCTTGGCCGCCGCCGCCTTCAAACGCAATGCGGTAGGTGTAGCTCACCAACAAGTCGGTGTAACCCGCAGGCTCTGAAGTACCAATCATGTTTGGACCACCTTGCGTCAACAACTGGATCATGACGAAGTTGTTGAAGTTAAATGCAAAGCTCGCAATGAGCAGTGGAGTCAACGGCTTAATCATCAGTGGCAACGTAACGCGAGTGAAGTTTTGCACAAAATTGGCGCCATCAATCGCCGAGGCTTCGTACAAGTCCTCTGGAATCGCTTTCAACAAACCCATACAAAGGATCATCATGTAAGGGAAACCAAGCCAAGTGTTCACAATCAGCACCATGCTTTTTGCCATGATTGGATCAGAGAACCAGCTTGGGCTGATGCCAAACAGCGCATTTAACACCATGTTGATCTCACCAAAACTTTGGTTAAACAGACCTTTAAAGATCAAGATTGAGATAAACGCAGGAACCGCATAAGGCAGAATCAGCAATACACGATAAATAGCACGGCCTTTTAGCTCTTCCCATTGCACGACACTCGCCAGCACCAAGCCAATCATGAGCGTGAGCAATACGGTGAGAATTGAGAAAACCACCGTCCAGATAAAGATACTGATGAATGGCTCTTTGATGCCGTCATCTTTCCAAACACGTTCAAAGTTATCGGTACCAATTTGCACCACAAAACCTGGAGAGACAGTGTTGCCAACAAAGTTACCTGCTTCATCCATCGCTTGGTAAAAACCCACGTCCATATTGGGCTTGAGCAGTTCACCAGTCTGATTATTCTTCAGCGTTTCGCCATCCGCTTGCATGGTGTAAAGAGGCACTACACCAGCAAACTTGCGTAAGCCACTCATGCGGATGTCATCACCATTAGCAAAGTGCAAATCGATGCTGCTCAGTGCGGTACGGTTGCTGACAATGGTCTTAATTGGTTCTGCCGTGCCGCTCACCGTATCCACCGGTGAAAGGTCTAGATCGCTGATGGCGCTGCCAAGAACAAACTCAGGTGTCGACAGTAAGACATCGCCATCTTTAATGACAATACGGTGACCAGAATCGGTTTTATACAGAGTAAACGGATAGCTTTCACCACTTTGGAAAGTACGGTCCAAAAGCACGCTTTGCGCACGATCGAGAGAAAGCTGGTTTTTAGCGCTGTAGTTGGTAAACGCAAGACCAACGGTGTATGCCAAAGGGAAGAGGATGAACAAAATCATCCCGGCAATACCCGGATAAATGTAGCGATGAGCGTAAGTTTTTTTACTACCAAACACATACAACGCCAACGCAGTAAGAATCACAGTAAGCATTGCAAAAGCAACCTCACCGCGAGAATACATTAGAATCGTTGCATAACCATTAATAAGACCGACCGTGCCAAGAAGCGCCCATTTAATAAACACTTTTTTGCTGCCCGGCAGGCTGGCTGCTGGAGCTGTCATAGCATCTGTACCTTGAACTGACTGCATAGGGAACCTGCTAGCGATATATATAGAAAAGAAAGAAAAGTAAGGAGGAGTTACCCCCTCCTTAAAAAGTTACATTATTTTGTCATTTGTTTTTCTGCGTCAGCCAGAGCAGCATCCACAGTTTGACGACCATCCACTACGTTAACGATCGCGTTTTTCGCCGCACCCCAGAATGCATTCATTTGTGGGATATTTGGCATGATTTCACCGTTCATTGCGTTGTCCATCGTCGCCGCAATACGAGCATCTGCATCAAGCTCACGTTGGAACGAGTTCAGTGCAACAGCGCCTAGCGGCTTATCGTTGTTCACCATACGTAGGCCATCATTTGTCAGTAGGTAGTTCTCAATGAACTCTACCGCAAGGTCTTTGTTTGGTGATGCCGTTGAGATGCCCGCAGTAAGAACGCCAACGAAAGGCTTAGAAGATTGACCATTGAACTTAGGCAGTGTAGTCACGCCGTAGTTGATACCAGACTTCTCAATGTTGCCCCACGCCCAAGGACCGTTGATAGTCATCGCCGTCTTACCTTGGTTAAATGCAGATTCAGATACTGAGTAGTCCATGTCTGGAGAGATGATGCCTTTCTCAACTAGCGATTTAACGAAGTTCATTGCGTCTTTCACGCCATCTTTCGCGATGCCTGCGTCTTTAACGTCGTAACCTTCAGAAGTGTATTTGAACGCGTAACCACCATCAGCCGCCATTAGTGGCCACGTGAAGTACGGTTCTTTTAGGTTCCACATGATGGCAGATTTGCCTTCTTTCTTCAGTTTCGCGTTTAACGCTTCTACTTCTTCCCAGCTCTTCGGTGGGTTTGGAACGATATCTTTGTTGTAGATAAGAGATAGAGACTCAACCGCGATTGGGTAGCCGATGATCTTGCCATCGTACTTCACTGCGTCCCATGCAAAATCCACAATGCCTTCTTGAATTTGTTTAGAAGGTTTGATTTCAGCCAGCAGACCCGCTTCTGCGTAACCACCAAAACGGTCGTGCGCCCAGAATACGATATCAGGACCGTCACCCGTTGCTGCCGTTTGTGGGAATTTATCTTGCAGCGCATCTGGGTGAGCCACCGTCACTTTAATACCTGTGTCTGCTTCAAACTTTTTGCCTACTTCTGCTAGACCATTGTAACCTTTGTCACCGTTGATCCAGATAGTCAGTTGTCCTTCTTCAATGGCAGCGTGTGCACCGAAAGAACCCAGTGCAACAAGAGTACCTAGTGCGACAGCGCTTAGAGCATTTTTCATGTTCGTATCCTTTTTATATTTTGATGTAGGGCTACTCCGCAGAGGATGAGCCGTATTTCGACGTATATCATCTGAAAAAACCTGCTCTGTCTCATCCTCCTATCCTCTACGCCCCAGATATTATGGCGTATTTTCGTGATCTACATCGTTAGAGGTAAGAGAGCAAAATCACAAAAATGGCACTCGATGAGATCGAATTCACATTTACTGACGCGATTATTGTGATATTTGCCCACTCTGGGGGAAGAGGCGTAGAACCCCCTCCTCCTTTTCTACTCCCCCTACAATTAATTAGCGTAGGAGGATGTAGGCGAGTGCTATATCGAAGAAACTGCACCCATCCAAGAGTGGATGGTAAGAACCCTTTCCCAGCAGACCAACTTGGTCACTGTTTTTGCTGGTTTTCATTGCCATACGAGTGGAATGTCATTAGTTAAGATGTTAGTGGTAGTTTGTTATTCACGGGGGAGACATCTTGATGAATGTGGGGGAGAAAACTCGTATTTGGCTATGGTGGGTGGCACTTTAATTTAGGAACTCCATTTTTAAAGTGCCGCCCTGTTTTCTTACTGTTGCTTAACTTACCGATTCCTACTGTTACTGTCCGGCTCCATAATTCATATAATGATGGGCAGTGAATTATAAAAAAATTGATCGAGGACGAGCTAAATGGCGAGTGTCACGTTAAAAAATGTTTGTAAAGCGTATGGCGACGTATTGATTTCTAAAAACGTTGATCTTGAGATCAACGAAGGCGAATTCGTAGTATTTGTCGGTCCATCGGGTTGTGGTAAATCGACATTGCTTCGTTGTATTGCAGGGTTAGAAGACATCACCTCTGGCGATCTTTACATCGGTGAAGAGCGTATGAATGATGTAGAGCCATCGAAACGTGGCGTAGGCATGGTTTTCCAGTCTTATGCACTGTATCCGCACCTAAATCTCTATGACAACATGTCATTCGGCCTTAAGTTAGCGAAAGCAGACAAAAAAGAGATCGACAAACGCGTAGAGCAAGCCGCTGAAATCCTGCAGCTTGGTCACCTACTCGAGCGTCTACCAAAAGCCCTTTCGGGTGGTCAGCGTCAACGCGTGGCGATTGGTCGTACCCTTGTTTCACAACCAAAAGTGTTCTTACTCGACGAGCCGTTGTCTAACCTAGACGCAGCCCTGCGCGTTCAGATGCGTGCCCAGATTACCAAACTGCAACGCCAACTTGGCTGTACCATGATTTACGTTACGCACGACCAAGTCGAAGCAATGACCATGGCTGACAAAATCGTGGTACTCGATGGCGGTTTTGTCTCTCAAGTTGGTAAACCCCTAGAGCTGTACCATTACCCTGAAAATCGCTTTGTTGCTGGCTTCATTGGTTCGCCAAAAATGAACTTTATGAGTGTGCAAATCGTGGATGTAGAGAGCGAGCGCGTTCAAGTTAAGCTATCAAATGGCGTGACTTTTTGGGTCCCAGTTGATGGAACAACCGTCAACAAAGGTGATCGCATGTCTCTGGGAGTACGTCCTGAGCACCTAGTCTCCTCTGCACAAGGCGACGCGGTGATCGATGGTGAAGTGATGATCGTCGAGAAGCTGGGTAATGAAACGCAAGTCTACCTCAACCTAGAAAGTGCCGATGCGGATGTGATCTACCGCCAACCAGATACGTTGGACGTGGATTCTGGCGATCGCTTAGAAATTGGTATCCCAGCTCATCGCTGCCACCTATTCCACAGCGATGGTCGTGCTTGTAAGCGCCTATTTAATGAAAAAGGCGTAGAGCGTTAATACTATTTTAATCTTCATGTCTTTAAAGGCCTCTTCCTAAATAAGAGGCTTTTTTATTTTTTGTGCTACACCGACATTTCTTTGTATTTCTGACACTTTCTACTGATTATTCTCCACTAGCATCTTGCACTATAGTTTTTCTCATTCCGCAATAACTAACACTTTTCTCGTTTTCTCGATTTTAGGTATTAGATTTTTATGATTTAGGTCTATTAACCGAAGGTCGAAATTTCATTCTTAATTCCACTAACCAAACTCACTCAAATTCTTACACTTCCTTGCAACTGTTGTTGATATTTCGCGAGGCAAATTGCGTCATCTCAAACAACAGACACCATCACATTGAACTGTTAGCACGACATTGAGAAACGACACTCAAGGGCGGTAGCGTGCCAAATTTGACGGAATGACATTATGAATAACAAAGGATTGATTCGCTCACATGAGACTGAATTTTCTTTTCTGTATCGCTTGGCAGATCTAACGATCATCATCGGCTTTATGGCCTTGCTGACACTTTATCATTTGGCTGCCATTCCAAAAGACTATCTGATGCTGGCAATCGTCTCAGGACTCATCTTTATTCTCTTTGCCGAAAGCGCCCAGCTGTATCGCTCGTGGCGTACCAGTTCAATTCGACAACAGCTCACCCTTGCCTGCGCAGCGTGGCTAGCAACAAGTTTGCTGCAAATTGCCATCCACTTCTTCACCAAAACTCTGGATACCTACAACGAAGATATTGTAACCCCTTGGTTACTTATTACACCGATTCTACTCATGTGCTGGAGGATACTTTTTCGCTCGACTTTATCTTACCTCCGTCGCTTGGGACTAAACACACGTACCGCTATCATTGTTGGCCAAACACCGCATGGCATCACCTTGGCCAATGAGCTGCAAAATCACACTGAACATGGCGTGATCTTTCAAGGTTTCTATGATGAAAGAACCGTCGAGAGAGATGAGAGCAATGCGGACTATCCAATCAAAGGCAATGTTGCAGACGCATTGAGCAAAGCGAAAAATGGCGAAGTCGATTACGTCTATATTGCGATGCCAATGCACGCTAACGAACGTATCGCCAAGTTTCTACACCAGTTCTCAGACACCACAGCAAACACCTATCTCATTCCTGATTTCTTTACTTACAATCTGCTTCACTCTCGTTGGGATCAGATCGGGCAAGTCCAGACCCTCAGCGTCTTTGATACTCCGTTTGCCGGTTTTTCATCATGGCTTAAACGTTTTGAAGATATCGTTTTTTCCAGCCTAATACTGATGTTAATTTCACCAATCCTCATTGCAATCGCCATTGGTATTAAGTGCACATCTCGTGGTCCCGTGATTTTTAAGCAAGACCGATATGGTCTAGATGGACGCAAAATTCGCGTATGGAAATTTCGTTCCATGACGACCATGGAGCAAGGCTCTGACGTAAAACAAGCAACGAAAAATGACCCTCGGATTACGCCATTTGGCGGTTTTCTGCGCCGCACGTCACTCGATGAGCTACCCCAGTTCATTAACGTACTTCAAGGAACCATGTCCATTGTTGGCCCGCGTCCTCACGCGGTTTCGCACAACGAAGAATATCGCCAGATCGTTGATCGCTACATGCTTCGCCACAAAGTAAAACCAGGCATCACTGGATGGGCGCAAATCAACGGTTATCGTGGCGAAACCGACACCCTAGACAAAATGGAAAAGCGCGTTGAGTTCGACTTGGACTACATTCATCGTTGGTCAATTTGGATGGACATCAAAATCATCTTTCTCACCGTGTTTAAAGGCTTTACTGGTTCTAATGCTTACTAAGCCATACAGCCAATACTTAGTAAAAGGAATGACGATGAAACGCTATACCGGATTTGTCTTAGGTTTGTTACCCGTGTGGGTGGGTGCGGTTGAGCCACTTGCGCTTTCGACAGAATCCGGCATTGAGTTTATTCCGACACTTCATACTTACTATCGATTTGATGACAATATCGCCAAGCAAGAAGCTGACTCCTCTCATGTCTCCACGATAGGCGTAAAACCCGCCCTATTGGCAAGGATTGACCGAAATCAGTACAAAGCGGATTTTATTTATGTTGCAGATTTTGGCCGTTCTTCAGATGAGCAGAATGACTATTTAGACCACAAGTTTCAAACAACCAACTATTTTACTTTTAATCATCGTAATCGTTTGGTCTTGGACTACCAATTTCGCTTGGGTCACGAAACGCGTGGAGAAGGTCTCACCGAAGGTGAACAGAGCTCAATAGCGCTTCCAGAGCTCATCACATTTCAATCGAATCAGTTGAAAAGTAACTATGTGTTTGGTGCTATTGGTTCGCAAGGAAGGCTGGAGTTTGGCCTTAACTATTTAGACAAAACGTTTACCAAATATGAAAACGGCACCAGCACTCTGACAGCAACCAAATACAGCGACTTTAGAACCCCGTCTCTCCATGGTGAGTTCTACTATCGTCTGCGCCCTGAAACGTATTGGTTAGTCGGCTCCCAATTTCACTTCACTGAGTATTTACATGAACGAGAATCCGTTGCCTCACGCGATGGAACCAGTACTTTTGTTTATACCGGTGTCAGTTGGGAAATAACCGGTAAAACCAAAGGCACCGCCAAGCTCGGCTATCAGATCAAGGAATTTGATGACAAGCAACGCGCTACGTTCGAAGGACTCAGTTGGGATATTGGCCTCAGTTGGCAACCTCAAGAGCATACGACCTGGACTTTGTTAACCACGCAAGCCGCGGTCAATCCAGAACAAGACGGCGACTACAACCTACAAACTCGCTACTCACTTCAGCTTGACCAAGCATGGAACAGTTATTTCGTCACGTCCCTAAAAGGACTCTATCAACAAGATGATTACACTGGCTCCTACCAAAGTGGCGTATTGCGAGAGGAAGAGCGCTTTCAGCTTAGCGCAGAAGCACAATACCAATTCCGACGCTGGGCAAGGATAGACGCGGCTTGGCAATACCAAGACAAAACATCCAATTGGTCTGGATACAGCTTTGATCAACACATTTGGACAGTGACCGCTAGGCTGTCGTTATAAGCATGGAGCAAACATGAAATTTTTACTCAAGGTGCTACTAGGGTTAAGTCTGATAATGGCACCCTATGTCTCAGCATCGACATCCGACGCGGGCTACCAATTAAACAGTGGCGATTCGATATCCATTTTGGTGTATGGCGAGGATGACTTATCAATTCCCAATATTTTACTCACCTCCGATGGCCAAATTGACTACCCCTATTTAGGCCGAGTGCTGGTAAAAGGGAAAACCCCTAAAGAACTAAAAGAAGAGATCGAGCAAAAGCTAAAAGGGGACTATTTAGTGAACCCCAAAGTCATGGTCTCGATTAATAAGTTCCGCGCCTTTTATGTTAATGGCGAAGTGAGGCGTCCCGGTAGTTTTGAATATCAACCTGGATTGACCATTGAAAAAGCCATTGCCATTGCCGGAGGGCTAACAGACAGAGCCTCCCGTAGCAATATTCATCTTACACAAAGCCAAAATGGCGAAACCATAAAAAAAGTCTCACTAAGCCAGAAAGTGTCTCCTGGCGATATTGTCGTAATTGAACAGAGCTTCTTCTAGAGTGAACGGATACACTGCAATGAATGAAAATCAAACAAACCGTTACTACATCGGTAATAAAGAATTGTTCCAATTTGGAAGTTATCTAAAAGTACTCAGAAAGCATTGGTTTAGTATTGTCACCCTGTCTCTGGTGATTACGTTAGCCGCAACTTGGTTTATCTATTCTAAACCATCAATTTACCAGGCAACGGCCACCATTTTAATTCAAGAAGAGCAGCGCAACGCATTATCGATCGAGGAAGTCTATGGTCTAGATACCACCAAAAAAGAGTACTTTCAGACACAAATAGCGATACTTCAATCTAATCACATCGCTGACAAGATCATCCAACAATTTGACCTTACCAATCATCCGCACTTTACGGGTTCAAGCTCGCTCAAAACAAAGCTTAATGAGCTCAAGTCAGTTCCTTTGATACAAGATCTGTTGAATGTTTCACCGAACCCAACGGAAACCAATGAGTATCACTCTTCCTATTATGAAGCCTTGCAAAGCTACAAAAACAGAGTTGATATTGAACCGATACGCAACACTCAGCTGGTCAAAGTCAGTTTCCGCTCGGCCGATCCGAAACTCGCAGCGGAAATCGCCAATGCCATCGGTCAAGCCTATATTGATTCCAACTTTGAGGCGAAACTGACCGTGACACAAAATGCAACCAATTGGCTGGACAGTAATGCCAGACAATTGGAAGACAAACTGCACAAGTCAGAACAAGCATTACAACAATTTCTCACCACAGAAGGCCTCGTCGACATCAATGGCATCGATGATATTTACGCGAATGAATTGGAAGAGCTGAGTAAAAAACTCAACATTGCGATAGAAAAGAGAATTCAAGCGCAAACCCTAAGTGATCTTCTACTGCGAAAATCCGCACAAAACCTCGATAGCCTGCTTTCGATCGATGAGTTCGCTAATCAAGCTCAAATACGCGAACTCAAAATGCTGGAGAGTAACGCAGAGAAGTTAGTGGGTGAACTTTCACAGCGTTATGGCCCTAAACACGACAAAATGATTCAAGCGAAAGCCCAATTGCAAAATATCCAAGCGCGTTCGCAACAGTTGATCATGGAAATGGTGCTGAGCAAACAACAGGATCTCAAAGTGGCTCAGAGCTTTGAAAACAGCATTCGTCGAGAGATGAGCAACAAGAAGGCTGAAATCCAATTAGTGGGCGGAAAAAAAGCGGAATATGAGAAACTCAAACGAGATGTTGAAAGTAATCGAGAACTGCTCAAAGCGTTTGTAAACCGCGAAAAAGAGACCACGGCGACCAGTGATTTTCGGAACGTCAATGCTCGTTTTACAGACAAAGCTCTCGAACCACTTTTCCCTATTGCTCCGCAACGACTAAAACTCGTCATCATCTCCGCGGTGTTTGCTCTGTTTTTCTCATCTGCCGCAGCCATCATCTTAGATATGATTAAAGACGTGATCCGTACGCCCGAAGACGTTGAAAACAAACTCGGTTTAAGCTGTATTGGTACCATACCTTACGTTCGCAGTCGCAAATTACGTAAACCCGGCGTCAGTTTCCAAGCCTATCTTGATCCTCAAAATCGCGTGTTTAGCGAAGCGTGTCGCTCCATCCGAACCTCGCTACTGTTACGTTTGGTGAACAGTAAACAAAAAGTCTTGGTCTTTACGTCAGCCATACCTGAAGAAGGGAAAACCGCCACTTGTATCAACATCGCATCCACCTTCTCAAACTTAGAACGTGTACTTTTGATCGATTGTGATTTACGCAGACCTTCACTAGAGAAACGTTTCAACATTCCCGCGCAAGTTCCCGGGTTAAGCAACATCCTGACAATGAATACGCCTTTAGAAGAGTGCATCATTCGAATCGATGAAGCGAATCTCGACGTATTGACCGCGGGCCTACTTCCGCCAAATCCACAAGAATTGCTGTCGTCAAAGCGATTTCAAAATCTACTGAACACGCTACAGGAAAAATACGATCGCATCATTATTGATACTCCTCCACTGCTTTCCGTCAGCGATGCATTGATTCTTGGCCAGTTGGCTCAAGGATTGATTACCGTCATTCGCTCAGACTCAACCAAAGTTGCTTTGGCTAAAACGGCGCTGTCGAAGCAACGTCAGCACGATATTCCTTCATTTGGCGTGGTTATTTCGCAAGCAACAACCCCACAAGAGGAAGCCCACTATGTCCAAAAATATGCTTATTAACTCAAGATAAAGAACGAAACATCATGAGAATTTTACATATTATCAATGACCTATCTAAAAATGGTGGCGCGCAGAAGTTTTTGGTCGACCTCGTTACTGGCGAAGAGACTAAGTACGACATAAAGATTCTGGTGCTTTGCCACGAAAATGATTATCTCGAAACGCTCAGTCGTCATGGCATTGAGTGTTATGTATGGCAAACGCTCACCTTTAAGGAAAAATGGGCCTTATTTCGCTGGCCAGACATTGTTCATGGGCATCTTTATCCGTCGATCTATCTTGCACTGCTTGCCTTAGGTAAGAAAAAGCTTCAGACAGAACACAGTTCAAGCAATAGAAGACGCGACTATCCGGCATTTAAGTTTATGGAGTATCTCTTGTATCTAAGCCACGATCTGACCATCAGTATTAGCGAGAAGGTGCAGGAAGAGTTGATCAAGTTCATGCCGAATTTTCGTCAGAAATACAAAGTCATTAACAATGGCGTTGATCTGTCATGCTTTTCGATGTCCGCGAGAACAGGCATCAAACATCCTGCTCAAATCAAAATAGGCATGGTGGGTCGACTGCATGAGCATAAAGATCATGAAGCGCTGATTAGAGCGGTCGCCCTACTCCCAACACAATACCAGTTACACCTAGCTGGCGATGGCCAAAAACGAGAGGCGCTGGAATCTCTCGCACAGCAGTTAGATATCACGAATCGAGTGTTTTTTCATGGTGTTGTTAGCGATATCCCTACTTTCTTAGAGCAAATGGATCTCTATGTACAGTCTTCCCTCATTGAAGGATTTGGGTTGGCGGCTGTAGAAGCCATGGCGGCAGGGTTGCCTGTATTGAGCTCGAATGTTCCAGGGCTGGATGATGTCATCGGCAACGCTGGTTATCTATTTGAAGTTTCTAACAGTGAAGAACTGGCGAATAAAATAATTCAAGTTTGCGACAGTAATGAGAATTATAGCGTAGCGAGTAAATATTCCATATTACGTTGCAAGGAATTCACCATTGAGAAATTTAGAGACAGTTATTATAAAGCTTATGATGGACTATTCACCCAAGGATGATTAACCACCCAATTTTTATTACCAATCAATAAAACAAGCACTTTCAGATCTTAATTATAGATATTGAAGAAACACCCTTCTTATTAATAATTTTCAATAATCATTCATCAAGCCTGTGCTCAATCGCACACTATAATCTATGGAATGGAACTATGAAATACTCATTGAATAGACAGTTTGAGAAAAATAAAGAGCTCAAATCCGATAATTTCGTCTTGGTGTACCAAATGGGGAAAGTCGGATCTTCTTCTATTGAGCATACGTTGAGTGACTACAATATACCTAGCTATCACATTCATACATTTGACGATCATGAAGAGTTTCAAATGTATCACAATCGTCAGGATGTCAAAAAGTTCTTTGATTTTAAAAATCGGACGATGTACCGCGTTATCCTGAATCATAGAAAACGGCTCTTACAGAATCGAAATCATCTAAAAATCGTTACACTTGTTCGAGATCCGATTGCTACTGTTCTTTCTCGTTTTTTTCAAGACCTTCATATTCAGTTTATCGAAGGTAAAAAGAATGATGCCATTCATCGAGACATGGAGAGAACTTATCAACATCTCGAGTTTTGTTTCGACCATTATATTAACCTTAATTATTTCGCGAATTGGTTCGATAATGAATTAAATAAAAACTTTGGTATTGACGTCATTAAAAGTGACATTAATAACAATGAACCATTCTATCTTTTCAAAAACAAAAAAACAGAAGTGATGCTAATCAAATGTGAGCATCTTAATAAATTAGACAGTGATATCGCTAAATTTCTCAACGTTGACGGCTTTATTTTAAAAAACAGTAATGAAGCAAAAAACAAGTGGTATTCCAATATCTATAGTCATTTCAAAGACACTTACGATTTTTCAAAGCTATTTTACATGTACGATCTGCCACTCTACCGACATTTATATTCAGAAGAGGAGAGAGCTCAATTTAAAAACAAATGGCTAAAGACACCAGGGACGAGTAAAAAATGAAAAAAGTACTGCATATTACAGAAGCATTTGGCGGTGGTGTACAAACTGCACTTTATAGCTACGTTTATTCATCAAGGAATGAACCGATTGAACATCACCTTTTTGCCCGAGCCCGCGAAGAAGATTCTACGAAAGAAAACGGTAACAACCAATTTCAATCTTCCACCTTCATTGATGGTCATCTGCTTCAATTTTTCTTAAGTGCCAATCAACGTATCAAGCAACTCCAACCGGATGTGATCCATCTCCACTCCAGTAAGGCGGGATTTCTTGGGCGATTTTTGACAGTGGGCAAGGCAAAACTTATCTATACCCCACATTGTTACGCGTTTGAACGAGAGGATATCTCGGTCTATGCACAAAAATTCTATCGAATACTCGAAGGGATCCGCATAAAAAAATTTACTGCGATTGCTGGATGCAGCCAGCGTGAATGCGATTTGGCCATCTCGTTGGGAGCCAAAAAAGCGGAGTTACTGAATAACTACGTGACCTACCAATCTAACGCCGGTAACAGTGTTCCACGAGGCGAAAAGATAAACCTTGTGGCCTTAGGGCGAGTGGCGAAACAAAAAGACCCCCAATTTCTTTGTCACGTCGCTGAACATATCTTGCAGCATGAATCGGCTATTCAGCTAAACATTACTTGGATAGGGGGCGGAGACCCTTCGCTAGAACAGCAGTTGCGTGACAAAGGTATCGAAGTCACTGGCATGTTGCCAAGATCAGAAGTGGTAGAGCGTCTTCGCAATGCGGACATCTATTTACACACAGCAGCATGGGAAGGTATGCCTCTTACTATTCTCGAAGCGGCCAAACTGACTCGTCCTATGGTCATTCGCAAAATCGGTGCAACAAAAGATCTGGATTACCCATTTCTAGCCAGTACTCCGCAAGAGATGGCAAAACAGATCATCCACTGTGTAGAACACTTCGATACCATTCCATTCCAACAGTACTGTAGTGACATGAACAACACCTACAGTGAAGAAAAACAAAGATTGGCGCTCAGCAGCCTCTATATTTGAGATTCATTTTATGCTCAGCGTGCTTAATCAAAAATTGTCTGGGTTGTCCCATGAGAAAAAAAAACTCGTTTCACTTGGGGTACAGACAGGGATCATGCGAATTTTATCGGCCTTGTTTGCGTTTATACTCACGATTGCAGTTGCGAGGTTCTCAGATGCCACGGTCGCCGGACAATTCTTTTATCTTTTTAATTTGGTCTCCTTCGTTGCTATCGTCAGTCAACTTGGATTCAATGTTTCATTGGTGAAATACAACGCCATTGCTTTCAGTCAGAACTCGATACAGCAACAAAGCGAAAACTATACCATCTCAGTGAAGAGAAGCTTAGCCTTCTCTTTTTCTCTGTGCATTTTAGCCTTCATCGTTCAATTTGCCTTTGGCGCATCACTCATCAATGTAAACATCACTCCTAGCCTCTTCGCTTTGTTTTCACTCACCATTCCACTTATGGTGTTAGCACAACTCAATAGCTATGCCCTACAAGCGATACGCCATGTTACTCCTGCAATATTTGCTTTGCAGATGGGCGTGAGCTGCTTTCTAGTCTTGTTCATTACGATATTGCATTTCTTTGAACTCATTACTCTGGTAAGCATGTTGCTGGCTCTGCTACTTTCAGCTTTTTTGGTTGCATTGATATCAACACTCCAATGGCTTCGTTCAGGTCAATACTCCGCTGTGACCTTACCCGTTGCTCATAATGCGGAATTAACCGACAGTGCAAAACAGGTTTGGATTGGCAATATCTTTACCAACGTGATCCAGTGGGGCAGTTTGATCATCGCGGGATTCTACCTAACAGATAGCGATCTGGGCTTATTGGCTGCTGCTCAAAGGACTTCGCTGCTCATTGGATTTGTGCTGATCAGCGTAAATTTTATTGTTGCACCAATGTTTGCTTCCCTATATCAGCAAGGAGAGATGAAAAAACTGCAGAAACTAAGCACCAATGCTTTCCGACTCAATATTTCTCTTTCTCTCATTCCAGTCATTGCTTGTACCTTTTATTCGCAAGAAGTCATGACTCTCTTTGGTGCAGAGTTTGAGTCTGCAGGTATTTTGTTAGCCATATTGGCGCTTGGGCAGCTGGTGAATGTCGCCACCGGCTCGGTTGGCTTTCTCCTGTTGATGAGTGGCTACGAGAAAACAATGAAATACATCACGATCACCTCTGGAAGCATTGCCATCATTTTGCTGTTGGCCCTGAGCCAAATGTATGGGGTTATTGGTGCCGCCAGTTCAATTGCAATCGGCATGGCAATACAGAATTTGGCGGCACTTTACTATGTGAAACGATACTTAGGCTTTGTACCCATCGGATAGAGACATGAGAAAATTAGGATTATTTGTCATTTGCGTCATGACAGTTTCACTTTCACTTTGGAAAAGCAGTGGAATGGAAAGTCATGTTTATGAACAATTTGAATACTATATTGGTGGGAGTCGCGCTCTTCATTCCACATTAAGCTTTTTAATCGCTTACATGGCAGTTCTCGCTTTCCCTTCAATGTGTAAAGCCATATCCAATGATATCTTTGCAATTCGACTGCTAGTCTTGTTGCTTTTTATTGTGTCACTCGATGAGCTCTCACAACTGTTTTTAAGTCATCGTACGTTTTCGACATCCGATATGATGACAAACTGGTTTGGAATTACGACAGGCTATCTTCTGGCTCGTCTTTATCTGTTTAAGTTTAAACCTTTGCTCAAGCAGCATTAGGTTCTCTAATAAACGTCGCCTACTGTGTGGCTCGATCTCGCAGCAAGACATCGCCATTGCAGCCAAATACGATTCAATGACAATAAAAAAGGAGAAACTGAGTTCTCCTTTCCTCACTCACTTCTCCTAACACTCACCGACCACATCTCGATACATCAGTAATCATTCGAGCTCACTCCATTACTCTTCCCTAAAAGCACGATTAAAACTTTCTGTAATCGGTTTGAGAAGATAGCTGATTGGCGTCCGTGGCCGAGATAAAATAAGCACTTCCGCATTCATTCCTGCCGTTAACTGATGCTGCTGAGCATCTTGGTCATTCAACGCAATTCTCGCTAAATAGTAGTCTTCTTTATTTTGTTCAGACAGTTTGTCCGCCGAAACCGTCAGTACCTTACCATTGAGTGGTTCCTGAATACGCGCATTGAGTGCCGTAAGTCGCACTCTGGCATCTAAACCTGGAGAGATAAGATCGATATCTTGAGGACTGACTCTCGCTTCCACGATTAAGCTGTCATCGTCAGGAACCAATTCTAGTAACGTTTCACCGCTACGAATCACACCTTGTTCGGTGAATACTTTCATATTCACTACCTTGCCTGAAATTGGCGCGCGTATCCCGGTGCGTTTATATATATCTTGAGCCACACGATACTCTTCTCGAATAGAGACAATTTCATTTTGTGCCTCTCTCAACTCAACGACCACTTCGTTGATTCGCTCGAGTGCCATTTCCTCTAAACGGGATTGGTTTTCATCAATGCGTTTTTGTACCGTTAACGTTTGTCTATCAAGTTGACTCAAGGTACTTCTTACTTCAGTTGCTAATCTTTTCAACTGCAGCAACGTTGATTTACCAGAAAACCCCTGTTTTACTAATGTCTGATTACTCAGGATTTCTTCTTCGATTAACGAAAGTCTTTCCCGCTCAATTTTTTTGGTTTGCTTCAAATTATTGAGCTCCAACTTTGCACCAGAAATCGTCTGATGAACGATGTTGAGTTTACTTTCGAAGTAACGGGCTCTCGCCTCAAAAATCTTTTTTTGAATTTGCTGTGCTTCCAGCAATGTATTTGAGATTGCCATTTTCTCGAGATCACTTTCCCAGACAATCTCACTCGTATTATTAAACTCTGCTTTTAAACGACTCTCTTTTGCGACGGCATGGACAAACCGTCCTTTAAGAGATTCTAAACGCGACAAAGATTGCTGTTCAGAAAGCTGTATTAGGAGCTGGCCTTTCTCAACATAATCCCCTTCTTGGATCATTAAGCGTTCAACAATGCCACCTTCAAGATGTTGAATTGCCTGGCGTTGACTGCTTACGGATAAATCACCATAGGCGATGGCAGCACTTTCGAGTTTTGCTGTTGCCGCCCAGTAGCCAATACCACCGCCAAATAGTGCAATAGATAAAAAACCCATAACAATGGGTCCTTTGATATTCAGAGTATCTTGTGGTGAAAAACGTTCTACAATATCTAACGTCTCACCATTTCTCTCCGTTATTTGATTAGCCATGATTGACCCTCGGAATGTCTGTTTGACTCGATCCCATCAAACGCTTCAGTACTTCGTTCTTTTCGCCATACAGCTTAACTCGGCCTTCAGAGAGATAGAGCAGACGATCCATATTTCTCATCGTGCTCGGATTATGAGCAATAACGATCACAGTGGCTTTTTGATTTTTTAAGTGAGTAATAACATTTTGATACGCCGCTTCTCCTTCACCATCCAGGTTTGAATTCGCTTCGTCCAATATCACGACCGATGGGTCATCATAGATGGCTCTCGCCAACGCAACTCTCTGCCGTTCTCCACCAGATAATCCTCTCCCGCCTTCTCCTATCTCAAAATCGTAACCTTTTGGCTTCTTGAGTATCATTTCATGGCAACCCGCCAATTGAGCGGCCCGTATTACTTTTTCTGGCTGCTCTATTTTGAGTCGGGCGATATTTTCTCTGATGGTTCCAGGGAATAACTCTATTTCTTGAGACAAGTATCCTACATGCCTTCCCAAATCTTCTGATGCCCAGAGAGAAACATCCATTCCATCTAAGGTCACCTTTCCTGCTAAGGGCTTGATATTACCGACCAACAACTTAGCCAGCGTTGATTTCCCTGTGCCCGAAGGGCCGATAATACCAACCGCACAACCAGGAGGAATGGAAAATTGAGCGCCAGAGAGAACTGGCTCAGCAACGCCGGGATGACGATAAGAAACGTTAGCTAACTCGAAATGCCCTCTGGGTCTGGGCAATGGCATATTGAGTTCATCAACTTGAACTTTGTCACTGATTTCTTTCAATCGACCATAAGCACTTTTAGCGAGGGATGCCGAGCGCCAAGTCGTAATCGCTTGCTCCATTGGGGAGAGGGCTCTTCCCATCAAAATTGAGGCAGCAATCATGGCACCTGCGGTTATTTCATGCTCAATCACTAACCATGCCCCGCCACCTAGAAGTAAAATTTGTAGGCCACTACGAATGAACTTAGAAATATTGGCAATAAGGATCGAACGACTTACCGCATTATCTTCAACCACTTGCGTTTGCTGATTGTACTGATACCAATTCCTGAGATAGTCATTCATCATCCCCATCGCCAGCATGGAATCGGCATTTTGTGCCGCAGTTTCTGCGTTAGCGATGGCGTTAACCGCTCGGTTATCACTATCGAGTGCCGCTTTACGAATCGCAAATTCATTAAATAAGCCTAAGGACAATAGAGTAATGGCGCCCCCTAAAGCGATTTGTCCTAGGATAGGATGCAGCATATAAACGAAGAAAACGAACAGAGGTGTCCAAGGTGCGTCAAGCAAAGGATAAAGAGAGGAACCACTAAAAAAAGATTTAAGCGTCTGTAAATCTCTCAACACCTGCGCAGTATAATTACGCCCGGTGTGTGTTTTAAAATGAACTGTTTGTCTTAACATTTGGCTAGAGAGACGGTTATCAATCCAAAAGCCAAAGCGTTTGCTAATATGTGCCCGTACCACTTCAAGCGCAGACATAGTGAATAAAGCCAACAGAACAATGACGGTCAGCAAAACCAATGTGTCAACGGAGTATGACGAAATCACTCGGTTGTAAATTTGAAGCATGTAAATGGGTATAGAAAGTACAAGAATATTGATAAAAAAACTAAAAAAAAGTGACCAAACAAATAGTGTTCTTAGTTTCTTCTTCACTTCCTTAAACGCGGAATTTTGCAAATTACTACCCACCTAGAAGTAGTGCTACGCAAAACGTAGCACTATTTATCTCTAATTTAGAATTGGAACATGTCATCCGCATGAGCGACAAAATCTGCTTCTGTCACACCAATCAACTTCACGGTAAATGCTCCACCATCGGAAAGAACTAGGTTACCCACTGCATCATAGCTTACTGATAGATCATCCAATGAGTGAATCGTGGCACTGTCTATACGCACTGTGTCCTCACCGATAGTGAAATCCACCACCTTAGCTGTACCGTGCCCGTCAAACTTATCGGTAAAAATAAATTTGTCGGCACCTTGGCCACCGATCAAAATATTGTCACCAGAGCCAGCAACCAAAACATCGTTATCTAGGCCACCATTCATATGGTTGTTACCATAAAGACCAAGTAATAAGTCATCCCCTGATCCGCCGCCAAGATAGTCATCCCCTAGTCCAGCTTTGAGAATGTCATCGCCTCGTCCACCCACTAATCTATCATCGCCAGCCCCGCCGATAATTAGATCATTACCGCCGCCACCAACGATATTGTCGTTATCACCATGTCCTACGAACTTGTCATCACTACCAGTATAGTTACTAAGAACATCTACATCTGCAGTTCCAGAATAAACAGCCATTTTTTTATCCCTCTTTTGATTCCATTATTGGATATAGAACGTTATCGTTAAACAACATCTGACTTCACTACTTCAAGACATCAGAAGTATATGAAAGCTCATGCTCTATATGAGTTTGATTTTCGGTTGAGTTTTCACTCAGCGAATAAGGAATCAATAATCAGGCTCATACTTTTCAACGCTTATCCATGATAAAACAAACAGTTATTGCTAGTACTCTGTATGGTTAATAATGCTAGGTAACCTGTAGAACTCGATAACCTATAGAAATAGTGGCCAGGCGGTTTTATAAATTCCGTTTTGCCCACGCAGTTGCCTGTGTCCGGTTTTTTACATCAATCTTGCGGAAAATATTATAAAGATGAGATTTAATCGTGTGTTCGCTGATAAAAAGAGAATCCGCAATTTCCATATTCGAACCACCTGCCTTAAGAAATTGTAATACTTGAATTTCTCGTCTGGTTAGCTCGATATCTAGCTGTGGCTCTTCCTTCTTCGCTCCACCTTTTTCTTCATAATATGAGATAAGTTGCATCATTAATCGTCTCGGGAGCCAATTATCCCCTCGAGCGATCGCTTCAATCCCGCGACACAGCTTCTCTATGTTGTCTTTTGCACCAAATACACCTTTAATGTAAGGCCATTTGATCAACTCTTCCGGCTCTAAGTCTTCCAGTAGATTCAGAAGTATTGTCCCTCTCAGATCACTCCTATTTTTAATAATGTCAATATTATCCATTGATATATCTACAGAGAGATCAACAAGCAGAATACTTTCAGCATTTATTCTCTCTTTCGAGATTGGTTTCTTTGCATCAAGAATTTCAATTGTCATCCCAGTTTCAGCCATCAGAATATTTTTTAGATTCTCACTCTGAAGGCTTTGTTGAGTGACTAATACAATCGTTGTGTCTGCCATATTACAACCCATACTGAAACGTCTCATTCTAAAATTTTATACTTCATACTATTTTTGTTTTAAGAAGCACTCAGCTAATCGCAAAGTGCTAGAGACAACTTTAAGGCTGTTTTATTCACTTTTAAAATACTAATTAAGTAAAAGTGAATCTAAAATTTATTCATCTCATATGTGATACATTGATATCAGGAATGGTATATTTTTGTGATTAGTCGGCGGGATTAGATCGTAGAAGATGTGGGAGAAAGATGTTCCTTAGCCCAAATTAGAGCTTGAACTCTATTTTTAACATCAATCTTTTTAAAGATGTTGTGTAAATGCGTTTTCACTGTGTTTTCTCTAACAAAAAGCTTGCGTGCAATTTGCTGATTTGAATTCCCCAGTGACAAGAGGGTTATTATTTGCTGTTCTCGTTTAGTCAGCTTTGTAGATACGTTTTTTGAGATAGGTTTACTGTGCTGACGCAAAGTTGAAATAAATTCTTGTGATATTTTACGACTAAACCACATATCACCCGACAGGATTCTGTCAATTCCTAGTTCTAAAGTACTAATATCATCAGATAAATAAAATATTCCAGTCAAAGAACGCCAAATACATAATTCTTCAATACTAATATTATTTTGGCAATTAATCAGAACCTCTTGGACTTCCGAAAAGTTTTCATCTATAAAATTCAAATATGAAGAATAAAAATCCTCTTCAACAACACTATAATCCACAAGAATTGCCTTGATCGAAGAATAACTCGTCGTTCGTTCATCTAACTCTTTAGGAGTGAGCAAATGAACGACCATATTGAGTTTTTTCTCAAGAATTTCTTTTAGCAGTGAGGATTGCAGACTGTCTTCCGTAATCAATATCACTTCCTTGTTTTGACTCTCCATGCTCCCCACAGCCCTTTATTCATCAATTTAGCTGAGCATAAAATTTAGGCTCACAGCCAATAAAGTCAAGTATGAAAAAAAGACCGAGTAAAGCAAAAGTCTGAGATAAAGTAACGGGCAATAGTATGAAAAGCATGAAAAAGGGAAGCTTTCGCTTCCCTTAATTTTGAGGGGGTTAGTGAATCGGTGTTTCACCTTTTTGAGCATATTTACCAAAGTAATGCTCTAATACTTCAGGAGTCAGTTTTCCTTCAGCTTCCAGTCGCTTAAGCTCAGCAGCAATCTGCTTTTGCTCTTCAATCGACGGCAATTTCACTTCCGGCTCTTGACTGGCCTCTTCAGACATCATCTGCAATTCTTTTTCAAAATCACTCATTTTCACTTACCTAAAAATGTCAAAACTGTGAAGGATTCTACCTAAGTTTACAGTTTGAAGCTACCCACCATACTATCGAGACGACGCGACAACTCACGCAGCTCTTGGCTTGCATCGGCCAACTCTTCTGCTGTGCTTGTCGTTACTTCATTGATGGCATTGATTTCTTCTATATTCTGATTAATGGTATGAACCACGGTAGATTGCTCTTCCGTTGCAGTCGCCACTTGTGTATTGCGATCTGAAATATCAGCAATACGCTCAGAGATACTCATCAGCACATTAACCGCTTCGTCTGTCGCGCCAACACCCTCAAAGGTGACCGCTTTACCTGCGTCCATGGCCGAAACAGCATCTTTGGCGTCGCTTTGTAATTGGTTGATCATCTTTTGAATTTCTTCGGTGGAATCTGCCGTTCGGCTTGCTAAGTTACGCACTTCGTCAGCAACAACTGCAAAGCCGCGACCTTGCTCGCCCGCACGAGCCGCTTCGATTGCCGCATTCAACGCCAGCAAATTGGTTTGATCCGAAATATCTCGAATCACATCAAGAATGGAGCCAATTTCTTGTGTTGTTGTCGCTAACTGCGATACTACTTGGCTCGTAGTTTCGACATCATCTGCAAGACGCGAAATGACGTTCTTCGCTTTTGTCACCACCTCTCGGCCAAGTTGAGTATTGTCAGAGGCTTGATTCGCTGTATCAGCAGCCGTTGCTGCGTTCGAGGCGATTTCGCTGATGGTTGCGCCCATCTGATTGATGGCCGTCACCACTTGAATCGTCTGATCTCGCTGTTCTTGACTGTTGTCGTGCGTGGTTGCCGCCTTCGATGAGACAGTTTCAGCGGCGCTATTGAGCGAGGTACTGGTCGCTGCCACTTCTTTCATCGTGGTATGAATCTTCTCAATAAATCCATTGAAGCCCATCGAGAGCTGAGCGATTTCATCTTTCCCTTTAATGTCAATGCGCTGTGCAAGATCGCCATCCCCTTTGCCTAGATCGGTGAAACGTTCGGCAATTTGTTGGATAGGTTTGGTAATACTGTTCGCAAGGATCACTCCCATGAAAATAAAGACAGCAGCCACAACTAAGGTCGTAATCAGCATTTGTTGCGCTGCAGCATCAAGGTCCGCAAAGACTTCATCCACAGGCACAATACCAACCACGTACCAGTTCATCGACGGCACATAAGCACTCGCGACGAAAACACGTTCACCATCGACTTCGGTTTCAAATACCACGTCTTGCTGCTTGTTTAGCAACGATGAAGGATTCTCCGCAACATAGCTAGAAAGAGGTTTGCCGACGGCTTGTCTGTCTTTGTGGATTTGAATGTTACCTTGGCTGTCGACAAGGAACACGTAACCCGTTTTTTCAATTTTGAAACTGTTCAGTTTGCTGACCATTTCATCCATCGATTTAGACACACCAGACATGGTGAATCCCGATAGGTGTTGATAGTTGGCAAACATTTTCACTTCACCATTGGCTTCGGTAAAAATGCTCACCATCGTCGCCTGACCAGAATTGGTGAAGCCGAAAAACCAACCATCCTGTGATTGAGTCAGCTGACGCAAGAAGCCATTTTGATTCCAGTAATACGCCGTTTTTCTATTGGCCACCGACGCATCGTTCAAGCGATATTGATCTTTGACGTTATTGAGTTGCTGCACCAACTTCGTTTGCCCTTCAGGGTTTTCCGTTTGTACGACACTTTCGCGAACAAATTCGTTCTTCGCTAATTGCTCTGCCGCAGATAAGAGTTGCGATACATCTTTATCAACTTGCAAGTTAATCTGGCTCAAGATCAATGGCAATTCGATATCAACAAGACGATGGCTAATCACTTCACGTGATTGTTTTTGCGCCATAAAACCGAGAATGATGGTGGATGCAAGCACAGCGAAGGTTATCCCAAGGACAACTTTTTGCTTAATGCTCAAAGAGTTAAGATTAATCATATTTGGACCTTTAACAAGAATCACTTATTGTGGGTAATGCGCGATAAAGCAATACAAAAAGCGCAAAAATATAACATATATTTTGTTACATTCTTATGGGTATAGCTTATATCGGCCAAACAAACCCAAACTAAAGCAAAATCTTTCTTCACGATCACACTTCATCCCTGCAAGAAAAGTCTCGCGACTTCCCTTGAAACGCAAGCCTTTCACCCTCATCTGCTAATTTGTCGCTAACCATGGAACTTTCTTGGCTTTTTACGACCCAAGAAACCAAACCAACCGAAGTAGTAGAATCATGCAACAACGTAGTTTTGATGCCTTAGCTAACTATTTACAGTCTCAAATCGTTGGCCAACCTGAATTAGTCAAACAGTTACTCATCGCACTTCTTGCAGACGGACACATCTTAGTCGAAGGGCCTCCTGGCCTTGCTAAAACACGAGCAGTGAAAGCGCTATCAGACTGCATCGAGGGTAATTTTCATCGTATTCAATTTACCCCCGATCTCTTGCCTGCAGATTTAACGGGCACCGATATCTTCCGACCAGAAAAAGGCGATTTTAAGTTTCAAGCTGGCCCTATCTTCAATCATTTGATCCTTGCCGATGAAATCAACCGAGCTCCGGCCAAAGTACAGGCCGCAATGCTCGAAGCCATGGCGGAAGGGCAAGTGACCGCTGGGCGCAATACCTATCCGCTCCCAGAGCTGTTTTTGGTGATGGCAACACAAAACCCGATTGAGCAAGAAGGTACTTATCCCCTTCCAGAAGCCCAGCTTGACCGATTTTTGTTGCATCTTAATGTCGATTATCCAGACGCAGCTCATGAACTGGCGATTTTGCGCATCAATCGTGGTGAAGCTAAAGGTGAACAGACACCTGAAAAGCCTTTACTAACACAACAAGAGATCTTTTCAGCTCGTCAAGAAGTGTTGAATATTCAAATGGCCGAGTCGCTTGAGCACTATTTAGTACGACTGGTGATGGCCACTCGCCAACCTTCTCATTACAACGCCGAACTTGCAGAATGGATTAGCATGGGAGTCAGCCCTCGCGCAACGATCGCCCTTGACCGATGTGCACGAGCGTATGCTTGGTTAGATGGACGTGACTATGTCACTCCGGGCGATATTCAAACTATGGCTTATCCTGTATTGAGACATCGCTTGCTGCTCTCCTACCGAGCTCAAGCTGAAGGGATTTCGGCCAACCAAGTGATCGACAAGCTGATTAGTTTAGTGGGAAGCGCCTAAGCCATGACCCCCGTTACATTGCCACCTCATTGCAATGGCGTGGCGTTATCGCTAGAAGAGTTGCTTTACTACCAAAGCCAAGCCTTGCGCTGGATCCCTCCTGCACGCAGCGTTTGGTCACATCTAAACGGTGGCCATGCTAGCCGTGTACGTGGGAGAGGGATGGATTTTGAAGAAGTTCGCCAGTACCAACAAGGTGATGATATTCGCAGTATCGATTGGCGAGTCACCGCCCGCACTGGTAAAGCACACACCAAACTCTTTAGCGAAGACAAAGAACAAGCGGTGATCCTGTATTTGGATCTCAACAACAGTATGTTTTTTGGTTCGCGTTACGTCTACAAATCTGTCCAAGCTGCGCATTTAGCCAGTGTAATTCTGTGGACGACACTGGCAAAAAAAGATCGCTTCGGCGCCATGATTGACGACGGCAAAACCTTATTCGAACATAAACCATCAGCCTTAGTGCGTAACGGTTTGGCTTTTCTCAATCAATTGACTCAACGTCATAATGAACAGTTGGGGCGAGCCACTGAAAGTCGCCTCCCTTTCAGTCAAAGCATTGAGAGGCTTAAACGGATGTCACCCAAAGGGTGTGAGATAATTTTTATCAGCGATTTCATCAAAATGAATGAGCAAGAGCTAAACCAAATCACACAGCTTAGACAACACAATAATTTGAGGCTGGTACAGCTTTATGACCCGTTAGAGCAGGGCGAAACCCGTTATCAAGGAAGCGTGCTCGCCAGTGATGGTCAACATTCTCGATGGTTTGATTTCGGTTCCAAAAAGCAAAAATTGGCTTTGAAGAACAACTTCGACCAGCATCAACAATCTTTACGGCTGTTAAGTTATCGTAATGGAATACCGTTCAGCACCTTATCGAGTGCTGAATCTCTTATCAACCAATTATCCGTGTAATAATAATGACAACAAATTCAACACCTTTAGAGCTGCAACCTCTGATTTTACCTGCTGTTCCATCTTGGTTTCCTCTTGCTTGGGGATGGTGGGCTTCTTTCGCCAGCGTTGTTGTGGCTTTACTGCTTTTAACTGCCTTTTTTTTGTGGCGAAAAAAACGTCTCAAAGCAAAGCGTGCCGCACTCAAATTGTTTGTTAAACCCATCACGCCGCATACGCCTTCGTCGGCCATCGAACTGCTAAGGCAAGCCGCGCTTTGTTATTACCCACGAGAAGCGATCGCGTCGCTGCATGGTGAGCAGTGGTACCAATTTCTTGACTTACAACTGGGTGAAACCCGTTTTAGCGACAAAATGCCATTATGGCAGGCAGCGCTCTATCAGAACAAACACGGTGAGCATGACAGTGAGCTGGTCAATGATTGTTTAGTCTGGGTGGAAAAAGCACTCCCACCTAAGCGAGGTATGCGTGGCTGACGGGTTTGAATTCCTTTGGTGGTGGGCGTTTTTGCTGCTGCCATTGCCATTTTTGGCCTATCAATGGCTGCCACAACTCAGCGACAAGAACACATTGCGCCTCGCCTATCTGCCGAAAGAGGTTGAGGCCGCAGGCGTAAAAAACAAATTCAGCAAACTGGTTACTTTACTTATTTGGTGTAGCCTGATTGTGGCTTCCGCAAGGCCAGTGTGGTTTGGTGAGCCTATTGAGCATTTCCCAGAGTATCGTGATCTCATGCTCGTTGTGGATCTCTCTGGCTCTATGCAGCAAGCAGACATCTTGCAAGATGGCGATTACATTGATCGCTTGAGTGCCGTCAAAAACGTGGTGACTCAGTTCATTGAGCAGCGCCAAGGTGACAGACTGGGCCTAGTATTGTTCGCTGATCATGCGTATTTGCAAACACCTTTAACCGCAGATAGACAAACCGTAGCCAATCAACTCAATCAGACCATCATCGGCCTGATCGGGCAAAAAACCGCAATTGGCGATGGACTTGCTTTAGCCACCAAAACCTTTGTCGACAGTGAGGCACCGCAACGGGTGGTCATTCTGCTCAGTGACGGCAGCAACACCGCTGGCACACTTGACCCCATCGAAGCCGCAAACATCGCCAAGAAATATGGCGTGAAGATTTACACCATCGGTATTGGCGCTGGTGAAATGGAAGTGAAGCAGTTTTTCATGACGCGCAAGGTTAATACCTCGGCAGATCTTGATGAAAAAACACTGACGAAAGTTGCCACAATGACGGGTGGCCAATACTTCCGAGCCCGCGACGCGCAAGAGCTACAGACAATCTATCAAGCGATCAATCAGCTTGAACCCGTCTCTAAAGACGCACAAGTTTGGCGCCCTCAACAAGAGTGGTTTGTTTATCCTTTGAGTTTCGCTTTCGTGTTATCCATCTTATTGTTTGTATTACGGAGAAATCATGTCTGAACTGATTTTTCTAAAGCCCAACTGGCTATTCGGTTTGATTGTCCTACCTGTCGCTTGGTTGTTTTGGCGCTTTAAAAGGCAAGCATCGCAAGGCCCAGTGGCAGCCCATCTTAGCCAAACACCAACAAAAGGTGCAAAAAACGCCAGGTCAATACTACTGTGGTTGCTCGCTTGGGTTATCGCCATCCTTGCGCTGGCATCACCAAGCTGGCAACACACCACGCGCCCCAGCTTCAACAGCCATCAAAATCGGGTTTTGGTCATGGATATGTCGCAATCCATGTATGCGCAAGACATTGCGCCAAGCCGTTTACAGCAGGCGAGATATAAGGCGCTCGACCTACTTCCGCAATGGAAAGAAGGCAATACCGCCTTAATTGCTTATGCAGGCGATGCCTATTTACTTAGCCCACTGACCAGTGACAGCCAGACGTTAGCGAATCTCATCCAGAACCTATCGCCTGACATCATGCCCTATCAAGGTTCACGCCTCACAAGCGCCTTGGTGTTGGCCAAAGCACAACTTGAAAAAGCAGGAGCGGCGAAAGGCGATATCATCGTTATAAGTGATGATATTGATGATCAAGAACTGCAGGCAGCATTGAAGCTTGTTGCCAACTCCGCGATTCGAGTGTCCATTCTTGGGATTGGTACACCAAACGGCTCGCCAATTCCTCTGCCGAATGGCTCGTTGCTGACAAGTTCAACAGGGCAAGTAGTGGTTGCTAAGTCTGATTTCAACAACATGGCAGCACTGGCGCAGAAAACGGGAGGCTACTTCGCCCCCATTCAATTTAGTAACCAAGACGTTGTAGAAATTGCCGCAGCAACGCAGGCCAATTCCGAAATGCATCAAGCAAAAGCCAACAATACACAGCAAAGCGAGGTCAGGGAAAATGGGGGTTACTGGTTGTTACCACTCTTGTTACTGGCAGGATTAGGCTTATTCCGACGAGGCTTTGTTTGGATGGCATTGGTACTGAGCTTACCCCTAACTCAGATGCCTCGCGCTCATGCTTCTGCGTTTCTTACCGCCGATCAACAGGGCAAGTCGTTGTTCGACCAAGGGCAATATAAAGCGGCAGCTGAGCAGTTTTCCAACCCGCAATGGAAAGGAAGCGCCGCATATAAAGCAGGAGAATATGAACAAGCGGCAACACTGTTTGCGCAATCAGACAGTGCAGAATCACTGTACAACTTGGGTAACGCATTAGCGCAAAACGGCCAGTATGATAAAGCACTAGAGGCTTACCAAAAGGCGCTTGCGAAAAACCCAAACCTCAAACAAGCACAAACCAATCGCGAAATAGTAGAAAAAGCAAAACAGCAACAGCAACAGCAACAGCAACAGCAACAGCAACAGCAACAGCAACAGCAACAGCAACAGCAACAGCAACAGCAACAGCAACAGCAACAGCAACAGCAACAGCAACAGCAACAGCAACAGCAACAGCAACAGCAACAGCAACAGCAACAGCAACAGCAACAGCAACAGCAACAGCAACAGCAACAGCAACAGCAACAGCAACAGCAACAGCAACAGCAACAGCAACAGCAACAGCAACAGCAACAGCAACAGCAACAGCAACAAAAGTCTTCCAATCGCGATAATCAGAGTCAATCAGAAAATCGCGAAAATGCGCCAAATAAGGCAAAAGAAAAGTCTCAAGAAAACAGTGAACAAGGCAATGCTCAACGACAGAAAAAACCATCCGAACAGGGTGAAGAGCAAGTTAAGCCGAGCGATAAACCCGCGCAAGAAAGAGAGACTGAGCCCAAAAGCGTAGAAGCCCAACAACCTGCGCCGAAAAACGCAGACGATCCAGACTTTAAAAAACTGGAATCCGTTGAAAACGCACGCGATCCTGCTTATCTGCTTAAAGCACAAATGTTGTTGCAAGCACAGCAAAAACCGGCGCCTGATAATAAAGACAAAACATGGTAATGAGTAAGCTATGAATCGAATGACACCCTTTTTCATTTTGCTATCGACACTGCTTTTTACGCCTTTTCTGGCGGCAAAGAGTCTGGTTGCGAGCGTAAATAAAACCAAGGTTTCGAAAAATGAAGTGATTCAACTCACGGTGCGAGCCGATTATTCACTCGATGCCAATGACATTGATTTTTCTGCGTTAAGCCAAGATTTCTTCACCTCGAGTCCACGTTTTGTCAATTCAAGCAATTACATTAATGGCCAATCTTCAAAGCTCAGTGAGTGGACACTTTCCATCGCACCCAATCGCGCTGGTATCGTGACGATCCCTGCATTCTCTTTTGATGGCGAAAGCACTGCGCCAATCCCACTGGAAGTGTCTGTCGATCAACACGAACCAAACGTGTCAGATATTATTCAATACTCGATGCAACTTGATACAAGCACGCTCTATCCTCAGCAATCCACGCCGTTAAAGGTCGAGATTCGGATTCTGGCGGATCCCCGTCGACTCGAAAATCCGCGCATCACCCCACCGTCCATTCAAGGCGTAGAGATAGAGCCAAAGGGGCAAACTCGCCAATTTCAGCGTGTTGAACAGGGGCTTCAAATCACTGTCATTGAGCAGAATTATCAACTTACCGCCAACCAACCCGGTCTTTTTGAACTCAAAGGCCCGCTATTACGAGGCTCTTATATTTATGGTGACAGCTTAACGGGCTCTACCAAAATATTGACCTTAGATGGCAAGCCGCAAAGTCAATCGATCAAGGTAAAGGCCATTCCTAACAACGCCGCGCAGCCTTGGCTGCCCGCTCAACAACTGTCGCTTGTTCAACAATGGCATCAAGATGGCGGCGAGAACAACACCGTTGAGCAAGGTAGCAGCATCACGCGTGAAATCACTCTGACAGCAAAAGGGCTCAATGAAAACCAGTTACCAACTCTCAAGTTCGACTATCCCGCTTCAGTACGAGTGTACGATGAAAAGCCTGCATTTAAGACTCTGGACAACGGTACAACCCAAATGACACTGAAGCAGGTACTGATCCCAACCGAAACCGGTGATTTAACCTTACCTTCACTGCAATTGGCGTGGTGGAACACGGTTTCTGACCAACAAGAAACAGCCGCACTCGAGGGGCGTCAACTCAAGGTTACACCGGGCTCGGCGCAAGTGTTTACTTTGCCTGAGCAGCCAGCGCAGGCTAGTGAGACAAACCTTCGCCCAGACTCTACCCACCAAGAGTCTAATCAAAATGCAACCATTTGGTTTTACTTAACTTGGACGTTTGCCTCACTGTGGATTCTTACCCTCATCGCCGCTCTCTACTGCTATAAACATCGCGGAACAAGTGCAGATAAGCCTCAGAATACAGCCTCCAATAACGCGCTTGAATCGATGCAAGCATTGCAAAAGGCGATTGCTGACAAAGATGCCGTCAAAATCGAAGCCCTCGTTCGCCAGTGGATGAAAACCACCACGGTTTCTCAACCAGTAAAACAGGCAATCGAATCAGAATTAAAAGCCATGCACCAAGCGACCTACTCGCTAACGCCTTCACCATGGCAGGCAGAGCACTTACTTACACTGATCAAGCAAAGTCGCTCAGCCTCAACCGATAAAGCCTCTTTTGACATGCCGAAGCTCTAGCTCCGTTTAGACAACACAAAAATAACAAGGGCGAACAACACTGTTCGCCCTTTTCTTTTTCGCTCGCTTAAGCGGCAGCAGAGTTAGATCGCTTCAACCGACAGTGATTGATAACTGCAAACTCGGTTTCGCCCCTCCGCCTTAGCACGATAGAGAGCCACATCAGCCTGTTGATAGAGTTTATCGAAATGCAGATCGCGAGCTTGAACTTGATCGACCGCCACGCCGATAGAAACGGTTAAACGATCGCCATTTGGATTGACCTGATGCTTAATTTGCTCTTGCTCGATACACTGACGGATGCACTCAGCACGCTGCAAAACGCCACTGGCCTCACTGCCAACCATCAGCATCACAAATTCCTCCCCACCAATGCGACAAAACACTTCTTCTTTGCCATTACTGTGGTGCTCAAGGATGTGGCCAATACGCATTAAGGCAATATCGCCTTCCAAATGACCATAATGATTGTTGAACAAGCCAAAATGATCGATATCGATAAGGATCAGACCAAACGCGAGCGCTTTTTCCTCTTCACTATGGCAGATGGACTCCATGACATGCTCTAACATGCGTCGGTTGCCAAGACGAGTAAGTGGGTCCAATTTGGATAACACTTCGAGCTGACGGTTTGCTTCTTCCAACTCTTGGGTGCGCTTACGAACCTCTTTTTCCAAATTTTCGTTGAGCTCTCGTATCGCTTCTTGCGCTTGAGTGCGTTGCAACACTTCCGCCAGACTGGAGGCAAACATGCGGATCACTTCCCTAAGCTGCGAAGTCAGCGGTGAGCGAGTCAGCAAGTTGTCCACCGCAATAAACGCAATCGGACCATTGGTATTGCTGGTCAGTAACGTCATTGCCCCCCAGCCAAAACCGACGATATTGCAGTCATGGTAAATCGGCACGGAGTCTTCAAACGCCACCTCGTTGGGCATTGAACGTGCAAGATTAATCAAAGCAAAGTCTTGTGTCTCGCCAAAGAAATAGGACTCATCCACGACGTTGCCTTGAATATCCGTCCCCCAAGTGCCTTGCATATAAGTGCAGTTTTCATCGGTAAGAAACACCGCCATGCGATCAACGCCAAGATGCTGAATCGCGAAGGAGACTGCCGATTTACACACATCACTCACCGTTGTGCAACGCGACAATTCAACCATGCTTGAATGAAGCATTCGAACGTTTTGTTCTTGACGTTTGCGAATATAAATTTGCGATAGCAGCGAACCAAAAGATTGCAGCATCTGCTTTTGATAACTGGTGATCGGCTTACGGTGAATAAAATTATCCAGCGCCAGCCAACCGAACGGTTCATGGCCATCACGTAGAATCAACATCAAGTTCCACCCCTGCCCGACTACTTTCCCTGCGGTGTAAAGCGGGGTTTCATTAGAAATAACCAGATTGGTGTCGCGTGAAGAGAGAGCGGTAACAAACTCTTCACCCAACTGATGAAGATCGTATTGCGTGTGAAATTCACTGACGGTGTTGCCGTGCTCATCGGTGCCATAAGTACCGTTGAAGCAGCGTTTTTTCATGTCGAGTAACATAAAGGTCGAACGATCAAAACCCAACCTGTCTCGCAGCGCTTCAACCGCTTTACGATAGAGATCGTTTAACGTGCTGGGGTTGGAGATTTCCAATGCCACTTCTTGCACCAGCTTCATGTTGTCAATAAAGCGTTCACGATGGTTAATTTCGTCAATGTACTGCGCTTCACGGATATCGCGATTTTTGATCTCTAACGACGCTTGTTTTTCCGCACGGATACATTGCCATCTGGCCGCAATCAACTGCATCGCATCGTGGGTTTTCTCGTAGATATGATCGGCAGAGCCCGCTTTTACCCCTTGGATCAGAATGTAAGTTCGCAGCATAGGGAAGTTATCCAGCATCATGATGTAGCTGTTTCCCCCGAGGAGATCACGGTGATCCCAGTTACAGGTATTGATGGCTAAAGGAATTAAGCTCTCCGAGGTATCAAACTGCCTCGCCCATTGCCAAAAAGAGCTGGGGAAATCCACCAAAGGTGCTGGCTGTCCGGACCAAAAACGCAATGACAACGACGTATTTACGCAAGGATCATCAAATATCGCCATCGCATCCACTTCCATCAGTTCTGCGAGATATTCAAACATTGTCTCCGCCAGTAACCTATGGTCTCTGGTCGCCGACACCTTACGCATAAAGCTCCTGAAATTCACTTTGCCAACACCATTATTATTTTAGGGAATTGCGTTTAAAAGTAACCGTCCGACAATGTGCAATCAAACGCATTTCGAATCAGCTGTTAAGTCGTTCGCATTTTTGTCACGACGATTGTCTTAAGCGAGAGAGAGACTGCATTTTGTTGCCGTGCGTTTGCAGTACAAAAACAAAAAAGCCCCTCTGAGAGAGGGGCAAAAGTACCATCGCTTATAGTTATAATTCCGTTTAAACGTCAATTCGCTGATTAACCAAAATCGCCGTTTACATAGCCACGAGTGCGGTCATCACTTGGCTCGCTAAAGATCACTTGAGTATCGTTGTGCTCCACCAGCTCACCCATTAAGAAAAAGGCAGTGCGATCGGAAATTCGACGCGCCTGTTGCATGGAGTGCGTAACGATCACAATGGTGTAGTTCTTCTTCAACTCTTCCATCAACTCTTCAATTTTATGCGTCGCAATTGGGTCAAGCGCAGACGTCGGTTCATCCATTAGGATGACATCCGGCTCCATCGCAATGGTGCGCGCAATACATAAACGCTGTTGTTGACCACCAGAAAGACCAAAAGCATGCGATTTCAAGCGATCTTTCACCTCATCCCATAACGCCGCGCCACGTAGTGAACGCTCGACCACTTCATCAATGTGTTTTTTGTCTTTGATGCCTTGTGCACGCAAACCATACGCCACGTTCTCATAGATGCTCATCGGGAATGGGTTTGGCTTTTGGAACACCATGCCGACCTTAATACGCAGATCCGCCACATCAACGTTGCCATAGATGTCTTCGCCGTCCATTGCCAACTTGCCAGTAATCTTTACCCCTTCAATCAGGTCATTCATGCGATTCAGACAACGCAATAAGGTGGATTTACCGCAGCCAGATGGGCCGATAAGCGCCGTGACTTGGCGAACGGGGATCGGTAAGTTAATCGCTTTCAGCGCTTGGTTTTCACCGTAATACAAGTCTAGGTTTTCGATATCAAATTTGTTCATAGTCTTAATCTCTAAATTCTTTTCAATGAGCGTTTTTAGCGTCTTTTGTTGTTCGTCGTTAGTAAGTCGCTGTGTTAAAACGTTTTGCAATTAATTTGGTTACCATGTTGATCAACAGCACCACCACAATCAGTACGGTGGCTGTGCCGTACGCTTGGTTCCACTCTTCAATGGTAAACAGCTCTGTCGTCAACTTATAAAGGTGTACCGTCAGTGTTCGGCCAGAATCCAGTAGTGAGTCTGGAATTCGTGCCACCATACCAGCAGTAAGGAATACAGGTGCTGATTCACCAATCACGCGGCCAATACTCAAAATCACCGAGGTTAAAATACCAGGCATTGCACTCGGCAGAATCAAACGCCAGATGGTATAGATTTTTGATGCACCGAGGCCATATGAACCTTCGCGGTAGGTTTGCGGAACCGCCATCAACGCCTCTTCCGTCGTCCTGATGATCACTGGCAGGATAAGAATACTCAGCGTTAAGGCGCCCGAGAGAATCGAGAATCCCAGACCAAGAATGGCGACAAAGAAGGTCATACCAAACAGACCAAAGATAATCGACGGAATACCAGCCAAGGATTCGGTACAAAAGCGAATCACCTTAACCAATCGGCTGCCCACTTTGGCGTATTCTGTTAAGTAGATAGCCGTCATGATCCCTAACGGTGCGGCGACAGCAATCGATGCCACAACCATGTAAATGGTCGAAATGATCATCGGGAAGATGCCATGCTCTTCACCTGTACGGGTGTAATTGTCAGAGATGAAGTTCCAATCCACATGCTGCAAGCCGTTAGAGAGGATGTACCAGATAATCCAGAACAAGAAGCCCACCGTCAGAGCGGCTGCCGCCCAAACCAGAGCATTCAGAATGTTGTCTTTTACTTGACGAGATTGTTTTAATTTTGCGCGTTCCATAAATATCACCTTAACTTGCGATTACTTCGCTTTTTCTCGGTTGAGGTAAAGCAGCGCTGCATTCAACATCATGATGAACACCAACAGCACCACACCGGTTGCGTAAAGCGCATTGGCGTGAACACCACTGGCGTATGACATTTCAATCGCAATGTTCGCCGTTAGCGTACGAGCTGAATCCAATAAGCCTTCAGGCATGGCAGGAGCATTTCCCATCACCATGATGATCGCCATGGTTTCACCCAGCGCACGGCCAATACCGAGGATAACGCCAGTCATGATGCCGCTGCGTGCCGCAGGAACGAGCAGTTTAAAAATAGTAAAGATTTTCGATGCACCCAACGCCAGTGAGCCTTCTTTATAAGCTCTCGGCACCGCGCGAATCGAGGTTTCAGAAACGGTGATTACCGTAGGTAGGATCATCACACCAAGCACAATGATACCCGCTAAGATGGTGTTACCCGCAGGCACATCAAATACGTTTTGAATCAATGGAACAATAATCACCAAGCCAAAGAAACCGTAAACGACCGAAGGAATACCTGCCAGCAGTTCAACCGCAGGACGAATGATATCTGCGACACGTTTAGGTGCAATTTCAGCGATGAAAACCGCCGTCAGTACCCCAACAGGAACACCAACAAGCACCGCACCAAACGTCGATACCATCGAGGCAACGATCATGGTGGCGACACCATAAAGCGCCGGTGGTAACCAATCTTGGCCTAACACAATGCCTGAGACGCCCGCTTCTTGGAAAGCTGGAATACTTTCTCGGATGATGAAGTAGGCAATCACGGCTAGAGAAACAATACCGATAACCGCACTGGTCAAAAACAAGCCATGGAAAATACGTTCGCGCCAGTCAATGCGCTTTTGCGTACGTAAACGAGGTTTATCGATAGCTTTAGCTTCATTATTCATAAGCTTTTCACTATTTGTTGCGATGGTCATGAATCTAATCTCACGTTTCGAACAAGTCGAAGTGAATGGAAAACGCTCAGCCCTTTTTATTGGGCTGAGCAAACTTTTAAATCATTACTTAGTTAACTGAGATGTAGCCTTTCTTCTCTACAATGGCTTGTGCTTCAGGGGTCAGCATCCAATCAAGGAACTTCTGCGTTTCAGCAGATGGTTTGCCCTGCTTGTAAAGAACAAGGAATGGACGAGCGACTTTGTATGAACCGTTTTTCACGTTTGGAATAGACGCATCCGTGCCATCGATAGCTAGCGGGTGAACCGACTCATCAACAGTACCTAGCGAGATGTAACCAATCGCGTAAGGGTTTGAAGCAACCATCGTTTTCAGTGCACCGTTACCGTTTGCCACTTGAGCACGTTGAGAGATTGCAGACACTTCTTTACCCGAGATTTTCTTCTTCAGTTTAAGAATGTCTTCAAATGCGCCACGTGTACCTGATGCTGTATCACGAGTAATTGCAACGATAGGTTTGTCTTCACCACCGACTTGTTTCCAGTTCGTCACTTCGCCTTTATAGATGGCAGAAACTTGCTCAGCAGTGAGGCCTTTCAGCGTGTTCTTTGGGTTAACAACCACTGCGATACCGTCGCGAGCAATCACTTCTTCAACCAAAGCGGTTTCTTTCTCAGACGATTTTAGGTCACGTGAAGACATACCGAGATCTGCAGAGCCATTTTTTGCCGCTTTAACACCTGCCGATGAACCTGGTCCTTGAACTTCAATAAAAACTTCTGGGTTTTTCTTCATGTATGTTTCAGAGAAAACTTCCATCAGTGGAGTTACGCTGCTTGAACCCACTGCAGAGATCGTTTCTTTTGCCGAAGCGGTTGTCACTGTCAGAGCACTCATAAGAGCGATTGCACCGATTACTGTCTTTTTCATCACAATATCCTTTATTGGCCAAATTGCCGTTGTGTTTCACTTGAACGATGCTCACTTTAGGATGTGAATATGACAGTTGTGTTTCACTTAATTGAACCCTCTGTGACACATTGCTGACAGTTGTGCGAATAAATCCACCAATCGAGTAGCATCAATGTGTAACAAATCGTATGAAGTAACCCCACCATATCTATCAATAAAGCCGTTATGAAAGCGGTTTTATTGAAAAGCTCATTTTTTAGCCTAGACATTTTACTCTATGAAAAATCGTGCTTTACGCACATTGTGAGCACTCTCTGATAATTGCTATTTACCCGCCAATTTTGAGAGTGACCACAAACTACTAGTGACATTTGTAACTAAATAAGTCATTGAATACAGCGGGCGAATGGTTACAATCATCCACTAATAAAAATAAAACAATAATATTCATTCTCATTAATTATTTGTTCACAGAGGGTCGTTTTTAATGCGTCGTTTTTTAAACACACTTTCGATAAAAGCGCAGGTGTTGGTTCCTGTTGCTTTTACTATCGTTTTGTTGCTCGGGGGAGTCACCCTTGGCGCAAGCAACTTAAAACATGCTTTTGAGCGTGTAACCGTTTCCACCGAACAACTCATCGTTCACAAAGGTGAGCTAGGTGAAATTGTCGATAACATGTACGGCATGCGTATCAAGGCGATTTACAGCCTATTCCGCCCAGACGATCTGACCACACTGATCCCCGTGTTATCCGACAAGCAAAACGAGATCCGTTCACTGCTCAACGCGATTGAAACCGTACCGGGTCTGAAAAATGAAGTGGAACAGATGCGCAAAGCACTTAACCACTATGTCGATTACTCACGCGATGTGATGTTGCCTTTGCTCAAGGTAAAGCACGGTGAAAGCTACCTCTCTTCCGATTTTCAACAACAGTACGATGTTGCGATGACCGCCTACCGCAAAGCCGGTGAAGAGATGGTCAAAGCAATTGATGTGCTTTCGCAAAAACTCAATCAAATTGCCATTGAAGACGTGAAAGATAACGGCAATCAACACAACGCTACGCTGACTTTCTCTGTTTTTGCCATGCTTGGTATTTTGGCCATCGCAGCCATCATTAGCATGGTGTTGGCTCATATGATCGTAAAACCGATTCGCTCGCTACAAACCACAATGCAAGCGGTCGCTAAAGGCGATCTGTTAGTAGAAGCTCAAGCGGAAGGTAAAAACGAAGTCGCACAGTTGGCTCAAGACGTGAATACCACGATTCATCAACTGCGTAATACCGTGGACGCATTGGTTCGTATTAGTGTGGATGTGGCGTCGGCCTCAACAGAGCTCGCCGCTGTGATGACACAATCAAGCGTCAATTCTGATCAAGAAAAAAATGAAGTGGAGCAAGTCGCCTCTGCCGTTAGCCAGTTAGAATCCACGGCCGCAGATGTCACCGCCAATGCAGTCAAAGCGGATACGGCTTCTAGCCAAGCCAACCAATTGGCAAAACACACTCTCAGCATGTTTGAACAAAATAATCGCGCCAACGATAAGATGGCTGAGCAGCTCAATCAGGCGGCAGGTGTCGTGACTTCGCTGAAAGTTCAGTCTGAGCAAATTGGTAAAGTGATTGAGGTGATTCAAAGCATCTCAGAGCAGACCAACCTATTGGCACTGAACGCAGCCATTGAGGCGGCTCGCGCGGGAGAAAGTGGTCGAGGCTTTGCAGTGGTCGCTGACGAAGTTCGTATGCTCGCCGCAAGAACGCAGGATTCCACCAAAGAGATCCAAGCCATTATTGAAGAGCTGCAAACGCAATCTGGACGCGCGAATGAGAGCATGAACTCTAGCCTTGAAACACTGGCGAGCAATCAAACACTGGCGGGCGAAGTGAGCCAAAGCCTAAGTGAAATTAGCCACTCAATTGAAGAGCTCACCTTGATCAGCGCTCAAGTGGCCACCGCGTCTGAAGAACAAAACCAAGTGACCAAAGATATTAACCAAAACTTGAGCAACATTTACGAGCTGGTGAGCCAAAATGTCACGGGCATTACTCAAGCGGCCGCAGCGAGCCAAGAACTCTCCTCTCTCGCGGAGAATCAAAAAGAACAGTTAGGATACTTTAAAGTCTAACGTCAACACACTAGTCACACGCCCTGCCTTTTGGTAGGGCGTTTTTTCATCGCCGACTCACTGTGTAAGTCAACTTAAGCAACGCTTACATAGGCATACAAAGCCTATCTTCTTAAAAATCAGTCAGATAACAAAATGTCTACGCCAATGATATTGGCGAAGCAGGGCCACTCTTCTACTCTCCACTTAAGCTGTTCATCTTTAATCTTTTTCACTACAAGGAAAAAGGTGACGAACAAATAACAGAATGATATTCCATTAATCAATTTAACAGTATAGAATACCGACCAACTGACCTAGTCTTTGACCATCATGAAACTATCCATGCTCACTTTGAAAAACAAAATTATCTTGTCTGTTTTGCTCTGCGTCCTCACCATAACGGGTGTCTTCATCTGGCAATCCTCCAGCATTTTGTGGCAGCAGACACGCTCAGGCATCTACGCCCGTGCTACCAGCGTCTCTGAAGCCGCTGCTCCTGCTTTGCAATACTGGTTAGAGAATAATATTCAGATCCTCGAATCCGCCGCTCATATCGAGCAATTGACGCAAGCCAAAGAGACCATGCGCCATGCTAAAGAGTCAGCGAAGTATTTGGATGTCTATTACGCCACTCGTGACGGAAGCCTTTATCTTTCTGGTCAGGATGCAAAATACCCCAACTACGACGCTCGCAATGCTGAGTGGTATCAGCAAGCACTCCAAGAAAATCGCAGTATCGTTTCTGCCCCGTATATCAGCACTGAAACGCAGCAAGCGATGATCACACTCGCCACGCCAGTCAAAGTACGTGGAGAGATCATCGCCATTATGGGGGCGGATATTTCTCTTAAGAGCGTTCAGGACAATATTTCTGGCTACAAGGTGGGCGACAACGCCTATGCCATGCTGATCAACGAACAAGGCACCATTGTTGCTCATCCTCAGACCTCACTAGAGATGCAACCCTTCTCTGCGTATTCACGTGAGATCTCGCTAGCGGGTATCCACCAAGCCATGGAGAACAACGAGATCCAACGCCTCAACAGAAATGGCGCAGAAAAGTTGATTTATTTTGACAAAATCAACCACACCGATTGGATCTTAGCGATTGAAATGGATCGTCAAACCGAAGAACAAAGCTATACGGAGCTGTTGCAAAAATTGTTATTGGAAGGCGTGGTAATGACCTTGGTGTTGATCGTCATTATCTCTCTCTTCATCAATTATCTACTGAAAGATTTCTACCAAGTCTCGCACGCGTTGAAAGCAATAGCACAAGGTGAAGGTGATTTGACGCATGAGATCCAAATCAGCTCCAAAGATGAAGTTGGTCAGCTTGCTCAAAACTTCAATACCTTTGTCAAAAACATGCACAACATGGTGAGCCAAATCGTCACGCTTTCTCAGCAGCTCAATCACCAAGCGCAAGATGCGGCGCAACAAGCACAACACCGCAGCCAGCGTATTGCGACACAACAAGATGAAATTAATATGGTCGCGACCGCCGTGACTGAGATGTCAACGGCCACGCACGAAATTGCCCTAAATGCTGAAAACACCTCAAAAGAAGGCGAAGCCACAGTCGATGTCTCTCGCCAAGGGGTCAGCGAAGTACAGCGCAGTCAACAGTCGATCCTGGCATTAGCTTCCGATGTGGAACGCTCTGCCGCCGAGCTTCAAGAGCTAGAGCACCACGTGCATAGCATCAGTAATATTCTCTCTGTCATTTCAGAGATTGCTGAACAAACTAACTTGTTGGCACTGAATGCCGCCATTGAAGCCGCTCGTGCGGGTGAGCAAGGACGAGGATTTGCCGTTGTGGCAGACGAAGTCCGCATCCTCAGCCAGCGTACGCATACGTCCACCAGCGAGATTCAAAAAACCATTGAGACATTGCAATCGGCCACGCATAAAGTCGTTAATACCATGACGGCAAGCCATGCCAATGCGCAGCAATCGGTGTCTGATGCAGAAACCGCTTATCAAAGCTTGGAAAAAATCATGACGAGCGTGCAATGCATTAATGATATGTCGACGCAAATTGCTACCGCCGCGGAAGAACAATCGTTGGTGACCGAAGAAATCACCCGCAATACTCAAGCGGTGAATGACGTCTCCAATGAACTCGCACAGGCTGCCGTCACCGCCACCGAACAGGCCAAACAATTGTCAAACTATTCCAAACAGTTGCATCAGCTCGTTTCACAATTCAAGCTTTAATCATACATATACTTATAACAACGTCACTCTTGGCTTGACGATAAACAAAAGCGCATCGAACTTCGATGCGCTTTTTAATGCAAGTAAACTTAGATAGCTGTTAGTTATTGCTCAGTCACCAACAAGACACTCAGGCCCTGAGTTTGTGCGTGGTGATACACTTCGCCATTGGCACTGTCAAAACTCAGTGCTGACGCGCCCTGCGTGGATGGTGTGTTGCTCCAGATATACGCCGCCAAGTTACCCAGCTCTACTGCGTACGCTGAACCCCAAGCGCGAGCATTCAAAGATGGGGAATGGCACGCAGCCTCCGTTAAAGAGACTAACTCTTTAATGTTGGCCATTCGCCAGCCACGCTTACCAGCAAAATTGAACAAGGCGTGGTTGGCGTTTTCGTCATCGACCGCTTGCGCCGTTTGCAACGCACTTTGCCAGTTCTCTAACTGGGCCTCGCCTTCACAGCGATCTTGATCTTGATTCCACTGCTGGCCAACGGCACAACGCATCCAGGTTAAACCCGTCTGCTTGTCGGTTACGGTGCCGAGCTCTGAGTAACTAAAACGGGCATTCGATGCCGTTGGGGTCAAGCTGTCTAAGCATTGCTGCTCTGCCCATACCGAACTTGAAGCAAGAACCAGCGCCAATGTTGTGAGTGTTTTTTTCATCTTAGTTCCCTTTTGCTGCAACCATGCGGACAGGTAGTTGGAAAGAGGTGCCTGAATCGGCTGCCACCATGTCGGAATAAATTTCAAAGTATTCGATTTGGCCGCGGTCTTCACCCAACAGTCGCACCGCCGCCGATTGGATGCTGCCTTCGGTCGCATACGCGTTGTATTGATTGAATTTCACCGTCGATGTCCATACGTAGCCATACGGATCCAGATCGGTATGCCCCAATGATTGCTCAGGGAAGTAACGCTGATTCAATCCTTTTTGTTGGCCAGTTTCCGTTTGGGATTGCTCGCCGAAATCGATAAGATTGTAGAACTCTTGCACCGTCGGTAAACGCCAGTTGGTTTGTCCACACAACGTTTGCTGACTCAGCTGCTCCGCGTAATCTTGCGTGGTACAAATGTTGTCGCCCGCATCGTGGCACCCAGACGCAGCAAGATCTTCCGCGTACGGTTCGAAACGAGGTAACTTGAGGGTGAAAATACGATCGCGATATTGAAGCGACTGCGCATCGGCACTCTTGTTTTCCCAGATCAAGCCTGTACGCAGATCTTGAACACAAGACCACTGCTCAGCGTCATCTGCTAATGGGTTGCCATTGCCATCGAGCTTGACCAGTTTGAAACCATTTTGTGTGCTTTCCTGCCTATCAAGTCGATCAAAACCAAATGAAGCATCTTGGCCCGGATAATGCTCGCTTGGCGCGTTTTCTAAGCTCACACTGTTGCCAGAGAAATGCTTAACAACCCCGGTATCGTTAATCACTTGGCGTTGTACTGGCTGGTTTCTGATCGCTTCGAGCCACTGCTCAATGGTTTGCTCGCTTAAAGCATCCGTCGCGAAATGTTGCCCAGCAAACTGCAACTGGTGGGCAATTTGCGCCAAAATTCGCGATTGCTCGTGGCTGTTTACTTTACCCAGCACTCGGCGCACGTTCTCGCTCAACACCTCAAGGCCATTCGGTTGGCTTATCGCCAGAAGATCGTCTCCCACCGCAACGCCCGCATCCGCTAACTGTTGTTGTAATTTCTCTTTGGCAACCGTCAATGTACTGCCTTCATTGACCATGGCAGAAATCAATGACGTGACTTCATTGATCACCATGCCTTTTTCTTTGCTCTGACCCGGCGTAGAAAGAAAGAGGGTTCGATTGTCCGCCAACGCGACTTCGGCTAATACCGGACGACTATAGAAGGTTTTGCTGGTCGACTGAAAACGAAACTGCCCATTGCCATCCAACGCGATGGCGCTTTCCGTTTGATCGCAGCGAGAGTTCTGGTTGTAGTCCACACACACTTTGGTGTTCGTGCTGTTCGCTTCCGCCAGCGCAACTTGACCGGATAATGAATAAGTGGGCGCCGTGTTGGTGGCGCCGCCACCAGATGATGAACCACCACAGCCTGCCAAGAGCAGCGCGGAGGCAATAAGGGAATAGTGTCGTTTCATGTTGTTTTCTTCTGCTTAGCTTAAATTTTGACGAGAGCAAAACGCTCGAGCCACAAAAATGGAAAAGAGAGCCCAGAGAGCAAAGAGATTGAGTTGCCCACCCGATTTTTTCGATGTGCTATCTGCACGGGTTTCATTGCATTGGTATTGCTCAAACTGGCTAATGCCCCACGCGTTTAACCGACCTTGATTGCCTTCGATGGAATCCATGATCTCTAGACGCCAGCGTCCCCAGGCTTGCTGACCGAGTAAGGGCGCTAATTGCGCGTCGTGAGCCACCGTGAAATAGCCTTTGAAGCCGTTACCCTGACTGATTTGGTGATTCCAAAGCACCAGCTTGTCACCTTTTGGTGAAGTCAAAGTGACGGACAGATCCGCCATTGATGCGTGGTCAATATCGAGATAAATGGCGAACTGTTCGCCAATGGTGACGTCGCGATCAAGAAATGTCTGCGAGAAGATCTGTTGCCCGACGTTAAAACGGCCCTGCGCGTCAGTGCTGGCATCATTCAGTCGCACGTCCATCTGCTGCGCACGGTTGACCAACTGAGGTACACCTCGCACCAAGGTGATCGACTCTTGCCACTGCTGCTTTGCCAGCCAAGGCTGATGACGATAATCGGCCTCCACTTGCGCGACAAACGGCTGGCCACATACCAATCCTTCTGGTAACTCCGCGCTTAGGGTAAATGAATCGGTCAGTTGGCTCTGCTTCTCCACCAAGATCTGTTGCTGAAGAGAAAGTCTTGCTTCAACGTCTGCAGCTCGACCATTGGCCACCAGCTCAATGGAGAGCGGTTTCGCATCCGTGATGTATTTACTTTCAAGACGGCTGATAAACGGCGCTTTTAACAAGCCATGCCGTTTAAAATGGCGCTGCAAAATCTCAGCATACGGTTTTTCAGGATAAAGAGTGGCGGCAGCCAGCACGGTGCTTTCCGCCAAATCGTGCATCTTTACACCGCGCCCGACGCCATACATGCCTTGTAAAACGATCGTATCGAACTCGCGAAACACACGCTCATCCCCTTCACCGAGCAAGGAGACCGACTCCTTCAGGGCTTGGAACAGCGGCGTTGACCACAATTCATCACCCAACTCGCCCCCAACACTTTCGTGTGCTCGATAGTGGCCATGCTCAAAATAGCGCGCACGTTGGTTCCACAAGCTTCGAGTTGAGAGACGATTGCCAAACACGCCATCCCAATTGAATACTGTATCCAGTTCAAACTCTTGGCCACGCCTTGCGGCATCGAGATATTGCTGACGATAACTGTGACTGCCAGCCCAATAATCACCGAACCCTTCGCCGATCGCGCCGCTATGGCCATATGCCCAATCGGGCACAATTTGATAGTGAATACCGTGGCCAAGCTCATGCAAGATAACATCGGCATCCATCGCATCTGGTGAAACACCGCCCAAGCCAAACATCGCCGCCTGAGGGCCTTTATAATAGGTGGAGTTGTTGGCAGACAGCCCACGCCCATCAAACTTGAGTGGATCATTAAACAGCGCATAGCCCAATGTTTTGGTGTATTCGAGCGAATGATCAAGATGGTAAAACGCCATCACTGCCAAAAAACGCGGATCATTGCTCTGCAGCGCTTGCAGATCCGCCAATGCTGCAAAATGGCTAATCCCCGACGGCGCCGCGAAACCACTTTCGTCTCTGACTGGCACACCATCTTGCGCCTCTACTGAAATCAGCGCTTTCGCATCCACTTCGACCACATTTCGGTTGCGTAAAAAATAACCCTGATCGGTTTTTAGCAAGCTGACGTTTCGGCGTTGATATTCCATCGCGCCAGGGTAGTCATCCATGCTGTTCCAGCCACTGCTTGGGGCCGGAAGTTGTTGTTGCGTGCGAAGATCAGGGTCGAATACCTGTATTTCAACCGTTTCGAGTTCACCTTGTTCCAGGGCGGGGGGAAAATCCGCCTCTAATCTTCGAGGGTGTTCCAACTCCACCGCCGTGGTTGGCTCGCCATTGAGCAACACCGTGTTTTCTAAACTACGAAACACGCGCGCCACTCGGTGCTGCTGATCCGTTGTCACCACAAGGCTCTTTTGCTGTTGGTACTGCCCATGTTGCCAAACATCAAAGTTATAGTGATGGCCCAACAGTGAGGTGGTTTGATACCTGAGTTTAAATTCGCCCTGATCAGCATAATGCTGCTGAACAAACTGCTGCACTTGCTCGGCGCTATTCAAGGTCACTCGCTCTTCGGGGTAATCCCACTGCGCTGCGTTAGCCAGCGGATTCATCGCCAGTAGCAGGGCAAGTAAGGTGAGTTTGGTCTTCATTTTCGACTCCTTGCGCTTAGAATTGGTATTTCACGTTGGCCGTGAAGTAGCGCCCCGGCTCTGTGGAATAAGTGGTGTGGGCTTGTGAAATACCCGCCACGTCTTGATAGCGAATGTATTCATTGTCGAATAGGTTGACGATGGAGGCACTCAACGTCAGATCCTTATTCCATTGATAAGAAGCAAACAGGTCGAAGCTGTGCCACGACTCCGTTTTGGCGCACGGCACTTCTTGATTGAAGTCATTCACGCACACCGGTACACGGTCCATACTTGCAGCCCAGTTCCACAACAAAGATGCAGACCAGTTTTGCTTGGCGTAACTCAGCTCAACGTTGCCTTCTACGGGTGTAAGGGTTCGAATGTATTCGCCTTGGTCATTTTTGCCATCGACATAACCGGCTTTCGTCGCCAGTAGCCATTGCTCGTTGATCTGATGGGCAGCAGATAACTCTGCACCATAGGTTTCAACGCCGTTGAGGTTTTGGTATTGCTTCAGCGTCACAGGGCCAACCATACCCACTTCTTTGACATCAATGAAATCATCAAATTGTTGGTAAAACAGGGCCACATAAAGGCGTGAGGTACCGTTATCAAACTTATGCCCTACCTCAAACGAATCACTGGTTTCGGCTTTGAGATCCATATTAGGAATGATGATAAACGGAGTGAATGGAATGTCTTCATGAGACACATAGCCGTATGCTTTGTCGTACGTTGGCGCTCGGTAACCATGGTTGTACGAAAAATAGAGCTGGTGAGAGTCAGCCACTTTTCTTGCGATAGAGAAGCTCGGTGACCACTCTTGACTGTCAATATTCTTCTTCGCAAAGCCGTTACTGTGTCCATCGCCATCTGGAGCAAGGCGATGAGCATCAAAACGCAATCCTAACGTGGTTGTCCAGCGGCCATACTGCATCATTTCCAAGCCATAGATGCCCACACTGAGCGCTTTGGCTGGTGTGAACGGTTGTTTGCTGAACGCACTTGAACCACCCGAAACCAAGGATTGACGCTCAGACGTTCTCGAATAGCGGTTGCTGTTTACTTTCAAGCCATAAGCAAGCTGGTGCTCGGTTTGGTCGGTGGCAAACGCTTTGGTCATGTCAGCACGAAAGCCCACAAGCTGGTCGAGAAATTCGTTGTTTTCTAAACTGCGTTTTTGCTCCGTAATGCCATTTTGATCCAGCCTGCCGTAGAGACGGTTGATATCTTCAACATCCGCCATGTCTCGCCAATACAACTTAGCTTTGGCTTCATCGAACCAAAATGCGTCCATAGGCTGATATTCCAGCCCAGCCGAAACACCTAGATCCGTGACGTGCGAGTCTTCGTAATACTGGTTTTGATCCCATTTGCCATCCGCATGTATACCTGAGCTCCCTTCACGACGAATTTGCCCTTCACGATAAGCATCTGCGGCAACACTTAACATCAGCGCATCACCAACGAAATGGTTGAGCTGGTAGCTGGCGCTCGCCCCTTCTAACTCACGTTGGTAGTTATCTTGATTGAAGTTGCGCGTTTCCTTTCCTTGCCAATACGCGACCGTCAGCAACGAGTCGGTGTTGCCTGAGCGAAAGGCCAAATTACTCATCAGTTGGGTTTTATCACTGATGCCTGTGTACGTGGTGGCCACATCAGCATAGAAATCGTCGTTTTTTAAGTAGTCACCCGGCTGCATCGATTCAATCACGACGGTGCCACCCAGTGCGCCTGAGCCGTGAATGGATGAACTGGCTCCTTTCACTACTTCAATACTTTTGACGTTGACCAAGTCAAAGGAATTACGCCCCACTTTGTCATTGATGTCATTGGCACCAAAACCATCGGCGCTTTGCACGCCATCGCGAACGATCATAATTCGGTTGCCCGTCATACCACGAATGGCGATGTTTTGTGGCCGACCCGCGCCTCCCGTGACACTGACGCCGGGCTCATTGCGCAGGGCATCGTACAGCTCTGTTTGGCCTTTTTTCTCTAGTTCTTTACCACTGATCACCGACACAGAGCCCGCCACTTCTGAGAGCGGTTGCTCGATTTGATTAGCCGTCACGACGACCTCTTCCATCACGGCGTGGCCATTTTCGGCGTGCACGAAGTTGGCAGCGAGTACCGACAGTACCGCCGCTGAGACAGGCGTTAGTTTCATTTATTGCTCCGATTTATTCGATGTTTCGATCAGTGAAAGTAAAAAAGCATACTCTTTGGCTTGTTGTGCCAATCCTTTACGCCTGTCCATGGCGTGGCCTGAATCAAAATCCGTTTGCAACAAATAAGGCCCGGTTCCCGTGCTAAGCGCCGCCAGTTTTGTCAGATACTTCGCCCCTTCCCAATAAGGTACACGCTGATCGTGCCAACCAATTTGCACCAGCATGGGCGGATAAGTGGCCGATTGAAGGTTGAGATAGGGGTCATACTCTTGCATCGCTTTTCGTTGAGTAGGCTGCTCGGGATTACCCCATTCTCCATATTGCTGCTCAGTCAGCGGTAATCGGCTGTCCGACATGCTGTTGAGCACATCGACAAACGGCACTTTGAGCACGGCCCCTGAAAACAGTTCCGGCTTTTGGTTGATCGCTGCCGCCACTAATGTGCCGCCAGCACTGGATCCCATTAGGTAAATGTCGCGCTGCACCGGCTCAGATCCCTTCCCATTCAAGCGAACATGGCGAAGTGTTTGCGCGGCGGCGACAAAATCAGCGATGGAGTTGCTTTTGTTGATCCCCTTCCCGGCATCGTGCCATGACGCGCCAAAGTAGCCGCCCCCTCGAACGTGCGCCACTGCGTAGATGGCGCCTTGATCAAGTAAGCTGATGGTCTGCGGCATAAAATAAGGTTTCATGGTAAAGCCGTAAGCACCGTAACCATAAAGAATCACTGGGGAAGTTGCCGTGAGCTTGTCACGACGGTACGCCAGCGTGACTGGAACCTCGACACCAGAAGATTGAACCAAAATCTGCTCAGTATGGTACAAATTGGCTTGGTAATTGGCGTAGCGATCTTGGGCGATCTCTTTGATGCTCAGCGAGCTCACGTCGAGCTCTCGCCATGTCGGTGGCGTGGTCATCGACATGCTACGAATGCGCACTTTGTTGCTAGCAAAGTCGCCATTTCTCGAAATCCAAGCCGCTTCACCAGCACGATTCAGAGGGATCTGCTTGCGTAGTTCACCGCGGTAGCTCAGTACCGAAAGTAATGAATCTGGACCCTGACTCGCGCTCACCACAACGCCTGCCGAAAACAGATAAAACTGATTCAGCGTTGTGACGTGATCGCTAAAGCGTTGCCAATCGGTCGGTGCCTGCAACGGTGCCTGATAAAGCTGAAAATCACCGGCATGATTGCTCTGAACAAAAAGCGTTTGCTGGCTGATATCTGCATAATATTCCATTCCTTGCTCAGCTTTACGCAGAACAGCGGAGACTTCTCCAGTGCGCAAGTTTAGGATTTTTTGTTCGCTGCTTTTTTCATTGTTGCTTTGCAATAGCGCGTAATTTGCATCGCTGGCGGCATAAAACGACATCAACCAATCTGCTCGCGTTTCCTGCCACAAGCTGTACTGACGACCCGTTTCTAGCTCAATCCCCATGATGTTCGATGGACGCTGAGCCTGATCTTTCTCAATCACATAAGCGGTCAAACCATCACGAGAGAGCAGTACTGGTGTGTCCAAGTCTTGTGCAATTTCAACGATATGGCCTTGCTTTAAATCGACCAACACCGCCTGATATCGCTCACTACCTTGACGATCTTCGGTAAACAATAAGTGTGTGCGTTTTGCCGATATGGCCCACTCACCCACTTGATAGTAAGCCGTGTTATTTTGTCGCTCGGCAAACGAGAACACCACCTCTGCTTGTTGAGTGATTGGGTCGCGGCGCATCAATTGCAAACTGCCGCCTTGGTTGATTAGCTTCCATTCCTCTCCTTCACGATAACCCCATGGTTCTTCACCTTTCTCAGGCTGCATCGCTTGCCACTGCTTTTCCAGCATTTGTGCCAAACTCTCACTTTTAAGCAGTCTTTTTGCTGCAAGCTGATTCTGCTCTTCTAAGTAAGCACGCACTCGCGGTGAACTGCGTGAATCATCTCGCAGCCATTCATACTTGTCTTTAGCATCCTTATCCTTCACAGAGGAATTTTGAGCAAAACTCAACCCTGCCGGGAGCCATGCCAGCATCAAAAGAAGATGAATAAATTTCATAGTTTTGGAAGTTACATTTATAAAGCAAATGAAAGGATGCTAGTTTGCACCCAAATGCAAATAACATCAATTATCATTTACCTAAAAATAGTGATAGAGATCACAAACACAAATGAGAATAGATATCAATTTAAGTAATTACTCAAATACAATTCTCCCGAACCGAGGTAAAAAAAACCGCCCCGAAACATCGGGGCGGTTTGTCATTTAGGCGATAAAGCTAGGAAGGTTACTCTTCCGTTGGTGCGGCAGGTTTTTTCTTAGGAATAAACACTGAATCACCCACTGCCACATTTTGGTAGAAGCTCTTATCGCGCTTCGCAGGTGCTTTCGACACAGCCTTCTTCTGTGGGCGTGCTTTCTTCGTTGTAGCTTGTTTCTTCGCACGGAAATCGGGTTTACGCGGTTTGATGCCTTTGAACTTGCCCTTAAGATCATCAAATTCAGAGAAAGCGATGTCTTGCTGAAGGTAAGCTTCTACACGTTTAAAGCTATCCCAGTCTTTGGGGCCGACCAAGGAGATCGCATCACCTTTGTTACCAGCACGGCCAGTACGACCAATACGGTGTACATACTCTTCCGTATGCTTTGGCATATCAAAGTTGATTACGTGCGTCACGGTTGAAATATCCAAACCACGCGATGCCACATCCGTCGTCACCAAGATTTTGAACACGGTACGTTCAAACTGACTCATGATGGTATTGCGCTGGTTTTGATTCAAACTGCCGCTTAGCGCGATCGCTTTCAGCTTTTTCTCATTCAGTTTTTCAGTCAGACGATCGGTATCCGAACGTGTCGCCGTGAAAATGATCACCTGACGGTATTCTGCTTCGCTCAACACGCGCTCTAGAAGCGCTTCTTTGTGATCTAAGTGATCACACAAGTAGAAACGTTGAGTGATGTCTTTGTGCTCTTCATTCGACACACCGATAGCGATACGCTTCGGTGCATCCAGCATTTCTGATGCGATATCGTTCACTTCTGCGTGATCCAACGTAGCAGAGAACATTAACGTTTGACGACGACGGTGCTTCGCTGCGTTGTGGATACGACGTAACTCTGGTGCAAAGCCCAAATCGAGCATACGGTCCGCTTCGTCTAGTACCAAAGTCTCAAGACCTTCTAAGAACACAGATTTGTGCTCTAAGTGATCCGCAAGACGTCCTGGAGTCGCGACAATGAATTTAGGATAGCGTGCCAGCGCTTTTACCTGATCGTTGAAGTTCTCACCACCCACGATCAAGGTTGCGTCGTAGGAAAGGCCGCCCAGCATGGTACGAAGCTCGCCATACACTTGTTTTGCAAGTTCACGAGTAGGCGCAAGGATCACACCACGCGGGTCACGCGCTGACAATGCTTTTGTTTTTAAAGACTTATGAAGCATAGGCAAAACAAACGCCAGCGTTTTGCCAGAACCTGTTTTTGAGGATGCCAGCAAATCTTTACCAGCAATCGCAACTGGAATCGCTTGCTGTTGAATTTTCGTCGCTTTCTGAAAATCTAAGTGCTTTAGGTTCTTCAGTAGGCGATTATCTAAGCCTAAATCTTTAAATTGCAAAGGTTTCTCCACTATTTTGCACTATCTTGGCCGCTTATTTTGCCGCCGAGAGGGAATCAATAAAAACGTGCAATGATACCTTAAACCACACAATAAAGGATAGAGATCACAGAAAAATTATCCACATTTCACAGGAAACATCGGCCTAAAACTTCGATTACCCAAGTTCATGTCAAGCAATAGGCTAACCAGATCCGACACACAACACAGAAAAACGTCTCATCTCTGTTAGAACTCGGTAAAAATCCTTCAATATGTGGACGTTGCTCACTTTTTAATTCGCTGTTGTCATTTATTGTCGCTACAATCAAAGAGTCATATGACATTAGTGTCAATAATGACAGACAATTATAGAACAAGGAGTTTTTATGAATAAGATCCTAATTGCAGCTGCCACCTCTTCTGTTCTTTTACTTGCCGGTTGTGCATCGGGGCCAGATGAACAAACCAAAGCAGCAATGGCGCAGGTAGAAGATCTTAAGAATCAAGTCGATGTACTGACAAAAGAAGTGGCTGCACTTAAGAGCAATCAAGCGGACGCTGAGATGAAAGCCAAAGAAGCTGCAACAGCAGCCATGGCAGCTCAAGAAGAAGCGGAACGTGCGAACGAGCGTATCGATAACATCGCTCAGTCGTACACGAAGTAATTGCTGTCAACTGCGTCAGGTTATTCAAAACCTGGCGCAGCTACCTCTACTGGTACACCATTTTGTGCTGCAATCACCGCTTTCGCTTTCGCATCATTCAGATTTAACTCGCTCAACCACCAATCCAACTCTATTGGCACAACTAACTCATCCTGAACCCCATTGCTTCTGGTGAGCGGCTCGTGCGCTTCAAGGTAAACAATTCGCCCCGGCTCAAGGGACACTTTCACCGGCTGGTTGATGATCTTCACTCTCTGTCCTTTGTCCACTTGAGAAAACAGCCATTCAATGTCCTTTGGCTCCATGCGAATGCAGCCAGCACTGACGCGTAAACCGATACCGAAATCTTTGTTCGTTCCGTGGATCAAATAATCACCGCTGCCATACGCTAAGCGAAGGGCGTACTCGCCCAGCGGGTTATCTGGCCCAGCCGGGACAATTTTAGGTAGCTCGATGCCTTTTTCTCGATATTCTTTACGAATGGAAGCGGGAGGTGTCCAGGTTGGATTCGGTCGTTTTTCACGAATCGACGTGACCATTTCTGGCGTATCACGCCCGACTCGGCCAATTCCGACCGGAAAAACGTGCACCTTACCCAACTCGGGCTCAAAATAATAAAGCCTTAACTCCGCTAAATTGATCACTATGCCTTGGTACTCCACGGGCGGAAGCACCATTTCACTAGGGATGGAAAGCACATAACCTTCCTGAGGCAGAAATGGGTCGACCCCTTTATTGGCTGCCATCAAGGCCAGAAAGCCCACATCATATTGCTTGGCGATGTTCGCCATGGTTTCGCCTTTTTCAACAACATGATGCTGGATGCGTCCAATCAACCGACTGCCTTCCGCGGGAAGATCATAAGTCGCAGCGTCGCTCTTCCAACTCATCAATGCCGCACAGAAAAGCGTAATCAATGTGGGTTTTGGCATTTTCATTCAGAGACAATCCTTGGCTTGGGTATACAAAGACAAGGTTATCTCTCTTTCCTGTTTGTGATCAACCATTGGCGCTGGGTAATCTAACTGCATGTGACCTGGCCAATTCCACGGCTGGTGAACGAACTTACTCGGCACCTCTACTAGTTCTGGTAGCCAGTGCTTCACAAATTCGCCATTCGGGTCAAACTTCTCTCCCTGCGTAATTGGATTGAAGATCCGAAAATAAGGTTGACCGTCACACCCTGTCGAGGCACACCATTGCCAGCCACCATTGTTGGCCGCAAAGTCACCGTCCACCAGTTTTTGCATAAAGTATTGCTCTCCCAACCGCCAGTTGACGTGCAAATCTTTGGTGAGAAAACTGGCCACGATCATACGCAAGCGATTATGCATCCATCCCGTTTGGTTGAGTTGCCGCATCGCGGCATCCACAATGGGATAGCCCGTTTCCCCTCGACACCAACGATCAAACCAGTCCGGTTTTGCAGGCCACAACAGATGTTTTTCCCACTCGACAAAACCCTGCCCTTTGACCAACTTGGGTTCAAAATGAATCAGGTGATGATAGAACTCACGCCAAATAAGCTCGCTCAACCACACTTCACGTCCGTTCGACAGATAACTTTGCTGCCAATACAGTCGTGCAATGCATTGCCTGACCGAAATGGCGCCAATCGCCAAATAAGGAGACAGCACGCTGGTGCCTGCCGTGGCAGGGAAATCTCGCTGCTCATGATAGCGATCCACTTCCTCATGACAGAAGTGTCTTAACGTCTCACGAATCTGTTGAGAATCAACAGACCATTCCTCGCTGCTTTGTCGTGGGTAGCTAAACGGCGCCTGCTCATGCCAAAGTGATGATTGCAGCGCTTCAGGCAATACAACCGGCTGCGCCGCTGAGGTTTTAATGATCTGTGGTGGAACAAACGATTTCAGCCACGCTTTTTTAAACGGTGTAAAGACTTTGAAATAGTCCCCCTGTTTATTCAACACGCAGCCAGGTGCCTGCACACACTTATCTTCAACATCTAGAACACCAATCTCTGATGATGCGAGCTGATTGACCAGCTGTTCGTCACGAACACGCTCATTGACTTCATATTCGCGGTTAAGCACCACTTCACTAACCGCCAATTGTTCAGCCCAGTTAGCAACGCGTGTTGCGCTTTGAGCGTAGTCATCCACTTCGTCGTACAACAGTGGGATGTTGAGCGCGTTGAGTTCTTCCGCCAACACCGCCAAACGTCGTGCAATGAGATCGGCCTGCATAGGCGCCATATGATGATCACGCCATTGCAAAGGGGTGGCCACAAAACAGGCAACCACCTCTTGTGAGGTCGCAATGGCATGATTGAGCGCAGTGTTGTCCACACTGCGCAAGTCTCTGCGTAACCAAACCAGCTTCATTGCCATCCCTACCCAAATTGGAGTCGAGCCAAAACATCGCTCAACGTAACTTTGTTGTTATCGAGCATGGACTTAACCATGTTGAGTTGCTTCTCTTGCAACGCTCGATGCGAGAAAATATGCACACGCTGATAGTGTTCGGCGACATCGGCAAAATCGAGCCCAGAGAGATCTTCCACTCCATCAATCAAAGTGACATACCAACCTTGCTCGCTTAACGTCACCGCCTCCATCCATCCCGCAATAAAGTCTCCGCCTTCATAGGAAAGCAGTAGGCACTTGCCTTTCGTGGCCGCTTTCCGCTCCGCTTCGACAATAAAGGTGAGACGAGTATGCAGCATAGAGCGAAGTAAGCCTTTTTGTAGGCTACGAGTGGTACTTTTAACCCGCTCCAATGCCGTCATGACCGGATATAAGAACTGATCGCAAACCACCGTAAATGGATACTCTTTCAGCACCGTATTTAACACCGACTCAGCCTTACCTGCGTTCAGTACAGACAGAGCCGACAACATTCGTTCAACTTCATCTAACTCACGACTCTCCACCGCTAACGCGCCTTCGGCGTCGGGATTTGCCAGCAGATCTTTCACCTTGCCGATGGCAATGCCTTTGGCGAGCCAACCTTGAATCTCGCGAATCATCTCAATATTGTCTTCGCTGTAGAGTCGATGCCCTTTCTCAGTACGCTCTGGCTGGACCAAATTGTAACGTCTTTGCCAGGCTCGTAGCGTCACAGGTTTTACCCCTGTTAACTCTGACACTTCGCGAATGGCATACAGTTTTTTGTCCATTGGTTGTTTACAATCCATAACGCAGTTTCAACTCCTGAGGATAAGGTTTAAGGAATTTCTGGCTTTCTAAATAGCCATCAGGATGGGTATTTAAGTAGTGGCGAATCAAAGTCAACGGTGCCAACAGTGGCAATAAACCTGTTCGGTAATCATGAATAACTTGAGCCAATTCACTTTTCTGCTCTTTGTTCAGTGCCGTCTTAAAATAACCTTGCAGATGCATTAACACATTGGTGTTGTTTTTGCGGCTCGCACGATGGGTTAAGGCTTTCATTAGTCCTTCACGATACTGATAGGCAAACTCTTGCAAATCGTACTCCGCAATGGATGCCACCATACGCCCTAACGAGCGGTACGACGCGGGATGATGCGCCATCAAGGTCAGTTTGTAGCGAGAGTGGAACTCGACGATGCTTTTGCGCGACAACTGATTTAGCACGTTGGTATTAAAATCATGCAGGCAATAAACACGAGTGATGAAATTTTCACGCAGCACAGGATCATTCAGGCGACCATCTTCTTCCACCGGTAACCAAGGCATTTTGCGCATCAGCGTTTGAGTGTACAAACCAACGCCCTCTTTTTCCGCGCCATGAGTTTTGTAGACCTTGACCTTCTCCATGCCACAGGTGGGTGATTTTGCGCAGACAATGTAACCACTTAAAGAGTGCGCCATTAATCGATCAACTTGCTGCTCAGAGTAAGAGAGCATCTGCTCAGTGTAATCTTTGTCTGGATTCTTGGTTTCCACCATCGCGATTCGTTCTTCATTCGAAATAAGACGAATCGTCGGGCGTGGTACAGGCATTCCCATCCCCACCTCAGGGCAAACGGGTACAAAGGAGAAGTGTGGCATCAGCTCCTGAACCACAAAACGACTCTGTTTGTGTCCCCCATCAAAACGGACTTGATCGCCCAACACGCATGCACTGATACCGATCTTTAATTTAGAAGAATTCATGCTCGCCACCCTTGTACAAAAAAATTACTTGTACAATTTATAGCAAGCAAACTTGAGTTGTACAAATATTTTTTTTGTACACATAAAGAAAAAATCCACAATTAACGTTACTAAACCATGTCATAGGTTATTAACATGTAACAATTACCCCATAAATTGCGACGCTCCCATCCCCTCCCAGCGCCCCCGTGACGCGCTTCAACCATGGCAAATCGATTGCCCTTTAAGTTTCAACATTTTTAGTTATCAATTGGGATTATAAATGTATAATCAGGAGCTTTTGTGAGACACCTCTCATGGAATGGCGAATTATCTAGCTAGTATTGCCTCAACGAACGAAAACAGTTTCAACAGAATTGGTAATTTGACTCTGTTTTTGATGACAATTACCTCAATAGAAATATTGGAGAATACTATGGCAACCCCACACATCAACGCACAACCAGGTGATTTCGCAGAAACCGTACTGATGCCAGGCGATCCGCTACGCGCTAAGTACATCGCAGAAACCTTCTTGGAAGATGTAAAACAAGTTTGTGACGTTCGTAACATGTTCGGCTTCACTGGCACTTACAAAGGTAAAAAAGTGTCTGTTATGGGCCACGGTATGGGTATCCCATCTGCATGTATCTATGTTCACGAGCTGATCGCTGAATACGGCGTGAAAAATGTTATCCGCGTTGGTAGCTGTGGTGCGGTGCGCGACGACGTTAACCTGATGGACGTTGTGATTGGCATGGGTGCTTCGACGGATTCTAAAGTAAACCGTATCCGCTTTAACGATCACGATTTCGCTGCACTGGCGGATTACGGTCTGTTGGAAGAAGCGGTGAAACAAGCACGTGCGCAAAACGTACCAGTAAAAGTCGGTAACGTATTCTCTGCGGATCTTTTCTACACACCAGAAGCAGACATCTTCGAGAAGATGGAAAAACTAGGCATCCTAGGTGTGGATATGGAAGCAGCAGGCATCTACGGTGTGGCTGCGGATCTAAAAGCAAAAGCACTGACTATTCTGACTGTTTCTGACCACATCATCCGTGGCGAGAAACTAAGCTCTGAAGATCGTCAGAAGTCGTTCAACGACATGATGAAAGTGGCTCTAGAAACCGCCATCAATCTTTAATGTTTAATTGGCTGGGTTCGCCCAGCCATCCGAATAATCCCGAGGGGGCGATCGTGTCTAACGGCGAACTGCCAAAAGACGCAGATGGGTTACAACTCAACTTTTGTAAAACATTGGCGTGTGACAACTTTGGTCTGAGCGATGCAAAACGATACGTTTTGCAACATGCGAACCCTAAGCGTCCAGCGATGGTCTGTCGTGAATGTGGAGCTTTCCCCCCCTTACTTAACAACCGTGAAGTGTTGAATGAGCTGCATCGCTTACGTCAACTTCACAGTGATGGTTTGCCAGCGTGTCGCAACGACGACTGCGCAAATTTTGGTCTTTCTGTTCACACCCACAAACATCTCTACCATGCCTTTGGCTACAGTGGTGATCGCCAACGCTATCGCTGCAAATCCTGTCAATCCACGTTTGTCGATAAGTGGTCTGGCGCCAACAAGAAGCTTCAGTTTCAAGAAAACTTGATGGGTTTGTTGTTCACCGGTTACTCGGTGCGCGAGATTTGCCGTAAACTGGCCATCAACCCAAAAACGTTTTATGACCATGTTGAACACATTGCCAGCCGTTGCCGCCGTAAATTGGCAACGATTGATGCGCGATGGGTCAATCATGCGCTCAATTACGAACTCGCTTCTCATTACCAACGCTTGCAACCCAATAGCGACAATGGTGTGTATTGGATGGCCACAGGTGACGCGCATTCTGGCTATATTCTTTGCCAACATGTGAATTACTCTGCCAAAGAAGAGCCATTAGGTACGGTTGATCACAACCCCTATGAAGCGGTTTCACGCTTCGTTTCTCCGCAGTACACTGCAGAGGCAAAAGAGCCAGAAAACACACCGTCTGATTATCTGCGTGAACGTATTGACCAGAAATACCAAACCATTTTGGCCCGCGGCAACGTTGAAGATCCTATGGGAAATATGGCGACCTTCAACTACCCGACCAAAGGAGCCGTAGTTCGTCCGCCTTACACCTCTTATGCGCATTATTTGCATGTGCTGGATATGTGCAACGAAGCTGGACGCGTCTCACTTTACATGCCACAAGATCCGCTATTACGCTCTGCGGCACTGAGTGTTTGCCTCCCTCGAATTCAAAGTCAAAATGTTGACCTACTGTATGTCGACGAAGATCCTAGTTGGGATTTAACCCAATCATTTGAAAAGTTTGACATTGTCTACATGAGTTGGTGGCGAGATCGCTGGGCGATTGCCAACCAAGGCAGCAAACTCAAAGGTATTTGTTATCTTGCAGGTAACAAAAATCAGCCAGAACAATGGTTTAACAAAGCAACCACGCGAAATATCTCGTTCTATCAGTCACGTTTTCAGTTATTGTTTGAAGGGTTTGTCAACGAACCAAGACGAAAACTTAGACCGGGTGGCGTCTTACCATTACTCGACATTTTCAGAGCTTGGCATAATTTGTGCTATCAAGATAAACATGGACAAACGCCAGCCCAACGACTAGGTGTTACAGATAGCCCATTGACCATTAAACAGCTTCTGTCCTAGCACTATCGTCTGTCTGGGTTAAGATTATGTGAAACGACACCCAATATTGTCATTCATTTAGTATTAACTCAGTAAATTATTGCGGATGAATGATGCGAATTTTTGACACGTCAATATAATGAACGTGTTGTACGCCAACTGAATCGCATGGATGTAAATTTTGGATAAAAGCCAACTTCAGTTAGACGCTGAACTCAGACAAATCAAAGCTCGCGTAAATAGTGAGCCTGCGGAGGTACTGAAAGTTGCCGAGCAGTGCTACATCCGCGCCGAGCAAATTGTCTACCCAGAAGCGGAAATTGAAGCCCTTTTAATCCAGTCCCACTGCTGTTGGTGTTTGATGGATTACCGCCGTGGCTTAAAACTCATCAAAGAAGCCCACAGCAAACAAAACCGCCTCGACAACGACGATCGACTACCACAAATTCTCCACTTGCATGCCCTACAATACTGGGGTCAAGCCAAATATTATTCTGCTCAGCAATACTGGATTAACGCGCTGGAACAATCTGCGTTAATTGATGAAACCGAGATACAAATTGAAGCGTTAATTGGCTTGGGCAACGTTTGGCGCATCACCAACGATTACAAACTGGCTGCGTCGACGCACGAACTCGCAGTTAAAGTTGCAAACAATGCACGTATCAACTGGGCGGAAGGCAAAGCGCGTATTTTGTTAGCTTGGGATTACTACCTGCTCAATAACTACGTGGAAATGCTGACCATCTTGGATGGGGCTAGCGAAGTACTCAAAGACTACCCCGACAACACATGGCAAGCGGAAATCTGGGATTTTCGCGGTCTAGCCTTACTAGGTTTGGAGCGTTTGGATGCCGCCGACGAGGCAACCAAAAAAGCACATGATCTTGCGGTTGAGCACAACCTCACGTGGATGAAAGCCCATTCATTTATCAGCCGCGCGCGTTTAGAGCTGCTACGGAAAAATACCCTTAATGCTTCGGTCTTACTCGATCAAGCTGAAATCTCTGCGTTGCAATTTGATAATGGTGAGCTGTTAAGCCAAATTTGTTTCCAGCAATCTAAAGTGGCGGAAGAGCAAGGCAACTTTGAGGTGGCTTATCAAGCCTTTCGCAAGTATCGCCACTACTCGCTGCAAATGCTGCGAGAGCAAACTAGCCGCGTTAGTCTGGACAAAGCACGTAGCTCCAAACGTCAACTTGAACAGCGAGCACGCAAACTCATTAACCGCATTCGAGCCCAGCACGAATACGATCCAGAGCGTCAGTTTTCGAATGTGGTGTCTGAAACCTATTGGTGGGAACAACTGGTCTTATTTAAAACCGAACTCAAGCAGGCCAACCATTCCATCATCATGATCCAACATGCTGATCCTGCGTATCTGGAAGTGTGTACCGAGTTAGCGCATAGCTTGTCGACACCAAAAGATCTCATCTCTCGCTTGAGCAGCGATCGCGTAGCCATGTTAATCAGTGAAAAAGACGAACCTGCAGACGCCCTTTTTCATGTCGTCTCCACCATGATTTCGATCTACCCGTGGCAGCGCCGAGGGCTGAACGGCCCGCTACCTCAACTCTCTTTGCAAGATATCCTCACCTTCCCATTCACACTGGAACAATTAGAGGATTCACACAGAACCAAGACCAAGGGAAAGAAAAAACATGGAAAAGCTGCTGAGTAAAGTAACTGATGCCGGTTTTGATCCAACCTCTGTGTCTGGTGAAGAAGCGATCATCTTATGGAACCACGTGAGGCAACACGTCGCCTCGACCAATACTGAAAAAGCCCACTGCTACATCATCAGTGCAGAATATCGTTTCAAGTTGAAACAAGTACAGCTCAGTATTGATGAATTGAAAGAAGCCTTGTCGCTGCTCACTCTACCGGAAAATGCGGAAGACATTTTGACGGTCAAAGCCAATCTCAGCGAGCGATTGGTCGACATTGGGGATTACGCCAGTGCGCTCAATGAATACGTTGGGGCATCAAACATTGCCGTCGAACACGGCTTTCTTGATGAGTATGTGACCTCAGTCTTGGGGATGGGTAACTTGTGCGACGCGTATGGCGATCATCAACGCGCGCTGCGCTATTACCAAAAAATCGATGGTATCGATCACGCCATCAGTAGCCGCTCATTACGCCTGCGTTACAAGCTCTACATGCTCGCTTGTTACATCAACCTTGGTCGTATTAGTGCAGCGAAGGATCTACTCAAAGAGTGTGAAGAACTGAGTATCCTCGTCAGTGACAAAATTCTTTCTGGGCAAATTCTTCTCTATCAAGCAAAAATCCATCGTCTTGAGAAAGATTACGTGTCGGCCCTACTATCGCTTTCCAAAGTGCAGTACATTTCAGGCAACTTGAACTCCACTTGGTTATCGGTCATGAACCGCATTGAGATGACCTACTCGCTTTGTGCTATTGGCAAAAAAGAGTTGGCGAATCTGCTGCTCACCAGTTCATCCAAAAACATCGAGATGAAAGCATCCCCTATCATTGCCAAACAGTTTTATCAGGCAATGAGCGAAGTTCTTGCCGCTCAAGGACTATTCAAAGAGGCGTTAGTCTTTGAGAAAAAAGGCTTCCGTATCGAAAGCGATCTGATGAAACATATTCCCATCAGTGAGTTGGGGGCAGCTCAATTACGCCGTATCTCTCGTTTTGAATTACAGTTGAAATTAATCCTCTCTGAAATCGAAAACAAAGAGCTCAAAGAGACCACTCAGCAACACAAGAACACCGTTGCTCAACTACAACAAGACGTTTTCACCGATCCTCTTACTGCCTTGCATAACCGTCGTTGGTTGGATGTCAAACTGAAGGATCTGTTGTTGCACGACACTACATTTGCCTTGATGGTGATTGACATCGACCACTTTAAATCGATCAACGATGAGCTTAGCCATTTGGTGGGCGACAAAGCGATTGTCAATGTGTCATCGGAGTTGGCGGCGTATTTCCGCTTTCGTGGCGCTTCTTGCGTGCGCTTTGGTGGAGAGGAATTTCTGGTCATTCTTGAAAATACTGATTTGGCGAAAGCAGAGCTTCATGCCGAAAACTATCGTGAACGTATTTTCCAGTTTGGTTGGCGAGAAATTCTTGGTGAGCGCGGCCTAACGGTGTCGATTGGCATTACCATGCATCGTGACGGCGAAAATACCCAGCGCACCTTCTATCGCGCCGACAAAGCGTTGTATCGCGCCAAGGCCAACGGCCGTAACCAAGTTTGTATTGAAGAGTAACCTTTTCCTTTCGATTAAAGGCGGCACTGCCGCCTTTTTTGTTGCACTCAATACCCGACTCAGGCACTCCTTGCGCTCCATCCCATAAGCACTTGATAGTTTTCATTATTGCCTTGCGTGAATGAGAGATTTCGCGAATACTTATCCCACTTGGTTCACCTTTTGTTTACCAATTTTCATCAATTCAATTAGAGCAAGGAAGTAAGATGTTTCTCGATTATTTCGCATTGGGATTGCTTGTTTTCGTCGCTTTAGTGATTTTCTACGGCATCATCGTGATTCACGATATCCCTTACGAAATCGCTAAAGAACGTGAACACCCACATCAAGACGCTATTCACTACGCAGGCTGGGTAAGTTTATTCACTCTACACACCATTTGGCCTTTCCTTTGGATCTGGGCAACTTTATGGCGCAAAGAGCGCGGTTGGGGCTTCCAAAAACTCGAAGAAGAACAGCACGACATGCACCATCGTGTTGATCAATTAATTGATGAAGTCAAACAGCTTCGTGAGGAAGTGGATCAATTGAGAAATGCGCAACGTGCGCCTGCCACGCCCGTCGTTACCAGTGAAGAGGAGAAGCAATAATGGATTTACTGTTGATCCTCACTTACACCGCATTGTGTATTGCGATTTTTAAGATTTTTAAGATCCCATTGAATAAATGGACGGTACCTACCGCTGTTTTGGGTGGCGTGGTGCTCATCGGTACACTGATTTTATTGATGAACTATAACCACCCATTCACTCAATTGGGCAACCAAGTTTACTCAACCACTCCAATCGTGTCGGGCGTTCGTGGTCGCGTGATTGAAGTGCCCGTTCAAGCAAACCAACCGCTCAAGCAAGGAGATGTGCTGTTCCGTATTGATCCTATCCCATTTGAAGCAGAAGTGGCCAAGCTCGAAGCTAAAGTCAAAGAAGCCAGCCAAGGTGCACTTGGATTGGAGTCCACACTGAAGGAAGCGGAAGCGGCCGTTATCAAAGCCATCGCCGAGCGTGATAAAGCGAAACGCGAATACGAACGTTATAAGCGTGGCTACGAGAAAGGCGCATTCACAGAGCAGCAAATGGACACCACTCGTCAAGCGTTCAAAGCTGCGCAAGCCGCTCTTGAAGTCGCACAATCGAAGCAAGAGCAAGCGCAGATTGCTTTGGATTCCGAAGTCGGAGGTGAAAACACTCAGGTCGCACAGCTATTAGCGGAATTGCGCAAAGCACAGTTTGACCTTGAGCAGACTGTTGTGCGCGCTCCGACCGACGGTTATGTCACCCAATTGGCACTTCGCCCGGGTGTGATGTCAGTACCATTGCCACTGGCGCCTGTGATGACGTTTGTCCACAGTGAAGAGAAAATCTACACGGCGGCATTTCGTCAGAACTCACTTCAACGCCTACAACCGGGTTTTGAAGCCGAATTCATGTTCCGAGCCTTACCAGGTAAAGTCTTTAAAGGTGAAGTGATTGAGGTGCTTCCAGCCATTGGTGAAAGCCAATTTCAAGCTCGTGGCGCACTACTCGGCACAGAAGCGCTGCGCACCAGTGGTCGCGTATTTGCGACGTTGCGAATCACCGATGATTTGAGCGAGTATCATCTGCCAATGGGCACTGCGGTGGAAGTGGCGGTGTACTCAGACAGTTTCACCCACGTCTCCATCATGCGTAAAGTGCTTATTCGTATGAAGAGCTGGCAAAACTACCTCTATCTCGATCATTAATTTTACGTTTTATTGTAATCAGGGGCTGACATTAAGCCCCTGATTGCTTTCTAGACATCCAGACAGATAGCATTCCCACTTGAGGGTTTCTTCTGTATAATGCGCGCCTTATTTTTCCACTTGCTGAAAAAATAATCCAAGGCGCAACATCGTGCCACTTCTTGGTTAAAGCCTTGAAGGAAATAACGAAAACAGCAAGTTACGTTCTTTAGACAATTGAACTGAGGTTATCTATGAATCTTTCCGCTAAAACCGTTGTGGTGATTGCCATCGGTGCTGCTCTTTATGGTATTGGTGGGTTACCCATGTTTGGTATCCCCGTGTTTGCAAACACCACCCTCAAACCAGCCATGGCGGTTCTTGCCCTATTTTCGGTTCTGTTTGGTCCTTTAGTGGGTTTCTTGGTGGGCTTTATTGGCCACTGGGTCACGGATCTTTTTGCCGGCTGGGGCGTTTGGCTAACCTGGGTTCTTGGTTCGGGCATTGTCGGCCTTATCATTGGTCTATTCCCTTCTCTTACTCGTAATCGCTTAGAGAAAGGCGAGTTCAATCTCAAAGATTTCTCTCTCTTTGTTGTGCTCGCACTGCTTGGCAACGTATTTGGTTACGGCTGTTCCGCATTTCTCGACACCATTTTGTATGCAGAACCGTTCACTAAAGTGTTCACGCAGCTCACCATCATTGCTTCTGGTAACACCGTATTAATCGCTATCGTTGGCTACTTCATTTTGAAATCGGTAGCGAAACGCAATAAACAAAGCCGCAACCTAACAGAGGCTTAATGTCGAATGACAATCGAATTTTCTAACTTCTCTTTTAGATATGAGTCGCTGGACAAACCGACGCTAAGAAATATCAATCTAAGGATAGAGAAAGGAGAGAAAATCGTCATTATTGGTCCAAGTGGTAGTGGTAAATCTACCCTTGGCCAGTGTTTAAATGGGCTTATCCCCCACGCAATCAAAGGTGAAGTGTCCGGCTCTTTGACCATCAACGGTCAAGAAACGGCGACGTTCGCCATGCACCAATTCACCGAACAGGTTGGGACAGTGCTGCAAGACACCGACAGCCAATTTGTCGGTTTAAGCATCGGTGAAGACATCGCGTTTGCACTTGAAAACCAGCTCACCTCGAACATTGAGATGTACTCGCTGGTCAAAGCCACCGCGAAGATGGTGGACCTTGAGCAAATGTTGCAACGCTCGCCACACGATCTCTCGGGCGGACAGAAACAACGTGTTTCACTGGCAGGTATTCTCGTGGATGATGTCGATATTCTGCTGTTTGATGAACCTTTGGCAGCGCTCGATCCAAAAACCGGCAAACGCACCATTGAAATCATTGATGAGCTCCATCGCAAGACAGGCAAAACCGTGGTCATCATCGAGCACCGTCTCGAGGATGTGCTGCATCGTCACGTCGACCGCATCATTCTGATGGATGACGGTGAGATCATGGCTGATACCACGCCAGACGAGCTGCTTGCTTCGCCATTATTGGCACAATATGGTATTCGCGAGCCGCTTTACCTAACGGCGCTAAAATCCGCAGGCTGCCATCTTGCGCTAGACGATCACCCCTCAAGCTTAAGCGAGTTGCCCTTGGCCAATTATCAGCACGCAATGGCAGATTGGTTTCACCAAGCGAACACGACAAGCAACCACATTCGTTCAGAGACTTTGCTTGACGTGCGCAACTTAACCTACTCCTACGATGGTGAGAAAAACGCATTAGAAGGGGTAAGTTTCAATGTGCAACGCGGCGAATTTGTCTCGATATTGGGCAAAAATGGTTCCGGTAAATCGACCATCACCAAGCTGATCATGGGCGTGATTGAACCCGATGACGGCGCGATTTACTTAAACGGCCAAGATCTTAGCGAGCTGACCATTTTCGAGCGCAGTCAAAAAGTGGGTGTGGTGATGCAAAACCCTAACCACATGATTTCGCACCATATGATTTTTGACGAAGTCGCATTTGGCCTGCGCAATCGAGGTTGGGACGAGCAGCAAGTCAACGACAAGGTGCTTGAAGTGCTCGAATTGTGTGGTCTAAGCAAATATCGTCATTGGCCAATTGAAGCGCTCAGCTACGGCCAAAAGAAACGCGTCACCATCGCTTCGATTCTCGCCCTAGAGCCTGAACTGTTGATCCTCGACGAGCCCACTGCAGGTCAGGACTACCGCAACTACACCTCAATGCTGAGTTTCATTGAAAAGCTCAATCGAGAGCTAGGCATCACCGTCGTGATCATTTCTCATGACATGCACTTGGTACTGGAATACACCACACGCTCAATCGTGATTGCAGATAGCCAGCTTGTGGCCGACGCGCCGATGACGGATGTTTTCAGTAACCCTGCATTGCTAGACCAAGCGAACCTAACCACCACCAGCCTGTATGAGCTTGCGACGCGCTTAAACATGGCTGAAACCAACGCCTTTATGCAGCATTTTATTGATGTCGAAAAAGCCTCTCGCTTAGAGAAAACCGTTGAGAGAAATGTGGCATGAAAGACAACAAAATGAAGTTTGGTATCAATTACATCGATACCCAATCTCCGCTGCATAAGCTTAACGGCATCACCAAGTTTTTGCTGTTCATCGCCTGGGTGACGGTCGTCTTAACCACGTTCGACCTGCGTTTGATCAGCGTGTTGATCATCGTTGGCCTTGGGCTACTCAAAATGACCAAGGTGCCTTTTCATGTTTACAAGCCATTGCTACTCGGCACCGCCAGTGTATTGTTGATCAATGCCTTGTTTATGTTTGCCCTTGCGCCACAGCAAGGCAGTGAGTTCATGGGCTCAACGACGGTCTTATTGCCATTGCCCGGTCAATACTCTTTGACGCAGGAAACCTTGTTCTATCTACTGACGGTTACGCTCAAGTATTTCAGCATGTTCCCGATTGCGTTGGTGTTTGTTTTCACAACCCATCCAACCGAGTTTGCCGCCAGTTTGAACCGTTTAGGCGTGCCGTACAAAATCGCTTATGCGGTGAGCTTAACACTGCGTTATTTACCGGAAGTGAAAAAAGACTTCGTCAATATCATGCATGCACAACAAGCAAGAGGGGTCGAACTGAGTAAAAAAGCGCCCCTGTTCACGCGCATGAAAAACGTCGCGAAAATTCTTGGTCCACTGATTTTCTCGAGCCTCGATCGAGCCGATCAAATCTCCAACGCGATGACGCTGCGTGGTTTTGGCCGTCACAACCAACGAACTTGGTACAGCTTAAAGCCGCTGAGTCGCTCCGATAAGCTGTGTATGATGGGCATTGCGCTTATCGTAACACTGGCCATTGCCAAACGTGTCATCGAGCCTCAGCTCTTCTGGTACCCGTTCTGATGATCACAAAGGGATGCACACTGCATCCCTTTGTTTTTGCCCCAATAGAACAAGCCTGTTAACTCCACTTGAGAATCCGAGTCTCGTTGCCCTCTTCCGGTTTGGCGGGAATATTGAAAGAAAGCAGTAAACTTATCGCCGCCATAAACGCGCCAATGTAAAACACGCTGGCAGGCGAGACGAGCCAAATCACGCCGAATGTTACTGGGATCACCACCGCGGCAATGTGATTAATGGTAAAGGCGACGCCAGCCGTCGATGCCATATCCGCAGGGTCTGCAATCTTTTGAAAGTACGTTTTAATCGCCAACGCCAAGGCAAAAAAGAGATGGTCGATGATGTACAATGCGGCCGCCCATTCGGCGGACTGCACCAGCGCATAACCGACAAAGACGAAGATCAAACCTACGTATTCAAAGGTCAATGCTTTACGCTCACCCACCACACCGATAAAACGGCCAATACGTTTGGCAAACAAAAAGTTGAACAGGTAGTTTGCCAAAAACAGCAAGGTGATATCGGCAGCGGAATAACCAAACTTCTCCACCATGAGGAAGCCTGCGAAAACAGTAAAGATCTGTCTACGCGCCCCGCTCATAAAGGTGAGCGCGTAGTAGAGCCAATAACGCTTTCGCAGTATCAACTTCTTGTTCTGCACCACCGTCGTTTGAAACTGAGGAAAAGCAAACGCCATGACTATCACTAGCACAAAGCCAACCCCACCTGCCAGCAGATAGACCATTTGAAAACTCAGTTGCCACACCTCAAGCAGTAGCCAAATCGCACCGTAAGTGACTAACGACGCCAGTGCGCCAATCGAGACCAGTTTACCCAGCATCTCCGGTGCTTCTTCTTTGCTTAACCACTGTAATGACAGTGATTGTTTCAACGTTTCGAAATAGTGGAAGCCTGTCGACATCAGTAACGTCGTCGCTAACAAGCCAAACAGCGAAGGAAAGAATCCCGTCAATGCCGTCCCCAACGTCAACATCGCCAGTGAGATCAGCATGAAGCGCTGCTCTCGTACAAACAGCAAAACAAACACAACCGTAAAGGCAAGAAAACCGGGGATTTCCCGAACACTTTGTAGCAAACCAATATCGGCGCCATCAAACTGTGCCTTTTCAATCACAAAGTTATTGAGCAGCGCCATCCAAGTCGAAAATGCGATAGGGACGATGATAGAAATGAGCAATAAGAAATTTTGCGGTGTTTGCCAGCGATGGCGATGTGCACGCATGGGCTATCCTTAGTTCTGCGTTAGGTAAGAGCATTGTTATACCACCATCATACCCATGAGATGCACTTCAAGAAACCATCGGGATGAAAAAAGCAAAGGCTCAATACCACCTTCGTTGTATTGAGCCTTTGGTAACGATAACCCTAGAGAGTTACTGCGTTTTGTCTAATTGTGCTAACAAGCTTTCAATCGAAACTTTCAGTTGGCGATCGTAATTGTTCGCAATGTCTTCTGGTGAGTTATAAACCAACACATCAGGCACCACTTCTTGGTTTTCGAACCATCGACCTTGGTCATCTTTGAAGCCGAGCTGCGGAATGCCATACACCAAACTCTGCTCTTGTTGTGGTTCCCACAACACCGCCGTTCCAGTACCCGGCACTCGTTCACCCACCAACTGACCAATGCCCTCACGCTGGTAGAAATAAGGCACAATCGAGCCATCGGAATAGCTAGCGGCGTTTGCCAGCATGATGCTCGGTTTTGCCCAGCGGCGCTCTGGGAATGTCGACAGTTGATAGCCATCACGCGTCACTTGAGCACTATGGCGCGTGCCGGAAAGGGTTTCCATCAGTTGATCATGCAAATTCCCGCCCATGTTGTAGCGGATATCGATGATGACCCCTTCTTTGTCGTTGTACTCACCAAATAACTCATTGACTAAGGTTTCGTAGGACGCTGGTCCCATCTCAGGAATATGGATATAACCCAGTCTGCCTTGCGAACGTTCTTCGGTCAGGGCTTTGCGTTGTTCAACCCACAGCTCGTAAGCCAACTGAGCCTCTTGTTCAAGCGACGTCGGCACCAGCAGCACATTTTGCGCGGCTTTATCACCCGGTTTGAGCACACTTAAACGAACGCGTTTGCCCGCTTTGTTATCCAGCAGCGGATAGATATCCATTTCTGGAGCCACCTCTATGCCATCCACAGAGTAGATGATACTGCCCGCCTTGATCGGAGATTGGTAGATATCCGCAGGACCACCTGGAATCACCGCTTTAACACGAACCCCTTTGCCGCGGTATTGGTCATCATAAAAAAGCCCAAGTGACGCCGGCTCCGACCAAGTTGAATGGTAGCTACTGTAACTTGCTCCGGTGTGTGACGCATTCAATTCACCCGACATTTCACTCAGTAACTCCGCAAAATCTTGGTAGTGATGAATCCCTGGCAGATATCGTTTATACGCCTCGCCATAGCCTTGCCAGTCCACGCCATGCATGCCTTTGTCATAAAAACGGGTATCCGTTTGACGCCAAGCGTGATCAAAGATGTACTCCACCTCCGCACGGAAATCATAATTGGCGTCTGCTTGGTAATCGACATAGTTGCCCTCACCACTTGGCAGATGCAACTCTTCAATACCGTGCGCACCGATAATCACCAAGGTTTCGATATCTGGCTCCATCTTCACCGCAGCAACATCTTCACTGCTGCGTGTAAACAGAACGTTCGTTTCCCCGGTTTGGGTATTGATGTCGGTGAACTCTACCTCGTCGCCGACCAAGTTTGCCACCAACAAGGATTGATTGTCCGGCGAAAGGTAGCTGAAAATTGGCGTCATGGAATACGGGGTAACTCGATAGGTACGATGTTTGAGCCCTTTACTCTCCACCACGGTCTCTTGTGGGGTTTGCTCGCCTGGCTCTTCGCCGGAGTCCGCTGCGCGCTCCTCTTCGAGCCAACGTTGCTCATCGTCCTTCTTCCAATTGAAATCCGCTTCTTGGTTGAGAACCGTCAGATAGATGTCTGACTGCACCGCCCACTTATCGATATCTCTCAAGCTATTTCGATCAGTGCTCCAATAGATCATCTGCCCGTCGTGGCTAAACTTCGGCTCACCCTCAATAAAACCGGTATTGGTAATTTGCAATGGCTTTTCACTGCCATCCGCTTTTAGCAGCACAATATCAGCGTTGTAGGAGGCACGATTACGGGTCACCAAGTATTGGCTATCTGGCGACCATTCATAACTCAGATCCTGATCGACGTAGGAATAGAGTTGCGAAGAGTCTAACAGCACGTGATAACTGTCGTTTTCGATGTCATACACCTTGATCGAATTGCTGTTTTCGCGATAGGCGATCTTGGTCCCATCTGGAGAATACAGCGGCTGAGTTTGGTCAACCGCTTCATCCGAAAGCTGTTCTTCCACCACATCAAACGAAGTGGAAAAGCTTCTGCCCGTATCATTAATGTAGCTGTGGAAGACATCCCAATTGCCATTTCTCTCCGATGCATAAAGCAATGAAAGGCCATCATTTGAGAAAGAAAGATAACGCTCTGCTTGCGGGGTCTTGGTTACGCGCTTAGTCACCCCTGAGAGCAGAGAAACCACGTAAACATCACCTCTGGCGACTATGGCAACTTCTGGCGCCACCGGCGAAACCGCAATTTCAGTCGCTTCATGATTGAGGTTAACAAATCGCTTCCCTTTGCTGAGAAAGGATTGCCGAATAGTCACCTGTAATGGTTTAGCATCCGCTTCATCTTTGCCTTTAAACCAAATATCGCCATCGTAGCCATAGGCGAGATCACCTTGCTGGCTAATCGATAAGAAACGCACAGGTAAAAACTCGTGTTGGGTTATCTGTACGGGTTCAGCCGAAGGGTCGGATAACACGCGTTGCCAAACATTGAAGCTGCCTGAACGTTCAGACAAATAGAACATAGAGCGGCCATCTTCAGCCCACACCGCATTGCGGTCTTCACCACGATAATTGGTCAGTTTTGTGTGCTTACCCGTTTTAGGGTCAAAGCGCCAGATATCGCGCGCGGCGTCAGAGACATCGCGTTTACGCCACTCTTGCTCCATCGGTGACGGCAAATCGGTATAGAGATACTCGCCTGTTTGCCCATTAATCGACAAACTGCTGATTGGATTGGCAAGCAGCAGCTTTTCACGCCCTCCACTCACATCCACCGAGTAGATCTGCGCTGACGCGCTACCCGCAAAGCCATTGTTCACACTGCTCTCGATATCACCGATCCGCGACGATCGAAAATAGACTTCTTGTCCATCCGGACTAAAAGCGTAAGGAACATCTTTGCTAAAGTGGTAAGTCAGTCGCTTTGCGTCTCCGCCGTTCGCGCTCACCAAAAAAACGTCACCTGGCCCGAAGCGATCGGTCGTAAACGCAATGGATTCCCCGTCCGGTGACCAAATGGGATTCTCACTGTAGCTGTCAGCAGAAGTGAGAGGAATGGCTTCTCCCCCTTTGCTTGCGATAAGCCAAATCTGCCCTGCGTAGGTAAACGCGATTCGTTGACCGTCTGGCGATAAAGCGATGTCTCGCAACCAGGTGGGTTGAGAGTTTGTGGTCGTTGTAGCAACACTTTCTTGAGCTAAGCTCAGATTTGAAAGACTGGCCAGTAAGACCAATGCAATCGAGTTGGCAGTAAAACGTTGAATTCGCATCCGTTTTCCTTGCGTTATTGTAATAAGAATGAGCTTGAATGAATCAAACAGTGTTTTTTATACAGGTTTTTGACTATAGATAACAGGGAAAAATTCCATCAAAAAATCAAATAGGACCAGTGAATGATTGAACATTAATACAGCATTCACTAATACACCTTAATCCACAAGGCCCTGAGGGTTATTCACTATTGCCATTTCTAACCTACTCAGTTTGTTAATAAAAATCTGGTTTTCATTAACAAATGCCGTTAGATTGATAAAACAACAACAAACAAGGAGAAATGCATGGAGATTACTATTCGTCCAACCTCAATCGAGGACGCCGAAGCACTCGTTGAGCTTTATTCTCAACCTAAGGCACAACGTGAGACCCTGCAGCTCCCAAAACCGTCAGTGGCGATGTGGCAGGAAAGGCTATCGAGCATCCCTGCGGGTGTGTATAGCTATGTAGCAATAGTTGATGGGAAAGTGGTTGGCAATATTGGATTTCAGCACTCACAAAGGCCAAGAACGGCGCACTGTGCTTCATTTGGCATTGGCGTACACGATGATTTTCACGGCTTAGGCATTGGCAGCAAGTTGATCGAAACCGTCACGGAACTGGCAGATAACTGGCTCAATGTAAGAAGAATTCAGATCGAAGTGAATGTCGATAATGAAAAGGCGATTTCTCTCTATAAAAAGCATGGTTTTGTGATTGAAGGTGAAGCCGTCGATTCCTCGTTTCGCGAAGGGCGATTTATTAACACCTACTATATGGCAAGAATCAACCCAAATACCCAGTAGTTCACTTCAAATCGAGACGATTTAGCTCAAAAAGCCAGCTTTCGCTGGCTTTTTCATGCTTTCAGGTGATGCCACTCAGAGTGTCGCTCTAAATAATGTTTAACATAGCTACAAACAGGGACGATCTTGTAGCCTTGTGCCTCGATAATCGGCAATACGGCTTCCATCATCAATTTACCATACCCTCCTCCACGCAGCTCTTCTGGGACGCGAGTGGAAGTGATGGACATAACATCATCATGCAGCTGATAGCGAACCGTTGCGTAGTACATCCCCTCTAAATGAACTTGAAAAAGCGCATTTTTCTCATCATGAGTGACATGATTCACAATTTCTCTCCCTATTTTTGCGTAATCAGCATTGAATCAATAACAACAGCTAAATAAAATCTTTAACTGAACATATACACTAAACTTATTAAGCTAGATTCATTCAGTGTAGATGAACTTTTGCGCTATGAATCCGCACAATTACAACGTTGCAGGCCGTTTCATTAGGATAAGGAACAATGAATTTACCTATGGCTAAACTCCAAGGACGCAATCACGCATTAGCGCCAAATCATGCTCAGCGCTTAACGAGCACTTTCAACAGTACCGATGCGCTTGCAATGATTGAACATGGTAGTGAAATCACACTCAATGTAACGACGCCAGTTGGAACCAAATTTTTAACCACAAGCCTATTTGTTGGGTCACATTCTGGCAATGCCATGCTGGTTGAGATACCGCAGATTTCTGAAGACGATCTTAAGTTTTACTTCCAAGAAGGCTTTTGGATAAACGTTAAAGCCCTTTCTCACCGAGGTGAAGGCGCCATCATCCATTTTCGTAGTCAACTGACTCACCGTTTAGGCGACCCATTCCCCGTTCTCGTACTCAGCGTGCCAAGCACCATGCAAGTGGCTCAGCTTCGCAAAGAGACGCGCTACGAGGTTAACCTCCCGGCGAAAGCTTACGTTAATGACTATAAGGTGGAATGTGAAATTCGCGACCTCTCTCGTGGCGGGTGTCGCTTTGTCACGGCGCCAATGAGCCGAACTTTCACTGTGGGTGATGAAGTGTCATTGGAGATTCTACTCGGGAAAGCAGGTGGGCCAACCTTAGCGCCGCTGAAAGGAAAAGTCTGTAATTTACAGCGTTCAACGCATTACGCGCGTTACGGTGTCGAATTTGATGATTTCGGCAAGCACAATGCGAAAAACTTACTTGGTCATTTGAAGTTTGACGGAACCAAGCTCAAGCTCAAACGTTAGGCGTGCCGATAAGTTGCTTGTCGATAAAAGAAAACCGTCGCTAGGACGGTTTTCTTCGTTTTGAATGGTGATTACAGACGGAAGAAGCTCAATTGGGCTTTTTGTTTTTCCGCTAGATGAGAGAGTTCGTTACTTGCGCTGGCGCTTTGGCTGATACCCGCTACGTTTTGGTTCACCAGTTCAGACATGTTCACGACGTTGCGGTTGATGTCTTGTGTCACTTGTGATTGTTCTTCCGCTGCCGTTGCCACTTGTGCGTTCGAATCATTAATGTTCGCGACAGCTTCAGTAATACCAACCAAAGCATCATTTGCTCGTTGAGTCAGTTCGTTGTTGCGCTCTAGCATGTTCAAGCTCTCTTGCATGCTGTCATTGGCTAGGCCAGATTGCAGTTGAAGCTGCTCAATGATCTCTTGAATTTCTTTGGTTGAATCTTGCGTACGAGCCGCCAACATACGTACTTCGTCTGCCACTACCGCAAAACCACGGCCAGATTCACCAGCACGGGCAGCTTCAATTGCCGCATTCAGCGCTAGCAGGTTGGTTTGCTCAGAAACGCCACGAATCACTTCAATCACATCGTTGATCTGCACGGATTGCTCTTTCAAGCTCAATACCACGCGTGCGGCATCGTTCAGTGCCGATGACATCTGTTGGCTTGCTTCGGCACTCTCTTTAAAGATCGCCAAACCCGATTTCGCTAAACCGTCTGTTTCACGAGCAGTTGCATCCGCCGAGGTCGCGTTATCGCTAACGTTGTTCGCGGTACTTGCAAGCTCGTTCACGGCAGAAGCGACTTGTTCAATTTCCGCCAACTCTTGTTGCGCGTTTGCTTCAGATTGTGTCATGACAGCGGCAAGCTCTGTTGATGCCGATGCCACTTCTTCAGAAATACGGATCAGGTGTTCCACCGTGCTGTGCAACTGGCTCGCTGTGGTGTTCACGTCTTTGCTAAGGTGCGCAATTTCATTGTCGCCATCGACGTCCGCACGAACAGAAAGGTTACCTTGTGAGAGTTCACGCATCACCGCTTGTAGCTTGATCACGGGTGTCACAATCATGCCAGAGAGGAACCATGCCACCAACAAGGAGAGCGCCAACACACCAAGGACCGTAATGGTTGCCATGTTTTGTACATGAACGTTATCACGGTTACTTTTCGCCATTGTTTCAGAAGCAACACGGTTCACTTTCTGCGACATCGCGTTGATAGCTGATACCATGTCATCGCCCACTTTGCGGTAATCCGCGATAAAGCGGTTGTATTCTGCCGCCGAGACAGTGCCTTGATCATGGCGACCAAAGAAGCTCACTGCACTGGTCGAATAGTCGATGTAGTTGTTGATCGCTTTACGCACTTCAGCCGCTTCTGTGCGGAAGTCGCCCTGCTTCGCCATCTGATCCAAATCCAGATTGATCTCTTTCGCACCTTGCTTAAGTTGCGCTAGGAATGCATCACGACGGTTCGCATCGTAAATGGCGTAAACCGCGCTAATTCGCAACGGGTAAACCGCGTCGTCAATCTTTGCCAATGTGTCTTTGTAGAAAACCAGAGAATTGGTGTTATGAGTGATGATATCTTGCTCTGCTTGCAGCTTGTCTTTGGTGATCCAAAGAGAAATCAGCAAAGCCAGTGCAGTCAACATAACAGGAACTAAAACTTGGGTTCGAACGGACAAGTTTTTTAGAGAAAATTGCATTTAACGCCTCAATCTATCAAATGTTCGCTTCCGTGCTCTGGGAACAAAGCCAAAAGTTGGAAAGACGAAATTCTAGATCTTGGTCACGTTTTTGTCTATATAAAATGCTAATAATTTCATAAGGTTAACGCCATAAAAATGACAAACGCCAAATTTACGACCATATAAAAGCAAATGAAGAAATGTAGAAGAATATGCATTTACAGCATCAATTAATTGGATGCTCATATTCAATAATGACCTGATTACCTTCCACATACACGTTGCGGATCACCCCATCAACCGTGACCTTGTTTTGCAAAAAGATCGTCTGCGACGTTGAGAGGTCACGACGAGAAAGTGAAGGAATCACTTTGAAAGGTTGCACGTGGAGCTGCTCGCACAGTTGGTTGATAAAACCCAATGTCAGCGGCGTATCGCCACGTAAATAAGCAGAGAATTCGTGATGATTAAGGCCAAGACGTCGCGTCATTTCCATCTGCGTAATATGCATTTTTGCTTTTTGCGACATCCAGATATCGTAAAGCGCAATACGATCCTTCTCAGTAAATTCCATCACTTTTCCCCAATCATCCAATCTGAGTAGAAAACTCTCATGAATTAATAACTAAAGTGTTAGTTATAAGTCAAAAAACAGGCTGTTTTCTGCTTCAGAAACGGTACTTGTTGCACAAAACTCGATCATGTTCACACACAGCGGCTATAGGCAAAGCCAATCATTGACCCGCAAATCACTTTTTCTCATCGCTTTTTTGGGTTATTCATCGATTTTCTGATACCTTTCGGGTTTTGATTCAAACGATGAGTTTTTCAATATGAATGATTGGTTAATTGAGCTGCAACGAGCACTCTTTAGTAATCACAAGGATTGGTTCGGCAGTGTCCTGTTTATTACAGGTTGCAGCGCCATCGCATGGATCGTCTGGCGCGTCGTCGCATCGCGCTTGCATCAGTTGGCAGAGAAAACCCGACTTCACTGGGATGATCTTCTGCTGGAAGCTTTTAGAACCCCTATCAGCACTTTTATCTGGCTTTGGCCAGGAACCATCTCTCTTGGCATTATCGTCCAAAGCCAAACCGGCCAAAGCTTAGCTTGGCTTGGCACCGCGAAACTCATCATGGTGATTTCGCTGCTAGTTTGGATTGTCATGCGCTTTGTCAATCGCGCAGAAGAGTATGTTTTGGCTGCTCAAAGCTACGACGAGACCACAGTGCAAGCCACTGCTAAGGTGGCGAGGTTATTTATTCTTACCATCGGCACGCTGACCATGATGCAGGTGTTTGGCCTGAGTTTGTCTGGCTTGTTAACCTTCGGTGGCGTGGGTGGTTTGATCGTCGGTTTAGCGGCCAAAGACCTTCTTTCAAACTTCTTTGGTGGTTTGATGATCTACTTTGACCGTCCATTCAAAGTGGGAGATTGGGTACGATCTCCGGATCGCCAAATTGAAGGCACCGTCGAGCGCATCGGTTGGCGAATGACCATTATTCGCACCTTTGATAAACGCCCATTGTATGTACCCAATTCGGTGTTTAGCAATATTGTGGTGGAAAACCCTTCGCGCATGCTCAATCGTCGTATTTACGAAACCATTGGTGTGCGTTATGACGATTGTAATAAGCTACCTCAAATCATTGAGCAAGTGCGTGAGATGCTGAAACATCACCCCGATATCGATGCAAATCAGACCTTGATCGTGAATTTTAATAGCTTTGGTTCTTCGTCACTCAACTTCTTTGTCTACACGTTTACCAAAACGGTGAACTGGGTGGAATACCACGGTGTGAAGCAAGATGTACTACTCAAAGTGATGGAAATTATTCAGAAAAACGGTGCAGATATTGCCTTCCCGACTCAAACATTGAAGTTTGACCCCGTTCAAGCTGGGCTGATGGAATCCAACCGCTCTCAATCGGAGTAACGTTCACCTTAGAACAAAACACCAAATAAACAACAAAGCCCGTGCTTGATGATTCAGCGCGGGCTTTTTAATTAAATACGTGGCGCCAACTGACGGTGAATCACCAGTCAAAATGCCATCTTCAATCGTTACTCTTTGCTTAATACAACACGAGCATTAAGTGGCTGAACCGGGCGGTTATTTTGGCCCATAGCCTGCATCAATACGTGCGTCTGAGTGGGTGACAGCTCACTGGCTTCCTTAATCACGAGCCAACGAACGCCCTCGCTACAAGGAGGCGTAGTGAGTGAACCGTTAAAGCGATAGTACTCGGAGTGCGCAGGAATCAAGTCGTTAACGTCAAACGCTTGGGCTAGTTTTACTTCCTCACCCGCTTTTGGCACTTTTGCAATCAACGAGTTCAACGCTTGGTTTTGGCTACCCGACTCAAACATCACAGCCACCACCGCCAAGTTGCCCGCTTTGTCTGCATGCACAAAGTGCGCCTCTAGCGGATATTGCTTACCTTGGATCAAGTTTTCAGATGGCGTATGGAAGTGAAATTGTTTCAGTTCAAAGCTTTTACCGTCAATATCCAGTACATTCTCGCCAGATAGGCTTCCCTGCAATGTGTGGCCATTGTTACTCAGTGCAATCACTTGGCCTGAATAGTGCAGGTCTAAACCTTTGAGATCAGCTTGTGTTGGCTGACGGATATCAATCGGGCTTTGGTTTTTCCCCATCGCACACTCTTTGGCAATCTCTCCCCAGTGCTCTGGTCCATGTTTACCCTCATAACCCCATTCGGCGGCATGGCATCCCATCGCCGTTAGACCGGTCGCAAGCACTGCGGCTATCACTGTTTTTTTCATTTTCTTTCCTTGCTTTCGTTGTGTTTTATAGAACCGCGCCATGGTAATCACAAACGATCAGAATCGGGCAACGTGCAATCTTTGTTTGCTGTCGAGATTTGGAAGCAGACACAATCATGGTGTAACTGAGATGATGATTAATTGGTAAGCGAGTGAGTTCGATTCCATAAAATAAGCCGAGATTTCTCTCGGCTCATCGTGATCATGTTGCTTCTATCTGCACGTTTTAAGGCTACTTGTAGCCACCATACACAATTGGTGCGTCAAGCGAGAGGCGGACTCGATTACGATGAATTGCCTCTGGCGGCAAACTAATGAAGCCGTGCTCTGCAATGGTTTCCTGCCCCTCTTCTCCTAATGTTAAACCGACGAAATACTTCTCCGCATCGGTGAGGTAATTGCGATTGGGCGGCAAATTAAGGTAAAGATAATAGACGTTAGACAATGGATAGCGGCCAGACAAAATCGTCTCTTTGTTGAGGTCAAAACGTTCGCCATTGCGGTTGATGATATCAAGGCGGCGTACACCACTCTCAAGCTCTGCATAAACGGTGTAACCCATCAGGTTCTTGTCATCGGCGATGGCCTCAATAAGTTGCTCACGCTCAGGATAATACTGGGTAAGCGAGCTTTGAGGCGATTCACACTCCACCAGCTTAGAAAAGTTGAGATGCTTAGCCAGTTCGTTTTCTACTGCCACAGGTTTGATGGTTTGATACTCTTCACCAAGAATCTTATTCCACTGCATCTGTTCAGGTTGGTCATGACAACCGAAGATCAACTCCAACTCGTCAATGGTTACCCCACCAATCGGATTCTCCTCATTTACCAAGATGGTAATGACGTCTGAAGTGAAAAACAGTTCAGTCGGGCGATAACCATACTTGTGTTCAAACAAGGCGATTTCACTGTCGAGCCATTTACGTGAGCTGATACCCAGATGCGCTTGGTTGTCGATCATTGCGCCTTGCACATCGGCACTTTTTCGCGCGGTGATATCGAGCTCTGCCGATTGGATTAAATCGTTAGCAACCGCCATCAATTCTTGCTCAACCAAAATACGTGAACTTTCCTCAGCCCAAACTCCCGCACTCAACGACAACCCAGCCAATGTGGTGATACAACCATTGATTAATTTCATTTTTGCTCCCTTCATGATTGCCACCCGTTATTGACGAACAGTTCGTTTGAGATTGGACGATTCTTGCTCTGAGGTATAAATCGTCCACTTCGCTTCGGTTTTCATATCTGGCTGGGTGATCACCGCGATGGTACGGCGTTTGCGGTCTTTGAGTTTCTCCGTCAACGCGGTCACTTGGGTAAATTCCTGCTCAGAAATGCGCTCTGGTGCGATGCCGTTTTCGATTAACGCCTCTTTTAATACCGAGGTGCGCTTTTTCGCCAACACTTGGTTGTACTCGTCGCTGCCTTCAGGGCTGGTGTCGCCGACCAGAATGACTTTTGCTTCTGTGCCCTGATTTAAAAGTGCCAGCAACTCGTCAAACTCGCTCGATTGATCGAGACGAATATGGGCATCGTCAAAATTGAAGTAAACGGTTTTGATGTCCACTTTTTGATAAATCGTCCAACGAGTACAGCCTTTGCTGTCGACTTCAGTGCCCAATGGTGTGTCTGCACAAATGTCACGCTGGTTGATCACACCATCTTTATCGCTGTCGCGCAGATCATCGATTTGATGACGAGTCATGGTGGTATCCGGCATTTGCGCGCAAGCCGTAAGCAACATAGGCAACACTGCGCAGGCTAATAAATTCAGTCTCATATTATTTCTCCTTTGCCTGCCATTCTTGTGGATGTTCTACGCGTAACGCATAGGTAAGCAGCCCCATTGCATTGAGTAATCGATACGCAGACAAGGTGTGGTCATACTGTGCAGCCACGCAGTTTCTGCGGGCCAAGAACACTTCCACTTTCGCATCCAGCACATCCAGTAGACTGCGTCTTCCGACCGAAAATTGTTGAATGTAGCCCTGCTCAGCCACTTTGGCGGAATCCACGTTTTGTTGCAGCAGTTGCTTTTGCTTGGCCAGCATGTCGTAGGCGTGCCAAGCCAATTCCGTTCCTTCTCTCACTTGACGTTCTGTGCGAATGCGAATTGCACGAGCTTGCTCTGCTCGCCATGCCGAAGACTCCACCCGTGCATTAGTTGAACCGCCATTAAACAGATCGTAATCGAGGGTCAACATGATGCGCGCATCTTCATCACGCCCTTCCGCACCACCGATGTTCTCGTTTTTGTTGGCTTGCAGCTCCAGTTTGATCTCTGGGTAATAGCCACTTTTCTCGCGCTTGATCTCTTTACGCGCCGCTTCAATATCTTGAATGGCGGCGCGAATTTCCGGATGGTTGTCTACCGCTTGTTGCACCGCTACCTCACGACTAGGTGGCAGTAGCGCAAGATCAAATACCGGATCCACCAACTCACGAGCGGGTTTGCCAACCAAACGAATAAACTGGGTTTCTAAATCATAAAGGTTGTTCTGCGCGGCAATCATGGACGATTTACTGGTCGCCACTCGTGCTGAAATCTGCGCCAAATCAGAATGGCTACTCAAGCCTTTGCCCGTTCTTTCCAGAATATCTTGATAGATCTCTTCATGTTCGCTGACATTACGCTCGGCCAGATCCAGCATGGTTTGTGCTTTAAGGTATTCTAAATAAACCTTCACCACATCCAAGGCAACGTTTTCTGCATCGGAGAGTAATGCCAAACGTTCAGATTCCGCTTCAAAGCTGAGACGGTCGACATTGGCGGTGGTTTTCATTCCATCAAACAACAGCTGCGACACTTTCACCCCAAGCTCACTGCGCGTGAGACCACGATCTTCGTCATCGATTTTTCGACCACTGTTGTAGTAGGTTTCCTCGTAGCCGATCGCGCCGTAGAGCTTCACTTGTGGCAGATAAAAGCCCTCGGCACCGTCCATATCTCGGATGACCGATTGATAGCGCGAGTACTGGGCAAGCACTTCTGGGCTGTAATCAATGGCCGATGCCACCGACTCCTCCAGTGAGATTGCATGCGCATGTGGCAGCGCCAGTGCCCATGACACCATGAGTAATTTTGAACGCATTCCCTTTCCTTTTCTGTTTATGGCTCTCTTAACGCCGTCTCTTTGGCTCTGAGAAGCGGCTTAAGCCAATAGCTCAATACGGTTTTCTCTCCCGACAATATGTCGACCATCGCCTGCATACCGGGGATAATCCTAAAATTCTGTTGTGATGCGTCATCGGTCATCAATTCAATATGAGCACGATAATACGGGTCGCCTTCTTCGGTTTTGAGTGAGTCAGCACTCACATACACCACTTTGCCTTTCTGCCCACCATAGATAACGAAGTCATAAGCGGTAAACTTGACCGTGGCTTCTAAACCAACTTTGACGTACGCAATATCTTGTGGCGCAATTCTCGCTTCCACAATTAAGCGGCTATCGAGCGGCACCAACTCCATAATCGGTTCACCCGGGCGCACCACACCACCAATCGAGCGGATCAAGACATCTTTTACCGTGCCATCCACCGGTGACAAAATTTCCGTGCGGCGCAATTGGTCGGCTATCGCCGATTGGCTCTCCTGCAAGCGCGCGAGCTCTGCCACCACTTCATTCAACTGACCCCGCGCTTTGGTGCGAAAATCGAGCGCAATGCCGCGATAATCCGCAATCGACTCGGAATAGGCCGCTTTTTGTTTCTGTGCCAGCACTTTTGCACTAGAAATATCGCCTTGCAGCTTGACGTAGTCGCGCTTGAGTTTAAGCAGCTCCACTTCGGCCACTGCCCCTGTTTTCACGACATCTTCCAGCATGTTGAGCTCTTTCTGTACAATCGCCATGCTGTTTTCCAAGGTGCGAATGTTGTTTAACGTATCTTGATAGGCTTGAGACTGCTGCTCAATACGCAGGGCGGATTCTTCCAGTTCCGAGTCCAACTGTTCCAAACGTTGATGGTAGTTTTCTCGCGCATTAAACTCGGCGCGAGTGACTTCATCTTGCCCACTTGGGTAAGGTTGCTTGGCAATGCGCACTTGTTGCTGCCAATCCGTGGCTCGCCCGTCAACCACAATGCTTTGCAGCTCGAGATCCAAACGCTTTTTCTGCGCGAGCAAGGTTTGCAATTGTTGATCCGACTCTTGGTAAGAAGCGCGAAAGCGGGTGTCATCGAGAACCATCAACGGCTGCCCTTTCACCACTTGTTCCCCTTGCGACACCAGCACTTGCTTAATGATGCCGCCTTCCAAACTTTGTATGGTTTGAATCGACAAGCTTGGCACCACTTTGCCGTCGCCTACCACTACCTCATCTAGGGTCGCCCATGAGGCCCAAACCCCTATCGCCAACACCAACGCAGCGCAAAGCCAAATGAGACGACGAGAACGGTAAGCAATGCGGTTATTCGACCACATGATCTGACTGCTCATGATTGCCCTCCTTTGACCACACTCACTGATTTCACTCGGCTGCGCACTCTTGCCGAACCTTGTTGCGTGAAGATCTCATGCGGGGTGCCTTGTGCCACCAATTTACCTTTATCGAGCACTAAAATGCGATCGCAAAGGGTAAGAAAACTCTGCTTATGTGAACTGATGACCAAGGTTTTGTCCGCTGGCAAACGCTGTAAAGCGTGGAAAAAACACTCTTCTGCCGCTTTGTCTAATGCACTGGTGGGTTCGTCCAAAAGCAACATTGCAGGATCGCGATAGATCGCGCGAGCGATCGCCACCGCCTGACGCTGCCCCCCAGAGAGAAAACGCCCCTGCTCACCCACCTGAGTTTCTAAGCCATTCGCTAAGCGAGGCATGTAATCATTGAGGCCAGAGAGCATCACCGCGTTGAGTAATCTTTGCTCATCAATGCTTTGGTCGCCAAAGGTGATGTTTTCATAGATGGTGCCATAAATCAGCCCAGGGTTTTGACCAACCCAGCCAATCCCCGCACGAATAACGCTGGGCGGCCATAACTGCGCATCAATGGTTTCGTAATACATTTGCCCAGCGGTTGGCAGCAACTGACGAGCAAGCAACGCCATTAAAGTAGACTTTCCTGAGCCAGCATTGCCGATAACACCGATTTTCTCTCCCGCTTTGATATCTAGTGAGATCGCTTCCAACGCGTGGATCTGCATCTCTGGGTAGGCGAAGCTGACGTTTCGCAAAGCGACATTCCCGTGGAACTCGCCTCTGTCCATCACTTGATGTGACGTAGATTCTTGAGGCGTGGCCATGATCTGGTTGAGCCCTTCCATTGCGGTTTGCGTCTGCTGGTAACGCAGCATCAGCATAGAAAGCTGGTTAATCGAAGACGCTGCACGCCCGCTGAGCATCACAATGGCAATCAAGCCTCCCATGCTCAATAGCCCTTCGGCAATCTGATACACGCCGAAAATGATCAAGGCGATCGTCACCACTTGCTGGCTCGACATAATGGAGTGAGAAACGATGTTGGAATAAAAACGCGAACGGGTTTGCCATTCCGACAACGCAGAAACCGTCTGTTCCCAGCGTTTTTGTGTCATCCCTTCAGCATTGTTTTGCTTGATGTCCGTCAGCGCTGACAGGCTATCGTAGACATGGGCTTGGCGTTGCGTAGAAAGACGCGCCGATTCAGTAAAGGTTTGTGCAAGGCGACCTTTCATCACAAAACTGAGCAGCAATAACGCCGCCATGACCGCCAGCGGGATCAACATCATCGCGCCGCCTAACCAGCCAATCAGCAGGAGGAAGAACAGCGTAAACGGTAGATCCACTAAAGTAACCAGTGACACTGAGGTGAGGAAATCTTTGACGCTATCGAAATCTTGCAACTGGCGGGCAAATGCCCCCACCGACTGAGGTCGCTGCTCAAGGCGCATCCCCAACACTTTTTGGAACAATTGCGCTGACAGTTTGTTTTCGACATAGCGACCCGCCATATCGGTCACTGAGCTGCGCGCTTCTCGTAATACCCAATCAAACACCACCACGATGATGACACCGACAGAAAGCACCCAAAGGGTATGGAAGGCTTGATTCGGCACCACGCGGTCGTACACATTCATAGTAAACAGCGGCACGACCATCGCCAGTAGGTTAATGACAAACGAGGCCAGTAAGAGATCACGATACCAAGGCCGCACTTCCATCAGCACTTGGCGAAACCAATGAACGGGCTTTTCTTCAATCAAACTTTCAACACGGCCATCAGCGGCAACCTGTGTCGAAAGCTGCCATATGCCCTCTTTCACTTGCGTTTTCAGCTCATCCAAGCTCAAGGTCACATCACTATTGGCCTGATGCGGCGATAAACAGCGGTAATGCTCGCCTTCTCGCCCCAAAATCAGCAGCGGGCTACCTTGCTTCTCCACGGCTAAACAAGGGAAAGTGGCCTGTTCCAGCAGTGACAAGCTGGTGAGGCCGACCTCTAGCTGCGCTTGCTCTGCCGCTCGTTGAAACAAAGCTTCACTTAATTGGCCATTTTCAAGGGGCAAGCCATTGACCACCTTCAAGGCGTGACAACGAATACCAAAATGTTGGCATGCCCAAAGAATGGCCGTTAACCAGTGATCTTGTCTCTCTTCCACGATTGTGTTCATACCACTCCCAACTACTGAACAATCAGATTTTGATCATCGATCATTTGCTGAAGCACCTGTGCTTCGGTCAACCCTGCGCCGTAGTAATCCTCAAGATTGAGGTCACTCAGCACAATGGTTTGCACCGCATTCACGCCATCAGTCTTGATGTTGATATGCAGATCCGCACCGGTTTGCACCAAGTCGACAAACTGATCGGCGCTCGCGCCGTCACTCACACCCAGACCAGACAAAATCGCACTGAGATCAATGGTGTCGCTGTTGGCAGACATATCAAACCCTGCGATGGTATCGACCGTCGCATCCCCCACCGCCCCTAAACTGTCTGAGTTGAAGACAAACAGATCATCGCCACTGGTGGCAGTTAAGCTGCTGTCCCCGGTTGCCAGTAACTGCACATCCAACTCTTGGCTAATTCCTGTCGCCGTCTGACCACCCAACTGCGCACTTGGCGTCAGTGTGAGGGTGAAACTCTCGGCGCCGGTGTAACCGGAGACAATACTGAGGTTGGCCACATCGTTAACCGGAACGAGCCATTCGCCCGACTCTTTGCTGCCAGCCGACAGGGCCAAACCATCGGGTAATCCCGAAATGGTCAGATACCCTTCTTCTCCATCGGCTGGGTTAACCATGCTCATATCAAGATTGAGTGGAATGGCACCACTCGCTTCCGCCACGATGGTGACGTAATCCAGCGTCAAAATGGGCTCATCGGGTACCGGAGCTAATTCAACAACAATAGTTTGTGTTTGCGCCTCACCCAAATCTGTCGCCAGAGAACCCAACACAATGTTCTTGTCGAAGGTTTGCGCGGTCATGGTCAAGTTGAGTGTGCCAAAGGCATTGCCTGAGTAGAGTTCGATATTGCCGACCTCACTGGCTCGCACAATCACTCTCGCCACCCAACTACCATCACCGAGCTGAGTGAATGACGCTTCATGACCATCGACGATGATCTTATCCAGCCCGCTCAATGCGGAAGGATCGGAGGTCAATTCGGCATGCAAGGTCAGCACAATAAACTCATCGCTATTGGTTTCATTGCTGCTGATGGTCACAGGGATAGAGAGCGCTTCTCCTTCCGTGCCTGTGTATTGGCTATCCAATCCAAAGAACTGTACATCATCACCCACCGGCAGCACGCCCACTGTCATCGTGCCAGAAGTGTGGACAATATCGGTGGTGCCGATTTCTTGCGTAATGGCATCAATAGTCAACAAAATATCGCCACTGAAATCCAGCGGAGGCAGAAGATAGAGTTCACCCAGTCGGCTTGGATCTAGCTGCCATTCACTGGTTGGCTTGCCGGCAAACGTGCCGCCATCGAGACCATTATTTGGCAACAGTTCATAGCTCTCACCCACTTTGTAGACCAGCACAGCGCCATCAGGCACGCCCTTAATCATCGCCGATAAGGTCTCGGAACCATCTTGGTCTATCAAACTGACATCCAATCCAGACAGGGCGATATAGCTATCTTCATCACCTTGAACATTGTTGGCCACGATGTTGGCTGCATCCGTTATCGGTTCAATGTGAATGGTGACGATCGATACCTTGTCTTGCGTGTCGGTTTGCGTGACGCAATCCGCAGCATCGGTAATGTTCGCGTGCACTTCCAAGGTAATATCACCACTGTAATGCGCCGGAGGGACAAGGCTGATATCGGTCAGTCGCGTCGCGTCGTTAATGGTGTACGTTCCATCACCGTTGTCGGTGAGCAAGCCAGTGTCCGCTGGAGTTTCCACTAACGTGACGCCACTTGGCACTTTGATCATCAGGCTATTGATGGTCTCTTTACCCGTTGCACTGTTACCCTCACCACTGATGGTTTGTCCCGCCTCAACGCTGTCTCCCAGTACAACACTGAGGTCTAACTGAGTGACCACATCTTCATCCATCGACGTGATCGAGGAGACCACTAAGTCGTCAACCACTGGCAGAATTTCGATATCAATGGTTTGCGTCGTAGTGACGCTGTCACCATTGCAGCCAGAGGTTTCTTTGATTTCCACTTCGAGAGAAAGGCAACCCGCAAAGTCTTCATCCAAACCGGTGATTTTTAAACTCGCCATTGCTTCAGGCGGAATAACAAAGCCGACGATGTTACCGGCGCTGTCATACTCAATGGTGACCCCTTCTCCTTCAATCATTACGCCGTCTGGCAGTTTATCGGCGCTAATAAAGAATGAGAGTTCGTTATTTGGATCACTGCCAATATTACCATCGAGCAGACCAGACAAATCGAGGTCTTCTCCTTCGTTAAACTGCAACGCGTCATCACCCGGAGTCAGATCGCCAGGAGGCCCCACCGGATCACAGCTGCCGCCACCATCATCATGGCCGGTAAATTGCACTCGGATCGGCGCGTCGATAAAGCGGGCATCCTCCCCATCAATCACACGTGCTGAAATCACCAGATTAATAATCTCAGTATTTTGTGTCGACGAAATCGTCGCATCCTTGAGGATCAGCGCCGCCATCTCTCGCACGCTATCACTGGTTAGGCCATGCGCTGGGATCACCCAGTTTCCGTCACCGTCTTGAGTGGCCCCATTCGGGTGGTCGACAATCAAGGTTAAACCTGCCGGGACTTTGATGACGATATAATCAAGATACTCTGAGCCATCCACATCCATATCAACAAAACGCACCGCGTAAGTGAGATCGACGGGTCCGCCTTCGGTGTTAGCCAATACTCTTGGATTGCCTTCTAAGCGTGTGTCGAGTTCAACGCGGGCATCAAAATTCACTGCGATGGTCGCATCAACATATTTCTGGTCAATGGCGCCTGTACCAGAGGTATCCTGCACCAAATAAGTCACTGGAATATCGAGCGTACCACTGAAATCCATCGGTCCTTTGGCGGTTAAACGGCCACTGGTTAACAACGATTCCAGATCGGGGGAAAGAGAGTCCGTCAAGCTTGAGACATCTAATCCACCCGTAGGAATCGTTATTTCAACGCCATCAAAATAGAGCGTGATTCCCTGCTCTGGTGCATGAATCACGTAGCCAATCACCTCTTCGCTGCCATCGTTATCGGCTCCCAGCGAAGGCCATAAAGTAAGAGGAACGGCGTTGTCTTCCACACCCAAGGAGCTGAGCGTTGAGCCAGAGTTCTCATCCACTTGCGGCTTGATTTCAATATCTACCGTCATGGGAAACTCGCCCGAGTCACCATCTGGCTCAGTGGAGATCACTTTAAGCGAGAGTTGCAATTGACCACTGTAATCCTCAGGTACTTTGAGATACAAGTTGGCCAAATCGCTATTAGTCACTTGATAAATGATCCCTGTGATTGGGTCTTCACCCGAGATCGGCAAACTCACCGGCTGCCCAGCAGCATCCACGAGCATTACGCCATCAGGAATGCCCGTGATCAAAATGTTGATCACTTCGGAGCCATCGTCATCTGAGGTCACCAAGACAAAATCAAGCGGGATCAATTGATCTTCGATGAAATCGACTTGGTTACTGATCACTTTTGTTTCTGCGTCATAACGCCAGTGGCCCTCTCCACCATCGACCGCCAACGGTTCATCAACCACGCCAGTGAGACGAATGGTAATGGTCTCTGTCACACTGTTCGCGCTTGGGTTTACAGGCACTAATCCATCAACATTGGACTCCACCGCAACTGCGGTGACTTTGACGCTCAACGTTTCGGTCACCGAACTGATATCCTCTTTCGGCACCAGATAGATGTGACCAGCCACCAGCTCAGCATCCGAGAACCAATAGGTCCCATCTTCGAGCCTTGAGGAAGTGCCCCCTTCGACGCTCCAACCCTCTGCCACTTCAAGCTTGTAGTAGAGCGTTTCAGAACCATCCGTATCGTTAAGATGTCCTTTAATAGCATCGTGGAGGTTCAACGGCTGATCTTCTAAGCCCGCAATGTTTTTCACAGATAGCGACGGCGTATCGGCATCCGGTCGGACATTGATGGTCACTTGCTGAGAAGCGACTGCGGTTTGATCGCTTGGACTGGCGAAGCTACTACCCGCTTCCGTTGCTATGGCGGTGACCGTAAAGGTGAATTGTCCAGAAATATTGGTGTCAGATCGAATCGTCATGCGATTCAATTCTTCTTCGCTATAGGCGGTGGTTTCGTTGACTTGGCTGCCATCGAGCCAAACGGTAATTCCCGCTGGAATGCCGGAGATCAGATAACTGAGGCTCTCAGAGCTGTCGCTGTCGACAAGATCGGCGTTCAACGTCAACGTTAATGGCTCTGAACTGTCTTCAACAAGGGTGTAGTCATACTGTAAATCAGCTTGCCATGTCGGTACATCCGCAACGGGGAACACATTGACATCAATGGTGTCCGCCAAGGTTTCACTGCCTGTGGTACTGGCGATGATTGCGCTGACCGCCAAAACAATCGTAGCGGTATTGCTGGCTAAATGGGTTGCAGGTTGATAGGTCAGTGCGCCTGCCACCGTCACTTGGTTGCCAATCATCAACAACTGACTACCCGAGAGAATAACTTTGCCACCCACCGCATTAAGCGCGACGCCATCGAGATATAAGGTGCCTCCTTGCAGAGAGTTGGCATCAATCTCTATCGAGTCCACCACCTCTCCTTGATCGCGATCGCCCAGTGCAACGACGATGGAAAGTGTCCCTTGTTCATCTTCCCGCATCTCGAGATCTTCAACGCGCAAGATTCCCGCCGTATCATCCAAGACCAGCGTTGCGGTGCTGGTCACTTGGTCGCCGTCGCCATCAATAACGACATAACTTACCGTGTCCGAAATCGCAGGAACCGTGGTCACACTTGGGTTGGTGGTTAATTCAAATGTGCCATCTTGATGCACGACTAATGTGCCGTACACCTCGCTTGGTACATTCGGGTTAACGAGCTGAATGGTCACTGGTGAGCCATCCGCCGAGAGCGGATAGGTTGTACCGCGATACGTAACGCTGCTGATTTCAGCGCCATCGGCACCCATCACTGATTCAGGCAGCAAGTTGGTGGTGTAACTGTCTCCTTCCACCAGCTCGACACTGGTGTTTTGTGCAATGGGCACATCATCGGTCACCGTCACAGTTAAAGTTTCGGTGGAAGAGATGTCGCCATCGGCATCGATGACCCACATTTCAAAAGGCAAATCGAGTAAGTTGGTGCCGTTACCATCAGGGTGATCAAGCGCTCCTTGTAATGAAAAATCAACCTTACCATTGTTGTTTGGACGGATTTTAAACACCACTTCCCCAGCACTGTTTTTAGCAATAAACCAGCCGTTGCTGTTTTGCGCGTGCAGTGTGATGGCTAAGCCACCGCTGGTGAACCCGTGTGCATTAAACGCCGCGACATCAATTTGAATGTCGGCAACGTCATCGCTGCCACCATCGATGCTCAAAACGTGTTTAACGCTTTCTATCCCATTCTCGGTTCCGTCACCGACAATGCCATGTTCATCGACAGTCACGTTGCCTGCCACCGTCAGCACTGGCGTTTCGCCATCGTAGATAATCAAGGTGCTGTCACTGGTGACAAACGTGCCATCAGAATCCGTTGCGGTGACTGGCAGAGAGAGAGAAAGCTGGTTGTCTGCCTCCGGTTTATGGTGATCGACAGGTAAATAGAGATGAACAGAAAGCTCAACGTTGATCGCGGTATCCGCCTCAACATTCACATCATCAGGCAACGTCACGGTCAGCACTCGTGTACCATCGGCTAGAACCGCATCGTAGCTACCATCACCGTTGACTCGCCAGACAATCGCTTCACCATTGTGCGTCAGTGCCACGCCATTGCCATCAATCACTGCTTGACCATTGGCCACGGCTAATGTCACCGCCACAATGGGGTCGGTATCGGCGGTGACCACCAGATTCACACTCGCTTCAGCGGTGATACCCGACGGGGTTAAATCATCTTTCGGCAGCTCGGTAATCACCAGCGTGCCTGAGCTCAATTCACCTTGATGGCCGTCTTGGATTTCAATGTCAAGAGGCAAGCGTTGAACATCACCATCCGTATCCCTCACGCTGATCACCAGCGGAATCGTGTCGATTTCATCTGCATCGTGTTGGTCGAGTGCTTGATACAAGGTGAACTGATAGTTGATCACAGAATCATTTTCTGAACTCGGCTCTTCAATCACCACTTGGAAAATCACATTGCTGATATCGCCCACATACGCTTGCAATACATTGCCGTTTGGCGAGATGGTATACGCGATCTCCTCACCACCACTGGTTAACGTTGGCTGACCAGCCAAATCGAAATACAGCTCAGCGATCGGATCACTGCCCACGGTGACGTTCACCGTACCGTTGTCGACAAGACTGGATTGGGTTAGCAGCCCTTCTTCATTAAGGAACACCCCATCACCATTGGCGAGCGTAGGGTTAGCGCCATCGTTGATATGCCATACAAAATCACCGGAAATCAACGTGGTACCATCGCTGTCGGTGCCTGTGATGGTGACTGGTAAACGAGTCACATCGTCACCATTCGCTTGATTGATCGGACGATTCAACGTCAGTGTTAAGCTGGCTTGTACGTCGCTGCCACTGAGCACCGCGCCGCTGATGGCAAGGGTAAAAATCACCTCACCGCCCGTCGAACTGGCGGTAATGGTTTTCCCATCAGTGCTCAGTTGGTAGCTCAACTCGAGTAAACTTTCCCCACTGGTCAGGTTCAATGCATCAAAATCCAGCAGCGCAGATTCATCAAAACGCAGCGAGTCCGGATCAGGATTATCCGAACCGCCCGTCACATGAATAGTGCTGTTCAACACCTGCGCATCCGCCGTGATTAGAGACTCGGTCACCGTTTGATTGCTCGATTCAATGCGCCCAGCTTCCCCATCACGAATATCGATCACCACATTGGCGGAGTCGTAATCGTAGCTTTTATCCCCTGCGATGTAGGAAAACGTCACTTGCTGGCTTTGGTTATGGTCGAGATCTCGGCTGACGGCCATGGTCCAACGACCATCGGAATAGATAGTAAGGATGCCCTCTGGCAGCGTTAAGCTCAGTGGTGTGCTTTGCGAAACCACATGCGTTTCACCGTTAATCAAAATACTTTTCACCAGCAGTGGCGCATCAAGGTCAAAATCGTTGGCAAGCAGGTTACCAAACTCATTGTGCCCTTCTGTTGCCAGGTAATGGTCATCAAACGAAATCGGTTGAGAGTCGAGCACGACAATGGAAACGGGGGCAACGACGGTTTCACTGGTGCCATCGGCATCCGTTTGTGTCGCTTGAATCAACAACGAGGTGTGCGTTGCATCCAAGTCGCGAATTTCATCGATCGGCTTTTTCAGGCTGATCTTCACTTGGTCACCTACTATCTCGGCCGTCAACACCTGCTGACCATCCGTGCGAGTGGCCGTCAATGTTTGACCATCGGGCGAAATGACCACGGTTAATGCCAAGCCTTGCGAAGTCAAAGAAGCAAACGCACTTTGATCGCTGTGGAACGTAAATTCACCAAATTGGATATTGAGATCAACCGTCGCATTTTGCTCACCTAGAATGCCGACGAGCGCCTCAACAAACACGGCGCCGTCTGGGTAGATCACCGTTGGCATGCCGTCGTTAGCTGGGTTACCAGCCAAATCTGTTACGTCAGCTTGAATTTGCCACTCACGGTTTTGATCTAAAGTCGCAATATCCACGCCTTCAACCTGCCATGAGCCGCTGGCGCTGACTAAGGTGGTGTAAGTCAGCGTGTTCACCCCATCGCTGATCGTCACCGTGACGGTTTGATTTTCTTCCGCTGTGGTCGTGCCCTGAAGGGTTGTTAAGCTGCCAGAACGAAAATCTACCACGCTCAAGCCATCAAGCGTATCGATGTCAATTTGTGGTGGCAAAGTATCAATCACATGCACCGAATCACTGGCCGTCGCCACGTTGCCCGCCACATCACTGACCGACGCTGTCACCGCAATCGGCCCGTCAGCAAGGCTAGAGAGATCCGCGTCGGCAACTTCCCAGCGTCCGTTTACCACCGTGGTGCTAAACGTCAGCACTTTGCCCGCGTGATCCGTCACCGTGACGGAAACCGTTTGTCCCTCTTCGACAAAAAAGACGCGACCAAACAGATCGGTGGCGGTCACTTCAGTTGCGTTGAGCAGCGCATCACTGCCTGAGGCGATATTCACGCTGATCAGTGCGCGCGTGTCTTTGACAATGGTATCGGTGTCCGTGGTGGGATTGCCTGCGACGTCAATTGTCTGCGTATGCACGGTGAGCTCACCTTCAGCAAGAGCAGAGAGATCTTCGTTAATTGACCAACTGTTGCCACTCACGGTCGCTGTGAAGGTTAAGCGATTACCGAGATGATCCACCACTTCAATATCTATGCGCTGGCCATCTTCCACATTGCTCACTGTCCCAGTGATACCACTGGTGGTGATTTCGGCTTTATTGAAGAACTCATCGCCATTGCCTTGGAAATCGGTGCTGATCTCCGCCAAGGTGTCTTTGATGGTGGAATCACTGGCCGACACGGAATGGCCATAGACGTCGTGAATTTCCGCTTCCACCGTCAGTGGCCCTTCCGCCAATGAGCTGAGATCAACCGGACTCACTTGATAGGCGTTATCGGAAACGCGGGTGGTAAAGGTCAGCACCTTTCCATCCACATCCGTGACGGTAATGGTAACGAGGCGTAAATCCTCAACATCCACTGTGTTACCGTGAATACGCACTGCGGGGACTTCAAACTGGTTTTCGTAGCCATCGCCACCATCGTCAATCACCACGGTGATCTCTGCGCTATCAACCAACGGAGGAAAGACAATCGCGTCTTCAATCACGATGGGCAGTGGCGTTAGCACCGTTTCAGTGGTGCCATCGGCATCGGTTTGCGTTCCCGCAATCATCAGGTCCGTGAGTAGGCGCTGTGCATCGCCGTGGTCCACCGGCAGGAAGAGTTGCAACTGAACTTGCGCATTGGAGGCAATATGCGCCGTCAGTAAAATTTCACCATCGGCACGGGTGGCGGTTAAGGTCAGCCCATCGGCTGAAAGCGTGCTCGTAATGCTTTGACCAAACGAAGTCAGACTTTCTAGATCCGTTTGAACCTCATGGAATCGGAATTGCGCTTGTTCCACATTGATATCGGATGTTGCGCCGCTGCTGCCAATCGCCACCGTCAAATCTTCATACACGGTCACCACATCAGGGAAAGTGAGCGTGGGCATGTCATCCACCGCACTGTTTCCTGCGGCATCGGTCACCGTGGCGGTGAGTGTCCATGTCGCGCGGTTGTTCAAGGCGCTTACATCAATGGTTGCAAATTGCCAGCTCCCCGCGGCGTCCACGCTCGTGGTAACACGAATACTTTGAGTGCCATCGCTGATGGTGACCACCACTGGTTGGCCAGCTTCTGCTCCCGTTGTGGTGCCTTGCAACGCGGTATTGGTCCCTAATTTAAACTGCAGAATGTTGAGACCATCGAACGTATCAATATCAATGGTTGGAGCCGTGGTATCTACCGTCGCACTATCCGTTGCCGTTGCGGGGTTGCCTGCCACATCGACGGTCGAGACGGTGGCAGATATCTCGCCATCCACAAAGCCTGAAAGATCGAGATTATCGATTGCCCATGCCCCACCCACAATCGTGGTTTGCACTGTCATGGTGTTGCCTGCCGAGTCCGACAGCACCACATTCACGCTTTGGCCATCTTCGATATGACTAACCAAACCGCTGACTTTTACCGAAGTCAACTCTGCTGGATTCAATAAGTCGTCATCACCACTGTCAATCTCAACCGTAATGGACGCTTGAGTATCTTTCACTATGGTGTTGTGTGAGGTGGTAGGGTTGCCCGCGATATCAATGGTTTGAGCGTGTACCGTCAGTTCACCATCACTTAACGTGCTCAAATCAACATCCAAAGACCATTGGTCGCCCGATACCACAGTGGTAAACGTCAGTCGTCCGCCTTGTCCATCTATGATTTCAATGTTGATGGTTTGTCCATCTTCCACGTTGGCCACGTGGCCATTGAGCGTGGTGGTGGCCACTTCAAACTGATTTAAAAATGCATCCCCTTGACCATCAAAGGCAACATCAATTTCAGCCAATGTGTCTTTGATGGTGGTGTCGTTGGCGGTGATGACTTTGCCGTAGGCGTCATGAATTTCTGCCTCGACCGTGAGCGGCCCTTCGGCAAGCGAGCTCAAATCGACAAGGAAAATCTGATATTGGTTGTTCTCCACTCGGGTGGTGAAAGTGAGTGTCGCACCCAACGAATCGGTCACGGTAATGGTGACTAAACGCAGATCCTGAACATCCACCGTGTTGCCGTGAATCCGCGTGCCAGGTACTTCGAGAGCATTTTCGTAGCCATCGCCGCCATCGTCGATAGTGACCGTCAACGACGCACTGTCCACCAACGGCGGGAAGACTATCGCGTCCTCAATCACAATCGGCAACGGTGCAATCACCGTTTCCGTGGTGCCGTCGGCATCCGTTTGGGTACCTTCCAACAAAATTTGCGTCAGCAAGCGTTGTGCTTCGCCATGATCAACCGGCAAAAAGAGGGACAACTTAACTTGGCTATTGGTTTCAATTGCAGCGGTCAATACCGTTGCCCCATCGCCACGAACAAGGCTCAAGGATAGGCCATCGGTTGAAATCACCACTGACACGGATTGACCAAGGGAGGTCAGTGCGGCGAGATCGGACTGCGTGCCGTGAAAAGTAAACTGGGCGTTTTCAATATTGATCTCCGACAGCGCCTCGCTGCTGTCGAGAATCACGGCTAAGTCTTCCCACAACGCCACGGTGTCTGGAATATCCAGCGTTGGCGTCTCATCGGTGGCGCTATTGCCTGCAGCATCGGTCACCGTGGCGGTTAAGCTCCAACTTTTCGCAGCATCCAGCGCACTGACATCGATGGAGGAAAACGACCACACGCCAGCCGCATCCACGGTTGTTGTCACCGAAATGGTCTGAGTGCCGTCGCTGATGGTCACCACGACTGGCTGTCCGGGTTCTGCCCCAGTGGTACTGCCTTGCAGTGCAGTTTCTGTGCCTTGCTTAAATTGAACAATCTCAAGGCCAGTTAAGGTATCAATGTCGATCGTGGGCGCGGTGGTATCCACGATCGCTGTATCTTCTGCTGTGGCAGGGTTACCCGCCACATCGATGGTACTGGCGGTGGCACGGATTTCGCCATCCGTAAGAGACGAAAGATCGAGATCTTTGAGTGACCACGCACCCGAGACGACAACGGTAGTGAACACTAACTTCGCACCAGAGGTATCCGTCACCACCACTTGCACCGCTTGGCCATCTTCAACATGGCTGACGACGCCAGAGAGCGTCACAGCACTCAGTTCGGTCGGATTCAGTGCCTCATCCTCGCCACTGTCGATGGCGATGGTAATCGCCGCTTGCGTATCTTTAACAATGGTGTCACTTGCGGTGGTCACATTACCGGCAACATCGATGGTCTGCGTATTGAGCGTCAATTCGCCATCCACCAGCGATGAAAGATCGGCTTCGATTGTCCACGTATTGCCCGCCACAAGCGTCGAGAACGTTAAGGTGTTCCCTAGAGCATCGATCACCTCGATATCAATGCGCTGACCATCTTCTACCTCGGTGACTCGGCCTGTCAGTACGGTTTTGCTCACTTCAAACTGATTGAGAAACTCATCGCCATTGCCTTCAAACTCCGCGGTGATGTCTGCCAAGGTATCTTTGATGGTGCTATCGGTGGCTTGAATGGTCTTACCATAGACATCGTCGATATGAGCCTCGACGCTCAACGGCCCTTCGGCTAAGCCCGTCAAATCAACTGGTGAGATTTGGTAACGGTTGTTTTCTACTCGAGTGGTGAATGTCAGCGTATTGCCATCCACATCGGTCACAGTGATCGTTACTAATCGGAGATTTTCCACATCGGTTGTGGTGCCATGAATGACGACGGCGGGGACTTCTTGCGCATTCTCGTAGCCATCGCCACCGTCGTCGATGGTGACGGTGATCGCCGCGCTGTCAACCAGTGGAGGAAAAACGATCGCATCGCCAATCACCACCGCCACCGGCGCAACCACCGTTTCGGTTGTACCATCACTGTCGGTTTGCGTACCTTGAATCATCAGCTCCGTCAGTAAGCGTTGGGAGTCACCGTGATCGACTGGCAAAAAGAGTTGAATTTTGACTTCTTGATTATTGAGAATGCTGGCCGACAACACCACTTGACCATCGGCTCGCACCGCCGACAAAGAAAGACCATCGGCAGAGATGACCACAGAGATGGACTGACCAAGTGAGGTCAGCGAAGACAAGCTGCTTTGCTCGTCGATGAAAGTGAAATCGGCATTATCAATATTGATTGGCGAAAGCGCGTCACTGCTGCCAAGAACAACGGCAATATCTTCATTGACGCTGACCACATCAGGCACAATCAGACTAGGCATATCGTCGCTTGCGCGGTTGCCAGCGAGATCCGTCACCGTTGCGTTCAATTGCCATTCCAAATTGGCATCCAACGTCGAAAGATCAATGCTGTCGAACGACCAATTGCCAGCCGCATCAACTTGGGTGAGCGCTTCAACCGTATTCACCCCATCGGTGATGGTGACTAAAACCGGCTGCCCAGCTTCTGCGCCCGTGGTGGTGCCTTGCAAGGCCGTGTCTGCACCGGATTTAAAATCGATGATCTGCAGACCAGTTAAGGTATCAATATCGATGGTAGGAAAAGTGGTATCTAGCCCTGCGCTATCGGTCGCAACAGCGGGGTTACCCGCAACATCTTTCGTCACCGCCAACACGCGAAAATCACCATCGGCAAACTGAGAAACATCGATATTATCGATCGACCATTGATTGCCCGACACCGAGGTAATAAACCACTGGGCATGGCCTGCCGAGTCTACTAGGACAACTCGAATCGCTTGTCCATCTTCAACATTGGCCACCTCGCCGTAGACACGAACGTTGCCACTCTCAGCATCGCTCACCAACTCATCATCGCCAGAGTCAATGCTTACCGTAATGGAAGCTTGCGTATCTTTGACGATGGTATCGCTTGCACTGGCAGGATTGCCTGCTATGTCGATGGTTTGAGCATGAATCGTCAGTGGGCCTTCCGCAAGGCTGCTTAAATCTTCATTGATCGACCAGGTTCCACCATTGACCGTAGTGGTAAAACGTAAGGTTTGGCCCAAGCTATCAATCACTTCGATATCGATGCGCTGCCCATCTTCAACATGGCTAACAGTGCCTGTCAGCCCCGAGGAAGAGATTTCAAAACGGTTAAAGAACTCGTCGCCTCGGCCATCAAACTCGGTGGTGATCTCCGCTAAGGTATCTTTGATTGTGGTGTCAGAGGCTTGAATAAAGTTGTCGAGTTCATCGGTAATGGTTGCGGTGACAGTCAAGGTGCCTTCATCAAACCCACTGGCATCAATGCCTTCAACGCGGTACTCACCTTGAAAAACCGTGGCGCTAAACACTTGCTGTTGACCGGAAGCATCGGACAAAACCAACTGAACGAGGCGGCCATCTTCAACATCTGTCGTGGTACCGAAAATCGCAATGCTCGGCACTTCCTGCGCATTTTCGTAACCATCGCCACCGTCGGCAATCGTCACCGTGATCGTGGCGTCGTCATCCAAGAGATAAAATTGCGCGTCTGGGCTTTCACGCTCAGGCGTGTTTTCATAATCTGTCGGCAGCGTGTCATAACCGGATTGAGCCAACACCTCACGCAGTTCAGGGCGAATGAAACCGAATAAGCTCGCGCTTTCAGAAGAAAGGTCCTGATCCGAAGATGGCGCATCGTTTGGCGTTGTAGGGCGTTGGTATACTGGCTCTGCGTCAATAGGATCGTCAATGTTAACGGCATCACTATCATTGATGGGTAGCGGTGTTTCTTTAACGTACTTCACCGTTGGGTCAACCACCTCATCGGCTTGTACGGCAACCCACTGACCGTCCGGCATAATTTTCCAAACTACGCCATCAATTTCGATATAAAGTACCGGTTTCATTGTCATTTCCCTATGCCACTGCGCTTACTGCTATAAATTTAATGCATGCCAAACAAACTCACAAGGTTTGACCTATCATTTAAGCTTATGTTTTTTAAATTAAATCCACACTTCATTAACAGATTCACATGCCAAATGAGCCTCTCTCAATTATTGAACAAATTGATACCATTCAATTCAGTTCGTTTCATAACCAAATTCATCACTCAATATTCATCTAACTCTTTGTCTTCGCAAAAAACTTCACGATTACTTCACATTTGATGATGAATAATCAACACCATCAAAAAGAGGAAGTCATTATGAAAAAAATCCTATTAGTGCCATTTGTTTTGCTTGCATCTCACTCCGCTTTTGCTGCTTTCGACGCTCAACAGCAGCAAGGTGGTTTTACGGGTCCAAAAGTGGGCGGCGTCAACACGGTAGCCAATGCACTGACCGCACGCGATGATACGGCCGTTGAACTGACAGGGAACATCGTTCAATCCCTAGGAAATGAAATCTACCTATTTAAAGATGCGACTGGCGAAATTCAGGTGGAAATCGATCACGAAGATTGGCGTGGGCAGAATGTCGCTCCAAAAGATAAAGTGCTCATTATTGGTGAAGTAGACAGTGAACTCGTGTCGACAAAAATCGATGTGGACTCTATCCAAAAACTGTAAATAACATCTGCCTCTGTGTTGCTCTGCGTACCAAACGACGTTGAAACGCCATTACTCAACTCGTTTGGTATTCTTCAAATTCACAAACGTTTATTTTGAACAACATTGACATACACACTTACTTTCATTATTTTCTTTCGCCGACTTTCCCACGTTCATTAAACGTAAATAAAATTCAAATTAATATAATCCTCACCTATCTCCATTTGTAATCCTATTACGATTCCTCTGTAGGAACATTCTTACACAATCAAAATTTATTTTTAAAATTCAAAAGGTTATGTGAATTTATTAAAATCTCAAAATTTGACAAATTCTCACATAATTTTAATCTTATATTCCATATTTGAGGAATATAAGATGTTGAACGCCCACATTAGATTCGTTTCATTTCTAATTTTACTATCCGGACTGTTATTTTCGGGTAATGCACTGCCACAAGAAGAAAACTCTGAACAAGAAACGAATCCTCCATCAACAATAGTGATCGGCATCACCTCAAAATCGATCAACCCATCACTGGATAGTGAATCGTTGGGCGTTTATTGGGGCGTCAATGTTGAATACCTAAGAAATATCGCCAAAATTCTCAACATCAATATTCAACTGAAACATTATTCAAACGTCGTTGAGCTGCTGCATGACGTTGAAACCGGTGCAATTGATGGCACAGTAGGTTTTGCAAAAACACCAGAAAGGATGAACCGTTTTCTCTTTTCTAAACCTCTATTTAAAAGCAGTGTTTCCATTTGGTTCAAAGAAAGTTTTTATCAAACAAGGCCATTTAGCACGCTCAATTGGACGTGTGTTCAGGGCACTTCTTACTGCGAATATTTAAGAATCAAAGGCATTAAAAACATTCATTATGCTCTGAATTTTACTGACGCCGTTGCGATCATGAATAAAGGGCAAGCGAATGCGTTTATCTCGTCATTTGTCACGATTAACGAATATCTCGACAAGCATGATGTTGTACGTGGCGCCGTTGAAATACCCGATTGGATAGAACCAGAAGAGATCAGTTTTATTACCGCGAAGAACAACGTCGCATTAATGGAGAGTATTGACAAAGTTTTAGAATGGGAAGTGAAAGGCAAGAATATTCGCTCGGTTGCATCGAATAATCTTTACCATCTTAATGACAGGCTTCTTTCTGAATATCGCAGGGAGCATCATGACGATTCTGTCATCACATTCAGCACCAGCAATAACGCCTACCCATTTTTTGAAATATCAGACAATGGTGAACAAAGAGGGTTATTAGCCGATTTTCTCGATTTGATCCAGTCACGTTCTGGTTTAGATTTTGAATATAAGAGCCCTATATTTGAATACAATCAAGAGCTTGCTACGTTCAATGCCAATATTATTCCTGTTGCCTACATTGATCGTGTGGAATCACCTAATTGGCTCCTCACTAAGCCCTTTATGCAGATAAAGTTTCACAAAGTGGAGTTGGCTTCAGCTAAAGCCATTAATAATAGAAAACCGATCTCTGGCATTTTACTCAGCTTACAAAAGCAAGGGCTGATCCATATCAACGCTTGGAATAATGAAAACTTCAGAGAATATTCTGACATTAAAAAGCTGATGAAGGATTTGGAAGACGGAAAAATTCAATCGGCATATTTATCTGATGATGTGCTTTACAGCCTTTTATCTCAGTTCAATAAAGGGCAATTGAAAATCGACAAATCTCAAGAGAAACGTTTTTCAATCGCATTTTCTGTGTCTAATCATGACATTAAGTTAAATAAACTGCTCGATAGCATTATCGACACCATCGATAGTAAAGAAATCGAGAAAATAAACAAAAGTTATCGAGACTTTAATCTCACGTATGGCTACGACTCAGAAACCGTTATTTTTTCTGCCATTATCATATCGGTTTTATTAATCATTATTGCGATCATTATTTATTTCGTGATTACCAATATGAAGCTCAAAGTGAGCTTAGCGGAAATTAACGCCGACAATGAAGAGAAAGAGAAACAGTGGTTAACCCAAATCATTCAAGAACTGAATAACAAGGTTTTTATTCATGATGATAAGGGACAACTGGTTCTTAGCAACTGCTCTGAGTATCTCAAAGGCCACTGCACGAATTGCCAAATTAAGAACGCCGCAACACAAATCTCACTCGTTGGTGATTTCGAGGAAGTGCAGCAAGTCCTGAGCGGTAAACGAATCAAAGAGTACAGCCAGACCGTCAATTGTGATTTGCAAATTGAGCACATTTATCGCGAGCGCAAAGCCATTCGCTCTTTAGATCATCGCAAGCAGTTCGTTTTAACCGTATTGCAAGATGTGACGGCGCAAAAAGAGCGCGAGGCCGCACTGATCGCCGCTCAGCATGAAGCACAAAGTGCAGTGAAAGCACGCGAGCGATTCTTGGCAACCATGAGCCATGAATTGAGGACGCCACTCGCCGCGACTTATGGCTTGCTCGATTTGGTGGCAACCCACTCCACCAGCGAACGAGACAAAGAGTTGGTGTTACGAGCCAAGCAGTCGCTAAACCACCTCAATCTGTTGGTGGATGAGGTACTTGATTACTCAAAACTGGAAGCGGGCGAGTTGCAGATTCATCCAGCGAAAAATGAACTGTTGCGTCTGTTGAGCCAAACCTTGCGCGGGTTTGAAGCCAAAGCCAACAGCAAAGGGCTGGACTACACGGTGAACATCATTCCGTTCTCATTGAGGTGGGCGATGATTGATGATCTCAGATTTAACCAGATCGTCAGTAATTTGATTTCCAATGCCATCAAGTTTACTGAACAAGGAGACATTACGCTGACAGCGCAAGTGGTCGACGAGCGATTACTTCTGACCATCAAAGACACTGGTATTGGTATGACGCAAGAGCAACTGGCCAATATCTTCAAGCCCTTTGTTCAAGCTGATGACTCCATCACCAGACAATTTGGCGGGACAGGATTGGGATTGGCCATTGTTGAACAACTGTTGAAGCAAATGGGTGGTCACATCGCGTTGCACAGTGCGTTGAATGTCGGGACCCAAGTTGACATTGAACTGCCACTGACCCTGTGTGAAGGCGCTTATCCTGAGCTGAACGCCTTAAGCTATTCGTCACAATTACCTACGGTCATTCAGGATTGGTGTCAATGCTGGGGGCTGGTCAAAAACGACGCTAACCCAAGCGTAAACAAGGGGCTAAGCGGTGAATGCAACACGCTCAGTTGCCAGCCAAGCGGCTGTCAGAGAAACAGCGCACTGGAATGCACGCAATACCCAGATGCGTTATTGGATTGCTTACTAAAGATGACCAGTGCAGAGCAAGAACGCCACATCGAGGATATCCCGATGGACACACTGGCAGGCAAGGTGCTCGTGGCGGAGGACAACAAGATCAACCAGCACATTGTCAAAATGCAATTTGCCGAGTTGGGGCTCACCCCCATTGTGGTCAACAACGGCGTCGAAGCGCTGAACTACATGAAACAGCACGGCGATGTTGCCCTGTTACTAACCGACTTCCATATGCCAGAAATGGATGGCTATGAGTTAGTGAGAACATTACGTGCGAACGAGCGCTTTGCCACGCTTCCGGTTGTCGGCGTGACCGCTGAAGACTCGAGAATCGCCAATGAGAAATCGATGCAAAGTGGCATCAATGAAATTTTGTATAAACCCTATGACCTGAAACAACTCGGCGCATTATTGGCGCGCTACCTCGCCAAACCAAAGGCTCGAGAAAACTGGCTCGATAAGTTCTCGGAAAACGACGCCCAAGAAGTGGCGAAAGTCTTCATTGTCGAAATGGCCAAAGACTTAACGCAACTGAAACAAGCGGAGAGTGGCCACCAAATGAGAGCGGCAGTGCACAAGGTAAAAGGCGCATGTGGCGCGCTGGGCATTCAGCACATTGTCGCCCTTTGTGAAGACGCTGAATCAGTGGACATGGCGCACAAACCCGCGTTGGTGGAGAAAGTGATCTCTGAACTGGATGCGGAAATTAACCGAACAATCATGTGGATGGAAAGCTATGCGTAATGATTTGAAAATATTGGTTGTTGATGATCATCCGATCCATCTGACTTTGATGAAACAACAACTGGCAAAAATACCCAATACCCGTGTTGCCACCGAGCAAACCGTGGCGAGTGCCTTGAGCACCTTGTCTGATGATCACTACGATTTCGTCTTCTGTGATTTAGACATGCCACACAGCGATGGCATTGACTTGTTGATCTCACTGAATGAACAGAAATACACAGGCAATGTCGCGTTGATCAGTGCGCTGGACCGCCCGATTATTTCTGCCGTTTCAGCCATGTGTGAAAACTTTTCGTTTCAAGTGTTAGGCAAGATTAGCAAGCCTTACTCCAATAACGACATTCAGCAGTTACTGGACAACGCCGCCAACGCCCTAAAGCCTGCACGAAAATTGCGTCGAAGAATCGATGTGAGCGATCAAGAGTTCTTGTTCGATTTGGCCAATGGCCGTGTAAAAAACTACTACCAACCGTTAGTGGATTGCCGCACTGGTGACGTGGTTGGTTATGAAGCCCTGGCAAGATGGTTGCACCCTATCCACGGCATGCTCTCTCCTGCGCACTTTTTGCCCATCGTCGAGCGATGCAATCTCTCACATGAGCTGTTTGATATTGTCACGGATAACGCCATTCGCGACGCAAGGCACATCAACCAAGGCCAGCGTATCTCAATCAATGCGGATCAAATCAATATCGAAGATGGCAACTTCAGCGAGCGTTTTATCGCTAAGTGCCTAGAAAATCAGGTGGAGCCAAGCGTTTTTACTATTGAAATTACGGAAAACACGTCGTTTAGCAACAGCGTGGCACTGTATAAAAACTTGGCAAAACTGCGCCTCAACGGCGTCAATGTCTCTATTGATGATTTTGGAACAGGGCACTCCTCTCTCGAGAAACTTTCCCTGCTGCCTTTTAACGAACTGAAAATCGATCGCTCGTTTGTCTCCGAAATGGAAATAGACAGCAAAAAGCAGAAAATTGTCAATTCCATTTGCGGACTGGCGAAAAGTTTAAATTTAAAAATCGTCGCCGAAGGCGTTGAAAAACAATCCACTTGGAACATGTTGAAAAAATACAATATCGACGTTTGCCAAGGTTATCTCTTTAACAAACCGATGCCGATTGAGGCAATCAATATATTGAGCGCATAGCATGATAAATAAAGTCAACTGCCTGATCTTTGATGATCACCCAATGGTCTGTTTCGCTATCAAGACGTTAATCTTTCAGACTGTGATGGATTTGACTTCTTAAGACGCATCAAATCCCACGGTTATAAAGGCAAAGTGATCTTCTTTTCCGCGGAAACCAGCCAGCTGTTTAGCGAAATAGCCTTTCGCTTAGGCGCGGATGGTTATGTGTGCAAATCCGAAGATCAACGCATTTTGAAAGACGCTATCGACGCGGTGATCAACGGTTACACCTTTTTCAAATTCAAGCCTAATTCTGCGGTCAACCAAGCTCAACCAGAACTTTCAGACCGAGAAGCGGCCGTAATGAATTACCTTTTAAAAGGAAAAACCAACCGTGAAATAGCCAAAATTTTGTCGATCAGCGATAAAACCATTAGTACCTACAAACGGCGATTGCTGAATAAATTCAATGTCGAAAACATCGTTGATTTAGCAAAACTCGTTTCACTATAAAAATAACAATCACCACCATCAGCCGAGAAAGAAAATGAAAAAAAGTTTAAGCCTGGCCTTTTTGTTTGCCACACTTTCTTTTTTATCGTGTTTAATTGCACTGGCTATTTATGCCGTTTCCATTGAAGTGGAGCGATTTGATAGGCACGCAGACCGTTTAGAAAGTATTAAAAACTACGTGGTAACCATGGGCTTATTAACCCAATCCAACATCAATGCCTCTGAGAAAAAGGATAGGAAGAACATCATTCAATCCACTCAACGTTCGTTTGAAGAGTATATTTACGCCATAGACAATTCAGAATTGGATTATTATGAAGCGGTTGCCTATAAAACCATGCATGAAACAAGAAACTATTTCATGAGCTTGTTTAATAATAAAAATTCCGTTTTTTATTACCGCTCTTACTCCGGTAAAAAGTATCTGCTTGATCGCAAAGTCAACGGCTTCAAAGTCGATGCGCGCAAGTTCAGCGAAAACTGGTGTAAAACACAATTTGTCTGCACTCAGTACGCATGGCCAGATCAACTGTTGGATCGCGCAGTGGTGTCCACCATCTACCACGACAGCGATCTAGGAGAAAACTTAATTTCTGTCTCTAGCCCTGTCTATTCAAGCGAAGAGGAAAATGAAATTGTCGGCGAATACGTCTTTAGCCTTTTTTACGACCTCAAAGACAGAAATGTGGAAACTATCTACAACCAAGGGTTTAAAACCACGCTGTTAACCTACAATGGCTATCCTTTAGCTAAGTTTGCCTACACCAAAACCTACATTGCGGATAACAAAACCATTTTCTTATTTTCCTACCCACTTTCAAAATTGGTGATTGATTATTCGTATTTGTTTTTCGTTTTTCTGCTGTTGTTTTTTGTCTACTTGAGTCTGTATGAACAATCCAAAACCAGAAAACAGCAGTTAGATGAAGTCTCTTCCGAGGTGATCAAAGACGAGCTAACCGGGCTGCACAATCGAAAGATCTTCAATGACACTCTGTTTAAAGACACGCTGGAAGATTCTCAATACACGGTGATCGCCATTGATGGCGACGGTTTTAAAAACATCAACGACACCTTTGGCCATCACGTCGGTGATGAAGTGATTTGCCAAGTCGGTAAATCCATGAAGGCCACATTTCGCCGTGGTGATTTCCTCATTCGAACCGGAGGAGATGAATTTTTGGCGATATTGCCAGATTGTGACCACAGGAAAGCCAGTGAACTGGTTGGAAAGCTCAAGCAGCATTTAAAAAACAGCACTCTACCTTATAAAGATCTTACGATTGCAGTAAGCGCAGGGGTTGCCACGCGAGCACAAGGCGAAACATTGCAAGAATTGATGATGCAAGCAGATGAAGCGCTCTATAAAGCCAAGGAGAGCCGCCGATAGTGGTTTGCTTCACCATCCCCATCGTTTATCGACGTTATCTGCACGAATGGGGATTGGCAATTCGCAAACATCTAAAACAGAACTTAGGAGCGATGGATTTCCGCGATTTCGACAATGGACTTCGCGTTGTACTTCTTCAAAATTCGAGCTTTGTAGGTGCTGATGGTTTTGTTGCTCAGCATCAAAAGCTCGGAGATCTTCTGATTACTGTAGCCTTGCATTAGGTAACTCAGCACCGTGACTTCGCGTTCAGATAACGCTTGTTGATCAGACTGAGCAGGTTGAGCTTTAAACATCGTATACCCTTTCAGCACGTTAACAATGGCATTGCTAAGTGTTGATTGACTCGCGTACTTGGTCAAATACCCATGCGCGCCGATGGTATACGCTACGTTGGACAGGCTGTCATAGTCATTGGAAGAGACAAAAAGCAGTTTTCCAACATAACCGTTGGCAAAAATTGACTTCGCTAAACTGATGCCATCTCGGCCTTCAATTAAAACGTCCATGATGATCAGGTCCACATTTTCCTCGCGCACACAGTCGAGGATCTGCTTAGTGTTTGTCGTAATGGTCACTTCAAGGGGATTAATCACCTCTTTGACCAATGAGGAGAGCGCTCTTGCGTAAAGGGGTTGTGAGTCGATAATCAATACTTTTTCTACTGTCATGTTTACTTTCTCTTTTTATCAACAACACTCCTTGTCTGTTTTGTAAGACACACAGCTTAATTGCTTGTAGGAAAATTCTGTTATTGCCACGTCATAAATTATTTTCTGCCCTGACACTTACATAACATACCACTAAATTAGCCAGCTCTAATTTAGGATAAATTTGGCATAACATACTGTTTTAAAAACATTTCGCTGTTTTCTCTCGGTCTATTTTTCAAAAATGGAAAATGACATTTTGTAAAAAAGAACAAAAAACAACCAATCCGAAATCAGAAAAGCCCTCACTGCGTTAAAACTATCAATAATCAACCACACATAAAAAAATAATATGTGACACTCTGCCAAAATAAATACAATTGATATTCATTCTCATTTACTTGTGCTATACATTTCCATCTGGGAATGTTCCCAAACTAAAAAAATAGGAAGTATCATGAAAACGATAAAATTACTTGGCCTACTGACACTTATTGCTTCATCTGTTGCCTCTGCAAACACAGCCATTACTTTTCCTGGTGAAGGCAGTTCGGTGCCAGACGCACCAGTCACTTTCCCAACCTCTTCAAAAACACCAATCACTTTTTACAATGGCTATACCATCAAAGATGGGATTTTCCGTTCAGAAGTAAATACATGTGTTGTTGAAGTCGATAATCCTGAATACGAAGCAAAACTCATTTGGGAAGGAAAAACACCGAAGCTGCTTATTGTGGGTAACACCGACCCATTCCCATGCCGCGCTGGCTTTACCGAGGCAATGGAAGTCGATCTAACCGCATTTTTGCAAAACATTCCCACCCATATCTTTGAATATTTGGAAGTGGCGAACCGCGTAAATATGCAACGTAGCTTCTAACTTCCACACGAACGCCTACCAAATCAGCCGCCAGATCTTCGGATCTGGCGATTTGCATAGAGTCACCGTTTCAACGTACGTCTTTACGCCCTCACTCAAGTCCTAGATTGAGAAAGGGGGGAGAAGTCGAAAGAGCAGTGACCCACCCATTTCATATAAAGCTTGGATTTATATGTCATTTAACCGCCACAACGGACAGGGACGAACAGCGCAACACACATCACCGAGATTACAATGAATAACAAATCAAACACTCCCCCACACATTGCGATTTTAGGGGCCGGTATTTCAGGTTTAGCGGCTGCACACGAATGTATTAAGAAAGGTTATCGCGTCACGGTTTACGATAAATTGCCCTTTAGCGGAGGAAAATGCATTGGTGCGGTGCATCACGGCAAAGTGCATGAGCTGACACATCGGCAGTTCTTCGCCAAAAACATCCATTTACTGTCGTTCTTGCAAGAAATACCAACCGAAAACGGCACTTGCTTTGACTTCGTCTACCCCCAGCAGAAAGTACAGTTTCATTGGGGGCAATCGGATAAAACAATGCAGTTCAAACGCAGCTATTTTTCACCGATAGACAAGCTTATTGACGACATGAAATCTGCCTATGCCATGCACTACGCAGGGGTTCCACTCATTGATATTTATTGGTTTAAAACGCGTTTACAGAACTTGCCTGACAGCGCAGAGTTACTCAAAACCCCTCTTGAGCGCTATTTCGAGTACAACCAAAGACCCAAATTGGCGGCCTTTTTGCGCCCAGTCCTACTGGGTTGGATCGGCGCAACAGACCACAGCCCCGCCCTCTCTGTTTTGGATTTGCTCAACAACAAAGAAGGGCCGTTTCACTCCGATGCACCCGATGCCTACAGTTTGGGCTATCGACGCCCGATCTCAGAATCGGTGATAAATCCATTAACCGAACACTTACGCCAACAGTCGGTGCAGTTTAGGCTCGGCTGTGAGATAGAACGGCTGATAGAAGATAGCGAGCAAGGTAAGATTACCCATGTGCTTTCGTCCCAAGGTGAGGTGATTGAGGCGGACTACTTTATTTTGGCGCTGCCGATTCATGTCACCCAATCGCTGCTCTCTGCGACCGCTGTGCAGTTCAGCTACCGATACGTTCTTAGCCACGGTTTTCAGTTTCACTTCGCCACCTTGCCCGACATCTTACGCGATAAAACCGTGGGAATTGTTATTGATTCGCCGTGGGGCTTAAGTTATCACCTGACTCAGCCAGAACCCAACGGGCTGTACTGCCTCTCAGTCACTGCCACCGATCTCAATATCGCTGCAGGCACCGCATTTAACAAGCCGCTGCTCGCCTGCACGCCACAGCAGATTGAACAAGAGATCGTGACTCAGATTTTTGGCAATAGCGCATTACTCACCACCTTCGGATATCAGGGTTTTCATGTCGGGCCTGGCTTGTATTGGAAGGAAAAACACGCCGATGAGGCAACGTCGAATCGATTCGTCGGCCCTACTGTCATCGGCGAAAACGGTGTGGCGCACTGCTGGGTGGCTGATCACGCACTCACCCACCCCGATGCCAATTGCCAAATTCCTATCGAGATCGATAGCTACCAAAACGTCTTTCTGGCTGGGGAATATCTGACCGATCCGCGCCAAACCTGGCGAGTACCTGTGACCATGGAACGATGTGTAGAAACCGCCAAACTGGCAGTGGAATCGCTTGAAAAACGCATTACCGTCCATCGCCACGAGGAGCCTTATCATGCCGATGCGTAATCACCTTTCTGCGCTTTTGTTTTTCCTGCTGGTGCTGCTCTATTTCAGCGGTTTCTACCAAGCGGTGCAGTCGTCGGTGATTTCCGCCGTGATCTTAACACTACTGTTACCCGTGCTATTTTGGCGCTTAGTCAAACCAGTTGATAACCAAGCCGAAATCACTCGGATATTGCTGTTAGAAAGTGGCTTCAACCTGCTTTGTGTGGTCGCTCTACTTCATCTGCTTCCTTTGGCACTGATGGATAAAGCGTTTATGGTGTTTTTTGTTTTACAGGCGGGTGGCTTTTTATTGGTGCAGAGGCGCAAGAAAGCGTGGTTATCTTTCGCTGTCTCTGTCTGTTTGTCTTTTGCCATCTTGGTCTGGATCAGCCAAGCCGGGCAAACCCAAGTACTCGACTCCGGGCAATTGCAGTTGTTTAGCACCGCCGTGCCGTGGCAACTAAAGGCGATTTACACCCTGTGGCTGTTGCAACTGTTGTTGGTGGAATATCGCTATATTTTGCCCAAAGTGACGATACTGCTGGCGCATTTGGCCTCGCTGACCATTGCGTTGCAGGCGGAGGATTTCTTCCACGCTCGCATTGTTACCGCCAGTCATTTCTTGTTTTTGAGCCTCTGTTTTGACTTCAAAAACCGAGATTGGGGAGGCAGGGAGTTCGCCGTGCTGCCATCGCTGGTCGCCATTCAAAAACCCAATATTGCCAAGTGGATTAACTACACCGGCCTGGGTTTGGCGCTGTTGTGTGCTTTGCACCTCGCCAGCGGTTTAGTGATCTTCCCCCAGTGAAGCAGGCAAGCCAACATTAAGCATCAGAGGTACAAATTATTGTGCCTCTTTTTTATCATTGCCTTGAGACATTACTTTGAAATTTTACAGAGCTAAGCATGCGACTTTGCCGCTTAGCACCTTGCTTCTATCTCTTCATCCACCATGTTTTTGATTTCTTGCCGAACCCACTGGTGCGCAGGGTTGCTGTGGTGAATCAAATGCCAAAATTGTTCAACCTGGAAATCCGCGGTGTAAAACGGCAATTCAGCAACGGTTATTTCATAACGATGGCTTAAATGGCTGACCAAGCGCCTTGGCAACGTTGCGATCAGATCGGTGTTGATCAACAACTCTGGCACCATTGAAAAATGCGGCAGTGACGCCACCACTTCGCGCTGCTGGTTCAGCCTTTTTAGCTCATGGTCAATATCGGTTTTTCCCAACCCATTACCAGAGACGATCACGTGTCGGCTTTGGCAGTAACGCTCCAACGTCATGGGTTGATTGGCAAGCACGTGATTTTGGCACATCACCACCGCGTAGTTATCATTGAAGAGTCGCTGCTTAAACACATTGGTGGGGGAATCATCGGTCGAATACAGCAGCAGATCCGCCACTTTCTCCAAGTAATCGTGCAATGGCATGTACGCGTTATACGGCACAATTTGCAATTTCAACTTGGGAGCACGCTGCTGAAAACGTGCCAACAGCTTTGGCACAATCATCATCATTTCAAAATCCAGTGCGCCTATGGTGAACACACCTGCGTACTGCAACGGATCAAACGCATCATCCACCAGCATCTGCCGAATCGTATTCAATGAGCTTTCTAATTCGCGCCGAAGGTATTCCCCCTTAGCGGTTAAGCGGTACTCACGGTTGACCTTCACCAACAGCGGATCGCCAAATTGTTCGCGCAGACGCATCAATGCTCGACTCACCGCAGGCTGGCTCATGTTCAACGCTTGAGCTGCTTGGCTAATATGCTTATGAATCAACAGCTTTTCTAAAATAGTTAACAGATTTAGGTCAATACTGCGCAAATTGATCTCGGGAGCGACCATCAAAACACCTAATAATTTCGTGCGTAAGTGATATACATACTATAACAATCATGCATTTTTGATATATGTGATTCTCATTTATCTTTTTCCTCACCTGATGAGGAGAGAAAAAATGAAACGATTCACCTTTGCTTTAGCCCCAATCACTGCCGCACTGCTGTCTTTCAATGCTGGCGCTGCAAACCATAACCACAGCCACGATCAACAACGTGCGATTGTTTTCCCTGGCGAAACAGTGCAAAGCACGCTGCCTAGCGAAGTCGAACCATCCGCCACTCAAGCGCTTAAAGTGGGCCAGAAAATCAACAATCTCTATGAGCGCCAGTTTGACGACAGCAAAGCCACCGTGCAAAAGCTGGGCAAAAACACCTATTGGATTGGCGTCAACTATTACAATTCCACGGTAATCGTCAACGAAGATTCGGTGATGCTGATTGACCCATTAGGCGATGGCCGCATCGATGCGCTTTTCAAAGGCGTGCAATCCATCACCAACAAGCCGATTACCACCATTATGTACTCACACTACCACCTTGATCATGTTGGCGGTGGCAACCAATTGGTCGAACTGATCAAGCAAAACTATCCGAGCGTGAACAAAGTACGCGTGATTGCCAGCCAAGCGGTGGCCAACAAAATCGCCCAGCATGCAGAAACCAATGAAAACGGCGTAAAAACAACGAAAGTGCCAGCACCAACTGATGTCTACGACCTGAGAAAACCGAAGGTGGTGAAGTTTGGTTCCGTCAAAGTGCATTTGATCGCGCCAGCAGGCTCTGGCCATACCCCAGATAACACCATGATTCTGATTCCAAGTGATCGCGTACTGCATTTCGCTGACATGATTAACCCTGACCAATTGCCGTTTTACAACTTTGCTGGCGCAGAGCACTTCCACGGCTATGAAGACGATCTCAAAAACTTGCTCGGCAAACACCTTGGCTGGCAATGGGACTTCATTAATGGTGGCCACGGCAACATCGGCTCAAAACAGGATGTGAAAGATCTACTGCAATACATCGCCGATGTAAGAGCGGAAGTGGGCAAACAACTTGAAGTGGTGCCTTACACGCCAATGCTCAGCGATGGGAACCATTTCGTTTGGTTTAAACGTTGGCAAGAAGAGATCACCCGCAACGTACAAACGGCTCTGGCGAGCAAATATGGCCACATGTACGGCTTCAACGCTGGTGTCGTAGAAACCCACGCAGCAATGATTCTTGCGGACATGATTGATCATTAATTCATCGTCACACCACATCAAAAACACCGCCCTGCCCATCGCTGCAGGGTGGATGTATAAACAGTAAGCATTTGTTTTAACTCTATTTTATTGGCCATTAATACAACGTCCTTCTGCGAATAAACCCAAAAACAATGAATTAAGCCCACCCTGATGTAAGAAAACCGCCACTTAGCCGTTCTTTTATAAAACGAAAAGAAAAAGGAAGTTAGCCATGAAAAATCTTATGCGCGGCATGCGCGTGTCCATTCCCCTGCTGGTACTGTCTGCTCCTGTGTTGGCACAAGAACAATACCAAGATTACGCGTTTGTTGGCGCGGGTATCACCTACGGCGAATCCGCATTTTCAACGGATGGGGCCAAAGCTGGCATTGAGCCCTCTTTGTTTTACAACGGAAAATACGGCTTTATTGATGGCAGCTTAGCCAATTACTCACTCACCCCTTGGTTGGGTTTGTCGGGCAACCTGCGTTTTGCTGAAGTGTCGGACGATTTCGATGACATTCCTCGCGGCATCAAAAACCGTGATGGTAACGCCGATCTTGGTATCACCGTGGGAACAGTTGGCGCACGCCTCACCTACCTGCAAGATGTCACCAATGTTCACGACGGTTATGAGATTCAACTTCACCTTGGTCGCGCTTTTGATACCCCGTTTGATCAGTGGGTGCTCTCCCCATATGTTGAAGTGGATTACCGCTCCAAAAAACTCTCGCAGCATCTTTACAACGTCTCTGCGCAAGAATCTGCCGCGTCCGGTTTAGCACAATTTGATGCTGATGAGACTTGGGTTTACAAGGCTGGTTTGATTTCACTCTACGATATCACCGAGCAGTGGCTAGCCATTGCCAAAGTGGAGTTTGAACACCATGATTCGAATAGCCCGCTGATTCAAAACGACCTTGCTTGGCAAATCAGCTTAGGCGGGGCGTATAAGTTTTAATAACTCGAATTCCCACAAAACTCCCCCTCTAGGGAATAAGCAAAGCGCTCGATCAACGAGCGCTTTTTATTTTTACCTTCTAACACTTTTCCGCTGAGATGCTACTTACTATTGCTCCCAAACGCCTTCACATAATCTACCCATATGTCGCTTCTGTTTTTTAGTTCAACCGCTTAGACTTGAAGGCAATGTGAGACTCATTTTTCAGGAGCGAATTGTGAGAAAAATTCTACTGTTGGCACTTTCCATCACACTGAGTGGCTGCCTTGGCATGCCAGAAACCGTCAAACCCGTCGACGAGTTCAACCTACAAAATTACTTAGGGAAATGGTACGAAATCGCCCGTCTAGACCACTCTTTTGAAGCGGGATTAACTCAAGTTACCGCCGAATACACCTTAAAAGACGATGGCGGTGTCGCGGTACTCAACAAAGGCTTTTTGGCCGATGAAAACCAATGGAAAGAAGCCGAAGGAAAAGCCTACTTCGTCAATGGCGACTCTGAAGGTTACTTGAAAGTCTCGTTCTTTGGCCCGTTTTACGGATCTTACGTGGTGTTTGCGCTCGACAAAACCGACTACCAATACGCCTTTGTCTCTGGTCCTAATACCGACTATTTATGGCTTTTAGCACGCACCCCGACCGTCGACCAATCGCTCATCGATACCTTCGTCGCCATGGCCAAAGAACGTGGATTTGATACTGAGCGTCTTATCTTTGTCGAGCAGAAATAACACCAGAGATAAGAACGCTTAACGATCGTGCTTTCTCTAGAAGGTACTCTTTAAGCTCGTCATTCTGGATAGCGAGGAACGAGCGTGATTCAGAATCCATTGCGCAGAGTGCGCTGAAAGTTCGGTGAGAAAACCACAGCTCTAACGCTCGTCGATGAATGGATCCTAGTCGCGCTTAGGCTTGCTGGAATGACAGGCGGTGGTTTCTGTGTGTTTATCGGCCTCTTCACAGACAACTGCCGCTTAAAGCCCTTTCCCAAACATCACTCTTTAAACTCGTCATTCTGGACAGCGAGGCACGAGCGTGATGCAGAATCCATTCCGCAGAGTGCGCTGAAAGTTCAGTGAGCAAACCGCCGCTCTAGCGCTCGTCGATGAATGGATCCCTAGTCGCGCCTAGGCTTGCTGGGATGACAGATGGTAGGCTCTGTGTGTTTATCGGCCTCTTCACAGACAACTGCCGCTTAAAGTCCCCCCAAACACCGCTCTCTACGCTCGTCATTCTGGATAGCGGGGCACGAGCGTGATGCAGAATCCATTGCGCAGAGTGCGCTGGAAGTTTGTTGAGAAAACCATAGTGTCAGCGCTCATTACAAGACGGTCTAAACCTTCAGTTCTTTATAAGTTTTTTCTATATATATCAAATCATTAACTTGCGATAAAAGCATGAGTATAACCACTTAAAGAGTAATGACTTTATTGAGTGCTATGCCAGTATTTGCACATTAATTTGGCATTCATGGTGACGCCTAAAACACAATTACAAAGGTTAGATAAACACAGTGATTGCTAGCAGCAGTTATGTCACTTATTCAACTCAATAACTTGCTCACAGAATGAATATGAGTCTCGGTGTATATTTAAGTGAGTGTGCACATAGGAAGGCTTAGATGAGTGATTCAGGAATAAAAATTACACGAAACTTGAAGGTCGGAGCTTTAGATGCTGAAACAGATAGTTCTTTACTAGACAAGTGTTTTGTAGATAAGGGAGATCTTGACGAATTATTGGACGTCAGTAACCCCGCAGCAGTTATTCTTGGGAGAACTGGCTCAGGGAAAAGCGCTTTAATTCATAAAATTGAAACAAGTACAGACCACTGTGCGAGGCTAGACCCTAATGATATTTCAGTCCGATTTTTGGAGTACTCGGATATAATCAAGTTTTTCGATGCTTTAGATATAAAATTAGATTTATTTTACAAGCTGCTATGGCGTCATCTACTTGTTGTAGAAATACTAAAACTCAGATACGACATTAAAAATGAGCAGGATGGACAGCGTTTTACTGATGGCATTTTTTCTTGGCTTCGAAGAGATAAGGCAAAGAAAAAAGCTATAGAGTACTTCAACGAGTGGGGGGATAAGTTCTGGTTAGATACAGATGAACACCTTCGCGAAATCACGTCGAAGCTAGAAAATGATACTAAAGCTTCAATTGGAGCAAAATATTCGGGTGTGTCTTTAAGTCTCGATGGTGTCGAAAAACTATCAGAGCAAGAAAGAACGGAGATTAAGCAACGAGCAAGTCAGGTTGTTAATGGCTTACAAATAAAAAAATTAAATGAAGTTCTGGAATTGCTCGCACAGTATTCCTTTGATGATACACAAAAGAAATTTTATATCGTAATTGACCAGTTGGATGAAAATTGGGCCAATACTTCTACAAGGTGTCGATTTATTAGAGCTTTAATCGAAGAAGTAAAGTCATTCCGTAAGATCGAAACGGTTAAAATTATAGCTGCATTACGAAAAGACCTATTAGATTTGGTTTATGATCAAACTAGAGACTCTGGGTTTCAAGAAGAAAAATACGAATCTTACATGCTTGAACTCAAGTGGAGTAACGAAGAATTAACTAAACTGGTTGAATTGAGGATAAACGAGGTCTTTAAAAGCCAATATACCAAAGACACAGTTAAGTTAGAGCATATATTCCCTAAACCAAAGAAAGGCGGCGGACAAACCGCTATGGACTTCATATTAGAACGTACGCTCAGAAGACCACGGGATGTTCTCCAGTTTGTAAATGAAACCTTTAATATTGCTTCAGAACGAGACCGTGTATCTTGGAGGGCGCTAATAGCTGCTGAAGCCAACTATTCAGAGAAACGTTTAAAGTCCTTAAAAGAAGAATGGGGTGAAATGTATCCATCTTTTGAAGAGACTGCTGAGCTACTCAGAGGGTTACCTGCAACATTTTCTCGTTCTTCTATAAACCAAGAACGTTTAAATGATGTTGTCATGTCGTTGAGTGATACAAAAAACACTGATCCTTGCGTGAAAATCGTACATTCTTACTTCGAAGGTAAGGCTGTAAAAGAATCTGATGTGCTATATGCGTTACTTCAGTGTTTATATCGTGTTGGCGCTGTTGGTGTTAAGGTCAGTTCTTTGGATACATTCCTATGGTCTTACATAGATCAGTCTAGTGTTAGTAAGGGTGAAGTTAAGAGGTCTAGTCATTTAAAGGTACACAAGATGTTATATAGAGCCCTAGATATTGAAACTGAAGACAAAGTAGTTTTTGTAAACTAAGTGACATAACAATCTGTTTAAGAGTGATTCCCAACGCTTGGCATTTTTCGTTCCATCGTTGGGTTTTGTGTTTATGGTGGTATGGTTAGGTTTCGTGGTAGCGTTGCTCACACCTTAATGCGGCGTTAGAATATTTCACTAACATTCGTTGCTTATAAAACTAAAAATTCTCGCTGATGATTTTTTGACGTTAGTCGAGATTTGTTGAAAAAGTATGCTTTTATATTGAAAAACTCACTGACCATATAAAAATAACTGCTATTAAATCGTAATTTTTGGAGTTGGCGTGAGGTTTAAATTAATTATTTTTATCTGTTTCCCATTTATTCTTCTAGGGTGTGACAATCATCTATTTTCACAGTTTTTCCGCAATCCGCACATTGTAGACATGTTTAGCGCAAAGAAAATTAAATCTGTGGGGTGGTCAAAATTTAATGTTGATGTTACTGCTTTGAATCGAAATCAAATGATAAGGTTGATTTTTGACGGAAGTGAACCAGAGAATTTAACTTTTTCAACAGAAATGATTGCATCAGATTCAGCGTATGATAGGGATGTATTTGTATCGTCTAAATGGCCAAATTTTGAAATTGAAATCGAAATAGTAGCTACCTCTAATGAGGGAAAAAAATACCAATTTCGGCCAAAGGGACAATCTACGGGTATATTGTTCTTTCCTGAAAGCGACATAGATTTAATGGGCCTAAAATTTACCACAATTGATATTAGGTCTAATGTCTCGTTGGATAATGTCAATGCTACATGGATCTCGTATACATCTAAGTAAGGGAATAAAATGTCAACTAAAGTTATCACACTTGGGCAACTCCAAAAAGGTGATGTCATTCTATCGACAACAAATGAAGCAGTTTCAAAGGTCGTAAAATTGGCAACAATTTCAAATTACAGTCATGCTCGACTTTATGTGGGTGGTGAGCATATTATTGAAGCTATTGATCCCGAAGTAGTCAAAGTCAAATTAGTCGATGTTATGAAAGGCGATCTTTATACAGTCGTATATAGATACCCTGGCCTATCTGAAGCTCAAAAATAAGATTATGACCTATGCCAGAAAACAACTTGGTAAACAATACGATCTTTCAGGTGCTATTGGTTCGAGTGGTGCTGGTAGAGCAGCACTTGGAATGCTACCAACAATGGCTAACCTAATTTCACCAGAGAGCGACTTTTATTGTTCTGAGCTAGTAGCATTTTCTTATAAAAAGGCAGGAGTACCATTGGAGTGGTTTTCAAGCCAAACAACACCGAAAGATCTAGCAAATAACTCCAAGCTCATATATGTAGGCCATCTTAAAGTGTCAGGTATGAATGCTCCCTAAAGGCAATATTCTAACAAACTGTTTAAGAGTGATTCGCAATGCGTGGCATTTTTACTATGCGTTGGTTTTAGTGTTTAAGGTGGTATGCGGCGGCTTAGGTATTGCGTTGCTCACCCCTTAACAGGGCGTTAATTCCCCAGAGGAAGCAATCAATCCGTAGGGAATTTTTGTTTCTGGTGGAGGACACGCATAACTCGGATGATATCGCCCTCGACCCAGTAAGAGATAACCATCGAAATCTCAGGAATAATGAGTAATCGACCGAGGATGCTATCTCGTTGTACACCCATTAAAGGTTGTTCAAGCAAGTTTTCTACTTTTGCTTCAATGAGGTTGTCAGTTTTTTCTGGCACATCAGGGTTGAAGTCATAGAGAAACTCGAAGATCTTTTCACGATCATTAAGTGACTCTTCTTCCCATAAAATCATTGCTTACCTCGATTACGGATTCTGGCTTTGCGCTCTTCCATTCGAGATTTAGCAGTTTGGTGCTCAATGAAAACGGATTTTCCTGAGTCAAACTTCTCAAATGCTAGATTTACTTGTTCAGTTAGCCATGCATCGTGAGACAATGTTTTTCTTTGTTGTTCAGCGAGTTGCTCAGTAAGTTCACGGCATGCGTCACTAAGAGTGCGACCTTGGCTCTCAGCCATTTGTTGAGCTAGGCGTTTTGTTTCTTCATCAACACGAAATTGAATTCTAGTGTCCATGATGTATTCCTTTGTTGGTGTGTGTACAAATGTTAGCACTAGGCTTTGAGATGGGCAACTAACAAACAATTTAAAAGTGATTCCCAACGCGTGGCATTTTTCATTCCATCGTTGGGTTTTGTATTTGCGGTGGTCTGGTTAGGTTTCGTGGTGGCGCCACCCACACCTTAACGCGGTGTTAACTGGCAATTGGTCGTTATTTAAGAGAGGGTAATGTGGTAAGAGTTGTTAGTCTGTTTTTTTGGATTGTAAGTATCAGCTGTATCTCTTTGAAAGTGTATGCAGAGAGTCAACTTACTATTTTAGAAATGATAGATGTTCCAAAGGGTAACGTTGATCTTTATACATGTCCTGATGATGCGAGAATTTGCAGCGAACCAGAGTTTATATTACGCAATATTGCAGTTCCTTCTTTTCGCATCGGTAAATTTGAAGTCACAATGGAACAATGGGACGCCTGTGTTTCTGATGGAGGCTGTCAAAAGCCTAAATCTGACTGGGCATATAAAAATCGTCCTATAAAAGCGCCATGTGTAGAAGGGGAAGTCTGTCAATACCCTGATGATATGGGTTGGGGTAGAGGAACTCGTCCCGTTATCAATGTAAGTTATTCTGATGTGCAAGGTTATATAGACTGGGCTAATGCCAAGTTTGGTAAAAAATACCGCTTACCTACGCGTGCTGAGTGGGAGTATGTTGCGAGAGCAGGTATGTCGGAGAGTTATGATTGGGGAAACCCACCTAAGGCCAGCAACGCTAACTGCAATAACTGTGGCACAGCTTGGAGTAATAAACAAACCGCACAAGTAGGCTCTTTTCCTCCAAATCGGTTTGGCGTTTTTGACATGCTAGGAAATGTAGGAGAGTGGGTAGAGCAATGTTTACCTAAACGAGAAAAAGGAAGTCAAGAATGTGCAGTTTACTTGTTTGTCGGCGGAGGGTGGTTTTTACCGGGACAAGATTTAGTTCCTCATACCTACTGGGCAAGGCATATTGATATTCGAGAGCCATATGTAGGTTTTCGACTTGTTGAAGAAAAATAATATGATCATGCGCTCTTGCCATTCGTGAGCGTGAATAGTGACGCGCTCAGTTAACAAAGCATTTAAGAATCCCCAACGCATCCCCACATGCGTTGGGCTTAGAACTCAAATCGGCCCCCCACATCACTACATACCCGCCCTGCGGCGTGGTCTCTGTCGCTTTCATGTGACCAAGCAATCACTATGCGCAACTGAGAACTTATAAAATGGCTAAAATTCCCAATATTAGAGTGCGTTATGGTTTTTACTAGCAAAGTTAAAGTCGTGATTTCTGCCATTGCTATCGTCTTGTCTTCCATTTTGATTTCGATTGATATGTTTGGTGTGATCCCGTTTTTGGTGCTTGTTGTGTCGCTTTTTACCTTGATCATTCAAGGCGGTTTATGCTTATTAGGCTACAAAAATGGCGATGCTTTTGACGCATACCAAGATCTTGAGCGGACGGAAGCAACGGCACTTACAAACTTATTCAAAGATAAAAAAGAGTGTGAAAAACGTTAACCACCGCTTCACTGTGGCGTTGTGAAGGCTTCACTCAAAACACATTCCCCCACTACAGAGTTTTACAGGATTTACAATGAGTGAGATTGCTCGTTTCATCTCTGGCGAAGCGCCAGACAAGTTCGGTCGCAACATAGAACAGTTGCTGGCTTACAACCACTTTTGGTTGGAGCACGACCACAAATACATACAAGTGCTGTTTCCGATTGACGAGGGAACCAAGTTCAATCAACACGCTCCTCTTGTAACAGCGCAAGACAGAGAGCAATTTGCCAACTCTTTAGCCCTTCGCACCGCACATTTGAAGGCTCTCGATCTTATGCTCGAATTTTGGGGCATGGTGAGAAATGGCGATGAAATCTCATCGTTACTGCCGCTCACCCCTACTAATCATGTCTGGCTTAAACACCACGACCACAACCAACTACGATTAACGCGAGCAATTCGCAGCTTGTATCTATTGGGTAATGAGCGCATTGCACGCAACCTGTGTGATTTCCTCCTCTCTGCCACCAAGCAAGTGGGCAGTGTCTCGGAGAAAACGCAGCAGTATTGGTGCTATGCTCTAGAAGAGAGAGAAAAATAGAAAGCAAGAAGTAAGCATCTGATCAAGTTGGCTTGTATACCCTAGCGACTTAGAGTTGCAAGCCAGAGGTAAGTGAGTGAGCCCCATAAACGCTGACTCACTATCTGGTTAGCTCGAAATCGCGTGACATTGAACAATGTGCAATCAACACCGTTAAAGATCCAATTCGGACAGGGATAACTTATAAAAATGAAGTTAATCCTTTCTAGTAATTTGATATCTGCCTAATGAACGGCAGAAATACTCCTATCACTATTGAAATACGCAATCCTTGTTTAAAAATGTCCCTAAACCTACTAGCTTGTCAGAAATAAACATGCGGCACTTTTTAATCACAATATTTTTATCAACATTTTCCTTTTATTCATACTCTTGTGATAAATCACCAATCATGCCTTTGGTTGAAAGCTCTTCGGTCTCCTACGTTTTTGAAGGTATAGATACAGAAAGTGGTGAAAACATATTGAGGTACTACTACATTTTTTCAGATGGCGACCAACTGATCTTCGAGAATCAATATTGTCTGATGAACAACTACGACATCCACTATTCTTCAAGTTCTTTATCGTTCAATAAGGTCAAATCGAGAACCAATACAATAATCAACGAAATAAAGAACAAGCATAATTTGGTCATTAATACCGATTTCTTCCCAACATGGTTCAAAAACAGCAATGAACTCGACGGAATGATTGAAGCTAAATTTGATACTTTAGAGGTGCAAGGAACAAAGGAACGTTACGAAAATGCCATATTAGATGAAACCATCAACTTATACATAGGTATCGGCGGTCAGCATTGATGCTTAAAAACTTAGATTTAACTCATTGCTTAAGCACAAGACTCTATATAACCATATGAAAAGTAATATGAACCTTCTTATATTGGTTGTTTTGATGGCGAGTAGCACTTCAGCTAAAAGTGACACAGATAGCGAAGTGTTCGAGACACAAGCACCATTTTTAATAGAAGCCATTGTCAACACACCTTATTCAGCGGTTGTTAGACACACTAATGTCGACGTTATCAACGAATCTGATACTGGCTCTATAACCCAGTTTGTTTATGAAGCTGAAGTTATTGAGACACTTCGCGGCAAACAACATAAACGGATTCGATATACGCTCTATGTTGAACAAGATGAGGATGTGACTTTAGATACCACTCCCGTCATCATTACCCTGTGTTCTGACAATGATGAATATTACTGGCCAGGAGTAGGTGCACAATTTAGCGCTGCCATCTCCTTCGTTCAGGCAGCCAAAAACAGTGCGTCACAAGTGGACAAGCATCAATCGCATTTTGCTTTCTGCGACGTCAACTGATGGTTTTCGCCTTTATGAAATACAAAAAGCGCCCCTTTCGGAGCGCTTTCGTTATTTTTGGCTAGGGCCGATTATTCCCAATCAAGGATCACTTTGCCTGACATGCCGCTGCGCATGATGTCGAAGCCTTGCTGGAAATCATCCACTTTGAAGTGGTGAGTGATAATTGGTGTTAGGTCAAGGCCAGATTGAATCAAGCTTGCCATCTTGTACCAAGTTTCAAACATTTCACGGCCATAGATACCTTTGATCACCAAGCCTTTGAAGATCACTTGGTTCCAATCGATGCCCATGTCTGATGGTGGAATGCCAAGCAGTGCAATGCGGCCACCGTGGTTCATGGTTTTCAGCATTGAGTTGAATGCTGATGGGTTGCCCGACATTTCCAGGCCCACATCGAAGCCTTCTGTCATGCCTAGCTCTGCCATCACATCGTCAAGTTTCTGCTCGGCAACGTTCACCGCGCGAGTCACACCCATTTTGCGTGCGAGGTCTAGACGGTATTCGTTCACATCGGTGATCACGACGTGGCGCGCACCAACGTGCTTCGCGACCGCAGCCGCCATAATGCCGATTGGGCCAGCGCCGGTGATCAGTACATCTTCACCAACCAGATCGAACGACAGTGCAGTGTGTACTGCGTTGCCAAACGGGTCGAAGATAGACGCAAGATCATCAGAGATGTTTGCAGGGATTTTAAAGGCGTTGAACGCTGGGATCACAAGGTATTCAGAGAAACAACCTGTGCGGTTTACGCCCACACCAATGGTGTTGCGGCACAAGTGCGTGCGGCCACCACGGCAGTTACGACAGTGGCCACAAGTGATGTGACCTTCGCCAGAAACGCGGTCACCGATCTCAAAACCACGAACTTCTTGGCCAATGCCAACCACTTCACCCACGTATTCATGGCCAACCACCATAGGTACTGGGATGGTTTTTTGTGACCATTCGTCCCAGTTGTAGATGTGTACGTCGGTACCACAAATCGCGGTTTTCTTAATTTTGATCAGCAGATCGTTGTGGCCAAGAACAGGCTTGTCCACTTCGGTCATCCAAATGCCTTCTTCTGGCTTTAGCTTTGATAGTGCTTTGATTTTCATAATTTAGCCTTAAATAAAGGTACTAGGTACTAGGTACTAGGTACTAGAATCCTAGATGATACCCATGTCTTTGCCCACTTCGATGAAGGCATCGATCGCGCGGTCTAGTTGCTCGCGTGAGTGCGCCGCAGACATTTGCGTACGAATACGTGCTTGGCCTTTTGGTACCACAGGGAAAGAGAAACCAATGACGTAGATGCCTTTTGCAAGGGCACGCTCAGCAAACTCTGCGGCCACTTTGGCATCGCCTAGCATGATTGGAATGATAGCGTGATCGGCACCACCCATGGTGAAGCCAGCCGCTTCCATACGCGTGCGGAAGTGCGCTGCGTTTTCCCATAGACGCTCACGTAGATCGCCACTTTCTTGTAGCAAATCCAATACGCGAATTGAGGCGGCAACAATGGCAGGTGCCACTGAGTTTGAGAATAGGTATGGACGAGAACGCTGACGTAACCAGTCGATCACTTCTGCTTTTGCGGATGTGTAACCGCCTGATGCGCCACCCATCGCTTTGCCAAGCGTACCAGTGATGATGTCGATGCGATCCATCACGTTATGATACTCGTGCGTGCCTGCGCCGTTTTTGCCCATAAAACCGACGGCGTGAGAGTCATCCACCATCACAAGCGCGTTGTATTTGTCCGCAAGGTCACAAATTGCTGGTAGGTTCGCAACCACACCATCCATTGAGAACACGCCGTCAGTGACGATCAATTTGTGGCGAGCGCCAGCGGCATCCGCTGCGATCAATTGCTCTTCTAGCTCGGCCATGTTGTTGTTTGAGTAGCGGAAACGCATTGCTTTACATAGGCGCACACCGTCGATGATAGAAGCGTGGTTTAGTGCGTCAGAGATGATCGCGTCTTCTTTGTCCAGCAAGGTTTCAAATAGGCCCGCGTTGGCATCGAAACAAGAGGTGTAAAGGATGGTGTCTTCTTTACCTAGGAATTGAGAAAGCTTTTGCTCTAGCTCTTTATGGATGTCTTGTGTACCACAGATAAAGCGCACAGACGCCATACCAAAACCGTGGCCGTCCATGCCCTCTTTTGCCGCTTCAATCAGCGCAGGGTGGTTCGCCAAACCTAGGTAGTTGTTGGCACAGAAGTTCAACACTTCTTCGCCACTGGCAATCTTAACGGCTGCTTGCTGGTGAGAAGTAATAATACGTTCAGATTTGTAGAGACCTTCCGCTTTCACATCTTCAAGTTGATCGCGAATTTGCTGGTAAAATGCAGACGACATGGAGAATTTCCTTCCAGTTTGATTGGCCAACCTTGAGGTCGGCTGATTATAGGGCAGCCTTTATGTGACAAGGGTCACAGGCGAATGCGCGTTATTACTTTCAAGTGTAATCCATGGCAGAGAAAACGATTATCCCAGTATTTGGAAAAGCATTAGTGAATTTCAGGCACAAATGAAATTTGTCCCCCCTCCTCCATTCCATCCTAAATAGAAAACGGAAGCACTTGGCTTCCGTTTTCATTGTTAACGCTAAGAGGTATTAGGTTCTGTTGACCTAAAAATTAAAGCGTTGCATGCCTGCCCCTGGTGCGAGCATTTTCTCGGCGATGTATTTGTGCACTGCCGTGGTGGGATGCGTCACGCCCCAGAATACGTATTTGTCTGAGCTGTGAGTGGCACAATCGTTGGTCAAGCTGTGGCTGTATAGGTAGTCCGCAGAAGAGGCACGATTGATGTTCAAACAAGCGTCGCTGGCGTTTACAAAACCATGTTGCTGTGGGTTTTGCGTCAGTTGTTCAAACAGGCCATGTGTATCGTAAAGGGTGATGTTGTAACCCTGAATGATGTAGAAGGCCGCTTGTGCTTTGATGAACTCGTTGAACTCGACGATCTTCGCGCGCACTTTCTCTATTTCCGCTTGAGTGGAGTATTTGAACTGTGGCGCTTTGGTTGCATCAGGCAAGGTCATCAGCATGATGTTCTTCGCCCCTGCGTCAGTGAGTTTGATCAGCGCGGTGCTGAAATCGGCTTTCACATCCACCACTTCGCGGTTGTAGTTCATGAAGTCGTTCAAGCCAAACTCCAGTGTGAACAAGGTGTTTTCTGGCTTGTAGTTTTTCGCCATTTTGGCGTACGTGAGGTAAGAAAGAACCTGATCTTTCACGCCAGTTAGCGCCACGTATTGGTTGGAACCGGCCGCGCCACCCACTGCCCAGTTATAGAGAGGCAGTTTCTTCGCCTGCGCGATGTATTCCGTCCAAACAAAACCGTTAGAGAAATGGCCAAGGAACCAGGTATCTGGGTTCGGGAAGCGCCACTGCGCCGCGTTGAAGATGTTGCCGGTATCAGAGAGGCTGTCACCGAATGCGACAATCTTGTTGATTTGATCGGCTTGCATCACCGGATCATTGGTCCAAATGGTGTGGTTGTATGACCAACGGTTGTCCGCAGCAAAATAAGTAATGTCTGCGGCATCGTGCGTGACGCCTAGCGTCTCTTCACAACGTTGCTTAATCACGTTTTGTGATGTGTTGGTGTAGAACATGTTTTTCAGGCGAACCGAGCTCCACCAGTAACCGTCGATGGTAAAGTAGCTACCGTCCGGATTTTCAGCCCATTCCCAATCGGTCGCCGATTCGTCATGAGAGTTGCCCGTTCGATACCAACAACGTACATAAGTATACGTTTCTTTGCTTTGCGTACTGAACACCTGTGCTGAAGTGATCGCTTCAGGAGAGAGAGCTGGCTCATCCGCCACTGCAGATGTGAAGGGCAACAGAGCACCCAACAGAATAGTTATCTTCTTCATAGAACTATCTTCTTATGTTTTGATTATTAATCACCAGTTGAGAGAATTTCTCACTGGGAACCTTCTCATTTTGAGTACAAACTCTACCAAGTCAACTAACTAAGTATTCAATTTTACAAAACTGGTACCAAAGTCAAAAAGCATTCATGGGATTTATAGCGCCATAATTTATAAATTTAGAATAATTACTCACTCACAATAATTTAACATTCACTTTCTTGTAATTAAGTTTTTGCTTTATAAGCATTTTGACCGAACAAATCATGTTCACTCGTTCTGTTTAATCGGTGACAACCTGTTCATTATCTGTTCTATATGATGCGATTTTTTTGGCATTTTATAACCAAGCGTTATAGCTAAGTAACGCAATTGAAAACACACAAAGTGACTTTTCATTGCGCATTTACGCATAAATAACCAGCTCAAAAGGAATAGAGCAAATGCATTACACAACAACAAAAGCTTCCGGGATTTTATCCCTCACTGCCCTTGCTGCAGCCATCATGACGTCCACATCGGCGCACGCAGTTCCGCCGATGGCCTTCGACGAAAGTGATCTTCCCACCAAATACATTGTGAAATTTAAGGAAGGCAGTAACGCTCGCTCAGCAATGACTCATAACCGCTTCTTTGCGCCAAACATGGTTCGTGAAGCGGTGTTGGATAAAGTCAAAGCACGAAAAGTCGAAAGGCTTGGCAATCAAGCCATTTATAGCGTTGAAATCGACAACTCAGAACTCAGTGAACTGAGAAGCCACACGGATGTGGAATATGTCGAAGTGGATCCACCACGCTATTTACTCAGTGAAACGACGCCTTGGGGTTATGGCGCGGTCAACGCCCAATTGTTGATGGACAGTGACGCTGGCAATCGCACCGTTTGTATCATCGATTCAGGCTACGATTTAAGCCACAATGACTTAAGCGGTAACCGCGTCAATGGCAGCAACGACAGTGGCACAGGATCATGGAGCGATCCGGGTAACAACAACGCCCACGGCACCCACGTTGCTGGCACCATCGCAGCGATTGCCAACAATGAAGGCGTGAAAGGCATTATGCCGAATCAAAACGTCAATCTGCACATTGTGAAGGTGTTTAACGAATCAGGCTGGGGATACTCTTCGAGCTTGGTGAAGGCGATTCAAACTTGTGCTGACAACGGCGCGAATGTTGTGAACATGAGCCTTGGTGGTAGCCAATCTAGCCGCACGGAAGAAAATGCCCTGAAGACGATTTACGATCAAGGCGTATTATTGATTGCTGCGGCAGGTAACTCGGGCAATACCGCTCACAGCTACCCGGCTTCTTACGATTCTGTCATGTCCGTTGCGGCGGTGGACAGCAACAACGACCACGCGGCGTTTTCTCAAGCCACTAACCAAGTAGAAATTGCTGCGCCAGGTGTGGCGATTCTTTCAACTGTCACCGTGGGTGAAGGGGTGCTTTCCGATATTTCACTCAATGGCAGCAGCTACTTTGACCGTGGTGTGGTGCCACATAATCGCCTCATTGTTAGCGGCAGCAATTATGTGCCAGCCCCCGTGGCAGGCAATGTTACCGCAGCGCTCGCCTCTTGTGACATCTCTTCCGGCCAATATGTGTGTGGCGATATGAGTGGCAAAATCTGTTTGACTGAGCGTATCGACAATCAAACCGCTTCCGCTCGTCCAGAAATCAACGCAGTGAAAGCGTGTCACGATGCAGGGGCCAGCGCGGCGATTGTCTACAGTAATTCAGCATTGCCGGGCTTGCAGAATCCATTTGTGCTCGATAACAACGACAGCTACCGCATGGTCTCGATGACGGTTGATCGCACATTGGGTCTGGAGCTGGCGAACGTGGTTGGTCAAGCGGTGACGGTTTCCACCACCACAGGCCGCGATTACGAGTACTACAATGGCACGTCAATGGCGACGCCACACGTGACCGGCGTTGCGGGCTTGGTTTGGAGCTTCCACCCAACTTGTACTGCGCAGCAAGTGCGTAAGGCGTTAACTGCAACGGCAACCGATATCGATGTCGCAGGACGTGACAACCGCACAGGCTATGGCTTGATCAATGCAGATGCAGCCAAAGCGTACCTAGATGCCGGCTGTAATGGCCCAGTAGGTACAGATGGAGATACATACACCAACAGCAATGTGGTGTCGATCCCTGACAATTCGCGTGCGGGTGTCATCAGCGTTTTGGATGTAGCGCGCTCTGGCGATGCTGGTGTGGTTAGCATCGATTTGGATATCAGCCACACTTACATTGGCGATCTTAAGGTCACACTCACCTCACCAACTGGTGGAGAAGTGGTGCTGCACAACAACTCTGGCGGTTCAGCGAATGATATTCGTCAAAGCTACCAAGTGGATTTCAGCGGTTTTGAATCTCAAGGTGTTTGGGAACTAAAAGCAGTAGACAGTGCCAGAAGAGACACAGGGACGATTAATAGCTGGACATTAACCTTCCAGTAAGGAGTCATGATGAAGAAGTTCACCGCAAAAACGACCGCGATGACGACAACGATTCTCGCCCTCTCCATTGCCGCAGGGTATTCCTTCGCCAATAACAAGGGGTTTCCTGTCGATGGTCAAAACGAAGCGTTCTCCACTCAACAACCGCCAAGGTACTTTGTTAAGTATCAGGCAGGCAAAGAGAGCGAGGTCCGTGAGCTTCTTCGCTCGCTCAAGATCGAAGTGGTGGATGCCTTGGTCAAACAACGTGTGTTGGTGGTGTCCGGTAGTCAAGAGCAAATGGATCAACTGGCTCAAAGCGAATGGATAGACTACACCGAACAAGAGCCTGTTAGGCAGTTGTATACCCAGTAATCGAGCTCATTGAGCCAAACAAAAACGCCCCAGCATGTTGGCAATGTAGTTCACTTAAGAGGAGCTGCTTTGCGATTAACAGGATATCGGGTCTTTGATATTTTTACCGCCCTAGGCCGATTTGGCTTAGGGCGTTTGTCTATAAAAAGGATGGATAAGTCTCCGCGCAGACTTTTTAGACGCTTCGGTGTATTACCTGGAGATACCGCTTTGCTCATTACTTTCAGTTGACTAGCGATGAACTGACAAGCGTATTTAAAACTGATTTCATTGGCCATTCGACCATGTGCTACGGCCGCTTGACTGGCTTCTCGTCTTACCAAGTTATAACCAAGCAACAGCCCCCATAACTCTTGATAGACAAGCTCGACCGTCTTACTCCTCAGCACTAACGCGTTGTGCTGCATCGAACTTTTTATGTCTCTGTACCCTAACTCAATTTCCCATCTCTCATGGTAAAGCTCGGCTACTGATTCCGCATCGTACTCTTCCCTAGGCAAAGACGTAAACACTGTTTTGTGCTTACCTTGTACTTGATAAGTAACGGCTCTGACTTGCCATTTTTCAGGTAGGTTAGGATTTTTCTTGCGAGCCTGTGGAGAGACTTTCATTTCTACCAACATGTCGTCGCTCTCTTCATCGTCCAGAAGTCTGAATTTCACCCCTTTCTTCGCTGGTAACAACCAATGCCTGTTGGAGCCACTATTTTGGAGAGAAAGAAGTAAGTCTGCGCCATAAAACCCCTTATCTAGTAAAGTCAATGAGTTATCAGGTAGAGAGTCAATAAAGGGCATTGCAAGCGGTATTTCACCACGACGATAGGGGCTTATAGCTGCGTCTACAATGACATGTGAGCGAACATTCATCATGGTCACCACCCTGAGTACTGGATGAGGTGTCTGCCTCTCGCTGGATGTATTACCTGACCCAAAATGTTCTCTTAGTTCTGATGTATCAGCGGTTCGAAAAAGAGCCCCATCAATAGCGAAGACTTGTAAGCCTTGCCAAGTATCCTCGGGGTAACGCTCTAGACCCCATGTGTGACTGCATTGTCTAAACAACCATTCTGGAGCAGCTTTACCAAGGCGTTGCCTTGCTTGCGTTAAAGCACTTTTAGCTAGCAGTTCCTCATCGGCTAAGCCCTCGGCACAGACATTCATTCGCCGTGCGACTTCTGCAATAGACTCATTGCGGAAAAACGCCATTCCAACAATAAGCCAAAGAACCATATCACTAGGTAAACGACGTCGACGAATTGTCGCTTTATCGGAAAGTGTTGCCGCTTTAGCAACCCACTCATCAGGAATATGCTCGGAGAAGGTGGTGAGCTGAGCGACATCAACAGGACTCTCTTCAAGAAAGTCAGCAAAATAGTTTTGGATAGACATAAAAAATCGGAAACCTATAAACAGGTTTCCGATTGTCTCTCATCAGAAGGATCGGTCAACCGATCCTTATCTGATCTACATTGCCAGCATGTTGGGGCGTTTCGTCTATTGTTGGCCACTGCTTATGGTTCGCGGCCATTTATTGCGCCTGTCATATTTGTGCCCACCATGGAGGGTCACTGCGCGATGGCTTGTTCTCTTTCCACATTATCTTGGCTGTTTTCAGCAAGCCAGTAGAGCCAAATCATCATTAGGCATAGAGCGAAACAGAGCCCAAATAACCAGTTTGAGTTCAGCGAATCGATCACCATACCGCCAACCAATGGGGACACCGCAAAACCCAACGAATAAAGCGCTGATGCGCCAAAATAGGAGCCGCGCAAATGCGCCGGTGCCAAGCGGTCAATCTGCACATTCAAGGTTGGGAAGGCAATCACTTCGCCTAAGCTCATCACAAAACAAGCCAGAGCCCAACCCCAAGGTAAATCCGCGGGTGTGAGCATAAATCCGATTTGTGCCAACGCCATCAACATCATGCCAATGCGCGTACGCAAAAAGAGCGGCACGTGCTCTAGCCATTTCAACATCGGAAACTGGAAAATGATGATGGTCAACGTGTTCACCAGCACCAATCCGGCCACCAGCGTTGCCGCATCGGTAATGTCCGAACGTACGATAACCTGCGGGATAGACGATTCCAACTGGGCATAGACAAACATCATCAAGAAGTTGGCAATCATCAATTTAACAAAGATGGCATCGCGACTGATGACCTTCATCGTGGCACGGAAGTTAGGCAACAAAGAGGGATCGGGCTTGGTAAAGGTCTGTTTGCGTTCAATGCCAAAAAACAGCCACACGGTGTAAACCAAATACGTCACACCTGTGATGTAGAAAAGATGTTGTGGTGAGCTCAAACCAATCGTCACCCCCAACAGCGGGCCAATCGCACCACCTAGGTTGAGTAAAAAGTAACGAATGTTCAGCGCCAGTTCGCGGTCTTTCACGTTGGCAAGATTATCGCCAATCACCGCTTTGGCGGGTGCTTCGATCATCGGCCGCATTAGGCCCGTCACCAGCATCAGAAAGTAGAAGTGCCACAATTGATCCGCTAAGGCAATGCCAGTGTACGCCGCAGACGCCACCAAACTGCCGATCACCATCACCCACTTGCGGCCAAACTTATCGGACAAATAGCCCGAATAGAGTCCTGTCACCGCGCCAACAATCGCCGAGCCAGCCAGCATGCCACCGATTTGCGCCGCACTGGCGTTGTAATCTTGGTATAGGAAAACAATTAAAAATGGCCACGCCATAAAGTAACTGGTGCGCGCCAACAAAGTCCCACTGAGCACCGTCCAGATGGAAAAATTAAAACGCCTTATTCTCTCTCTTTGAAATAAACTTTCTCTCTCCATACGCCTAGCCTCTCTCGTCCGTTTTTCTGTTTTTTTTCTTTTTCAAGTTTGTGTCAACCTGCCCATCACAGTCCCCATCGCAAGCGTTGAAAGCGCGCCCTTTCGCAATCGGTTGCTGATCACAATTTGGCCAGTATAGAGAGCTAAGTCACAATATGTAACCCCATTGTTAAAATTATTTTTCCCTCTTATACCGCGAGCTAACGCGCTGCCCAAAATGCGTTTTTTTAACAAAGCAAACGTGAACTGTTGCGCGCGAAAACAGGCGGATTTCTGTTACACTGCCAAGCCAAATGGTGTTGTAAAAGAAGCGCATTCTCATGGTTAACCCGAAACTCATCGCCCTCCTGCCCGATCTTGCCAGTTTTATCTTGGTGGTGAATGAGGGCAGTTTTACCGCCGCAGCAAAAAAGCTCGATGTGACCCCTTCCGCGTTAAGCAAGTTGATCACCCGCTTAGAACAGGCATTGCAGGTGAAATTGTTTGAACGCACCACGCGCAAATTGCTCATCACTCAGGCGGGACAAAAGGTGTATGACCAAAGTATTGCGATGGTGAATGCCGCTCAGCAAGCGATTGAGATTTCTGCCTCTGACCACAGCGAACCGGCAGGAGCTTTAACCGTGGCGGCACCTGAAGCGTTTTTGAATTCCGTGTTGCAACCCTTTGTGGTGCCCTTTTTGCAGCAGTACCCGAATATCCAACTCAAACTGCGCGCCGCAGACGGCGAGATTGATCTGTTCCGCGACAATATTGACGTGGCGTTTAAACTGACCGACAAACCAGATGAAAATTTGGTGCTCAAAGAGCTAAGTAAAACCCATCTGGTTTTGTGCGCCTCTCCGGATTACCTAGCGCAGCGCGGCATGCCCACCCACCCGACCGAACTCACCGAGCATGACTGCTTGTATCTGGCGGAAAACGACAAAGACAACCTGTGGTCATTCTTTAAAGATGAAGCGTTTTATTCGGTAGCCGTTTCTGGTCGCTATGCCGTTAACCATTCGCAAATGCGCCTCAACGGCGTCAAACAAGGGCTCGGCATCGGCATCTTCCATGATTTTGTGATTCGCGATGCGCTTGAACGCGGTGAAGTGGTTAAGGTGTTGGACGATTGGATGATCAAAAGTAATTATCACGGCGCGATTGCCATGCAATATCCGCAAACCAAATACATGCCCGCTCGTTTGCGCGTGTTTATCGATTTTATTAACCAGAAATTGGTGTTGTGATGCTGAAAACCGTTCATCATGTCGCGATTATTTGTTCCGACTACCCTCGCTCAAAGCAGTTCTACAGTGAACTGTTGGGGCTGACGATCATTGCAGAAAATTACCGCGAGGCGCGAGACTCTTATAAGCTTGATCTGGCGCTGCCTTGTGGTACGCAGATCGAACTGTTTAGTTTTCCTAATGCGCCAGAGCGGCCCAGTTTCCCCGAAGCGCAAGGGTTAAGGCATTTGGCGTTTGTGGTGGATGACATTGTGCAAGTGAAAGACTATTTAGAAAGCCACGATGTGCTGGTCGAGCCGATCCGGATCGATGAATTTACCGGTAAGCAGTACACCTTTTTCGCCGACCCTGATGGCCTGCCGTTGGAGTTGTACCAACAGTAGCTTTACCAACGATAGCGTTATCGCGCTAACCAAGGTGATTTGGGCGCGAGTACCCAAATCACCTAAGAACGCGTTCTGCGATCTATTTAAAACGCGCTATTCAAACCTCTCTATTTCAAATAGATCGATTCAAATCGCTCGATTCAAACCACTCGATTCAAACTAATGGGCTTAACGGCTAGCTAAACACAGTTTTCAAACGTTCAACACGATTAAACAGCAGCCAATCAAGCAGCAGTGCCACCGCAATGCTTGCGCCCGCCAGCGGGAAGAGCATACCGATCACCACGAGCGTGACCAACGCAGTTTTCCACACGCCATCGCTGGCAAATTTTGCGGGCACGCCCAGCTTACCCTGACCAACAGGGCGACGAAGCCACCATATGATTCCCCCTGTCACGGCAATCACCACAAAGCCCAAACACAATAACGCGTTGGCCACTTTATTGAACACACTGATGTCCCCTTGGTGCAGCGCAATCCCTGCGGCCATGGCCTTGGCGACGAGGTTGTAATCTTCCCATGTCACATCAGCCAATAACGCGCCACTGTATTGATCAAAATGGCTGGTGCGATCCTGCGTTGGGTCGATAATGTCACCGCTCATGGTGTTGGCAGAAAGGGTAAAGACGCCTGTCTCTGAGCGAGGAAAATTGAGTTTGTAGTGGGTAAATCCTAACTCACGCGCTTTGCTCACCATGACATCAATGCCAATGTTTTCCATCATGGCGTGATACTCTGAATCCGCCATGTTGCTGTGATCGTGAGAGGCTGGCAGTGGCGTTTGTTCCAAATTCCACGGCATTTCTTCTTCGCTGCCATGGTTCAGATCTTGGTGTGTGAGGGTAGAAAGCGGCACATCGTCCCATTTCTGCGCAGGAAAGCTACTCCAAGGTTGCACAAACTTGCCTCCCCAAATGCCTGCCCACGCCAAGCCGGAAAGCAAGAAAAAGAGCAGAATAATGCTGGTTAGCCCACCGAGATTGGCGTGCAGATCTCGCATCATCACGCGCTTGCCTGAGTTCAAACGCAAGCGCAAAAAGCCCGCACGGCTGGCATTATCTCGTGGCCACCACAAGTAAATCCCCGTCACCAGTAACAAAATAGACAAACTGGCTGCCACTTCGATGAGGTAATCGCCATACTCACCGATCAGCAGTTCACCGTGAATATCATTCGCCAATTGGTACCAACTGTCGCTGCGATCAATCGTGCCAAGCACCGCGCCAGTGTAGGGATCCACCGTAACAAAGCGGGAGGTGCCGTCGGCAAACTTGACGTTAAAACGGTTAGCTAAATCTGCCTGTTTCGCAGGCACAAATTGGGTAACGGTACCCTCTGGATAACGCGCTTGCACGTTGGCCAGCTGAACCGATGGCAATACCTCATGATGTTGAGGCGTAACTTGAAGAATGGATTGATAGCGAGCAAATTCGATTTCATCATCAAACAGCATCACAAGCCCAGTGACACTGAGCATCAGCATAAAGGGGATAACAAAGAGCCCGGCATAAAAATGCCAACGCCAGGTGAGAAAGTAGCGAGATTTTGCACGCGAGCTGGGTTTGGCGGTCTTAGAGTGAACGCTCAACATTTTATAAATTCCTTTTGCGAACGCTAAAAAACACCGTGACCGAAGCGGAAACAGTGCGCTTTGAGCGTGTTGACTTTACTTAAATGAGTGTTGTTTTAGGTTTTGTATTAAGTCAGCGTCGTGAAAGGAGGCGCGCGCGGAACTTGTCTTTCAAATCGTACACTTAGAGCCAAAAAAGTGTAGCTGTCTGAAATAACCAAGCTCTGTCGTGTAAGAACAAGTGCAGTTGGAAGCGAATCTTGATGGAAGGTAGAAAAATGGCTAAATGGACAAGGCTTACCACTGTGAGTGGGCACCTCTTCGCCTTCTTCTATTTGAACCAGTTCAAAGCCATTAACGGTACACAGCGTCGCCCATACGCCTGCGCTGTTACCATGAGCATTGATAACAGGCATTAGCGTGACTAATACCCAGCTTAACGCGGTCGCCACGAGCATTGAACGATGGAAAGAAGATAAACGCATCATAACCGTTGTTTAACAATTTGCTCGAAATGTTATAGCAAAGCGTTAATCCTTGCAAAATGGAGGTGAATAAGTGATTCGTTTATCACAAGAAATCACGCATTTCGTTACGATTCTCACCTCCACATTCTCTTCCTTTTAAGTTTGATCTTGCTTCCATAAAGGCTAAGCGATTGGATTTACATCGTTTTTATCTATTAAATCTATCGATAATTCCCATTAAACAAATACTGTTTATAGGGATATATTTCCCGTGGGCAGAAAAGAGCTTTTGATAACCAACTTGGCATAAATAGACAAGTAAGTTGGTGCAACGCATTGGAGAGCAACCATGCATATGTCAAAAAGCTTTTTATTAATTTCGATGGGTTTGGCGAGTATTTCGGTACACGCTCAAACGCTTACTCGTGACAATGGTGCACCCGTTGGTGACAACCAGAATTCGATAACCGCAGGGGAAAACGGCAGCGTATTGCTGCAAGACGTTCACCTGATCCAAAAACTTCAGCGTTTTGCCAGAGAACGTATTCCTGAGCGCGTAGTGCATGCTCGCGGTACAGGTGCGCATGGTGAATTCGTCGTATCTGGTGATTTCAGTGATTTAACTCTTTCTTCTCCTTTTGCTCAATCAGGAAAAGTAACCCCAGTGTTTGTACGTTTTTCTACTGTGATTCATTCCAAAGGTTCACCAGAAACTCTGCGTGATCCGCGTGGATTTGCGACAAAATTTTATACCGACCAAGGCAACTGGGATCTTGTTGGCAACAACCTACCCGTCTTTTTTATTCGTGACTCGATCAAGTTCCCTGACATGGTGCATTCATTAAAACCGTCTCCGGTCACCAATCTTCAAGATCCGAATCGTTTTTTTGATTTTTTCAGTAGCCAACCAAGCGCAACCAATATGCTGACTTGGGTTTACACCAATTTAGGCACCCCAGCGAGCTACCGCACGATGGATGGCTTTGGTGTGCACGCGTACAAATGGATCAACCGAAAAGGCGAAGTGAACTACGTTAAGTTTCACTGGAAGAGCCAACAAGGTGTGAAGAGTTTACGCCCGGCGGAAGTGACCAAAGTGCAAGGGGAAGATTTCAATCACCTGACTAACGATCTCTATACGCAGATTAACGCGGGGAACTTTCCGAAGTGGGATCTTTACGTCAAAGTGCTTTCTCCAAAAGCGTTATCAAAACTCGATTACAACGGTCTAGACGCCACCAAGGTTTGGTTGGATGTGCCTGAGAAAAAGGTTGGCACCATGACGCTCAATCGTGTACCCGATAATTTCTTTTTAGAGACAGAACAATCTGCCTTTGCGCCATCCAATATTATTCCTGGTATTGAACCTTCAGAAGATCGCCTGCTTCAAGGTCGCTTGTTTGCTTATGCCGATACGCAGTTGTATCGCCTTGGTGCCAACTTGTTCCAGTTGCCCGTCAACAGCCCGAAAAGCCCAGTGGCCAATCACAACCAAGATGGCCCAAGCAACAACTCTACTGGTTTAGGAAATGTCGATAGCTTAGACGTGAATTACGAGCCTAGCCGTTTGGTTAATCTGACCGTGGATAAACAAGCGAGAGCAGTAGAAACGCCACTTTCTGGCCATGTTCAACAGCAGGCAATCCGCAATCCGCGAGATTTCTTCCAAGCCGGCGTGCTTTACCGCAGCTTGAGCGAACAAGACAAGGCGGACTTAATTCACAACCTGTCTGGCGATTTAAACAAGGTAAACGATGCCGAAGTCAAAGCCATCATGGTGAGCTACTTCTACCGTGCAGACAAAGAGTATGGCACTCGTCTAGCCAAAGCGACTGACGTCAATTTAAAACAAGTCACTAAACTGGCGTCGATGTAAAAAGTTTTGGCCCATAGAAGAAAATTCTGCTCTTTTCTGCCCCGAAAAACAGGGCTTCTATGGGCCAAATTTGCTCAATGGAGAGACACCAATGAAGCGATTTACTCACATTATTTTGTTTTGCTCACTGACGATCTATTCCACCTTTGCGATTTCGAGCGAAACTGACACAGTCCAAGAAGATCTTTATCAATCCCTCATCGGTTTATTTTTTGATGCCACTAGAATAGGTAATGGCGAAGTCATCAATGAGTTTTTGGATGCCGGTTTTCCGATTAACCAACGGAATTACCAAAGCTATACCGCATTGATGGTCGCAGCCTATCAAGGCCAACGAGAGATTGTTCAACTGTTGTTGGCAAGGGGTGCCAATGCTTGTTTACAGGACAAGAGAGGCAATACCGCGCTGATGGGGGCGTTACTCAAACGTGAAATTGGTATTGCTAAGGATCTTTATCAAGCAGACTGCCCCAGCGATTTGCTCAACAAAGCGGGACTGGATTTGAAACAATTTGCCGAAATATACGGTCAATCTGAAGTGCTAAAATCGCTAGCGAAACAATAACCTATAACATCTATTTCCTCTGGAGGAAAATAATGAATAAACACACCTTACTTGCTGCCATTTTGCTTTATTCGACCTCTTCATTTGCGCAGAGTTTGAGCGTTGACATGAAGGACTTATCCAGCAATCAAACACTCGGCACCGTGACCATCAGTTCAAGTGACTACGGAACGGTGTTTACTCCTGATCTTAAGGGGCTACCTAGTGGCCTGCACGGTTTTCATCTCCACGCCAATGGAAGCTGTGAGAGCAGCAACAAAGACGGCAAAGTGGTATTAGGAGGGGCGGCTGGTGGACACTATGATCCGCAAAATAGTGGCAAACACGGCTATCCATGGACAGAAGACAATCACCTTGGCGATCTACCAGCACTGTTTGCTGATGCATCAGGTAACGCGTCACAGCCAGTGCTTGCCCCTCGTGTTGCGTTAAAAGATGTCCAAGGCCGCGCTCTGATGATCCATGCTGGGGCTGACAATCACTCTGATCACCCAATGCCTCTGGGCGGCGGCGGTGCCAGAATTGTGTGTGGTGTGATCAAATAACCCAGCCTTAGCCTCCCAACATGGCCCTTAGATTCTTCTAGGCTCAGGGAATCTTAGGAGCCAAAACAACAAAGCCGCCTTTGAGTAGTCAGGCGGCTTTTATTGCTAAAACGGATTCACATTATGGTAAGCGTAGTGCTGACTTACTCAATATCGAGATTGGCAGATCGGCTTAACCAAACAATTTGCCCCAAATGCTGGTTTTCTTCTTCTCGTGGTATTCTTTACGCAACTCATCCACTTCAACCAGAGCTTGCTTGGCAGCTTCAAGATTTCCCTGTTCAAGCTCACCATTCACTTTATCAAGCGCCACTGTCAGCTTGTTAAAACCTTCATGATACAAGTCGTTTTTCTCCGGTGCGTATTCGCCGGTTTTTGAGTTTTCCACCAGCGAGCGCAATTGGTTAACAGCCGCTTGCATAGACTCAATATCCTGAGCTTCCGCAGCTTGACGAAATTCCAACTTCATCTCTTTCATGTTGGCTTTTAAATCCACTTTGCTTTCTTGGTTGGCCAAGCCAGTAAAAGAGACCATCACCAATGCTGAGCCTAACAATACTTTACTTAACTTCATTACTTCTCCGAGTTTTGTTGTCTTTATTTTTCCGCAGCAAGTGTACTCTATGAAGTCTGAAAATAGGGTAAAGAAATTGTAAAGATCACTGACGTAATGACGCCAACTCGTCGATAGGCCCCCTGCCCCTTAACTCAAGAAAATCGAGAAATTGCGATGGGCTATGTGTAATCACACGATGTGAATCAATACCGACGGAGTCCAGTAGCTCGCTAGCGAGATCCAACTTGCCAACATCCTGACAAAAGTGTGCATCACTGCCCGTGGTAAAATAGACGCCAAGGGCTTTGCCTACGCGTGCAATCTCGTAGCAACGCTCCACACTGCCGACTCGGCTGTGCCCTTTCAGAGTGGAGTTATTGATCTCAATGGCCACGTTATGATCTTTGGCACAGTGCAGTACGGCATGAAAATCAAAGTCAAAATGGGGATTACCTAAATGCCCTAATGCATCGATTCGGCCACCTTGAATCACATTGAGCAATGCTTGGGTGTGCGCTTCTTTGTTGGACGGCGCAAAAACAGGCTCGTGGAAACTGGCGATCGCCCAATCCAAGTTGGGGTCTACGCTAAGAGGGAGGTCAATCTCGCCTTCGGTATTGAGAATATTGGCTTCCACGCCACGTAAAATCGCCACGCCTTCGAGGAAACGAGGCAATACACGCTGGTTGGCGAAAAACCAATAGTGAGGCGCGCCTGGCATGGATTCTGCGTGGTCGGTGGTACAAAACATGGCCAAGCCGTTTTCTTTTGCGCTACGCGCATTTTCAATCAGCGTGCTATAGGCGTGGCCACTGGCATAAGTATGACTGTGCGTGTCGATCTTCAGTTCCATTTCACTTCTCTAATTCACTTAATCGGATTGACATCGACATTGTACGACACTTCGTAGTGCAACGATCTGATGTGAAATAAGTTTACTCTTCACTCAGCGCTTTTATCAGGGGCAGCGCCTTTTCCCAACCATGATTGAACATGGAAACAAAATCGCTGTGCGTGGTGATCGTCACCATCAACAGCAGTTTGTCATCCTTGGGGCGCAGCTGATAACTTTCCGTCGAGCCAATCCATTTCATGGCAACATCGCTGTCTATGTCTTGAATATGCTCAGGGTTAAAGATGGCAACATGATGAAGTTCGATCCGCTGCTGCGGTTCAATCGCGTCAATCACCGCACGCGTGCCTCCCATGTCTGGGTCAAAGAACTTGATGTCTTCCCCTTCTTGCCAGACACCGTCAAATTGCGAGTGAGGAGAAAACGCTGTCGCCCACTGTTTATACAGTTCAAGATCCGTCAGCACTTGCCACACTTTCTCCGGTGTCGCGTCGATTTCAACATGATAATTCAATGTCAGCATACTCTAGCCTCCCTGCTTGTTTAGTTAACACGCTAGCCTATACAGGCTAAAAATCAACCAGTTATTTTTTGGCAAGCGGCATAATTTCGACAATACTTATCCAAAGTAGGCGCGATCTCTCGATTTCGCCCACAACACCGAGTGGTTGTTTGGTGACAAGGATTGAAACGAAGACGCGAACCTGGAGCGCTCATGAAGAAACAACGTTACCCGCTGAGTATTCATATCACGAGTCTGTTTTTAGTGCTGACAACGGTTGTTGGTATTGTTCTGATCACCATTAGCTATAACCACTCGCAAACCTTGTTGACCAAAAGTGCCGAAGGGTTGAGTAACGAGCACGCTCACAAACTGGAATCGGCGTTTCAAACCTCTGTGGGTCCAATTTTAACCACGTTGGATTTTATGGCCGTGAGTGCTTTTCTTGATGAATACAACAACGAGAACAAGCTAAAGCCGTGGTTAAGCGCTCTGGCCCATATTTTTGAAGAAAATCCCAATTTGGTCGCACTGTATCACGCATCTGAAAGCGGGACTTTCACCCAATATCGTATGCTGAATTCGCCCACCATCCGCCAAAGTTTTTCCGCTCCAGCGAACGCGCTTTTCCTGATTAACAATACCCATGTGGATGGCACCAATGAGTTCATCTTTCTCGACAGCCAGTTTGAACGAATCGACTACAAAAAGACCAATGACAACACATTTGATCCTCGAGTGAGACCTTGGTTTATCAACGCCGAAATGGACGGCGAGATCAGACTGACAGAGCCATATTTTTTTTACTTTCTGAAAACCAACGGGGTGACGCTTTCTCGACGCTCGGTGAATGGGCAATATGTGGTGGGAGCCGACTTCACTTTGGCCACCTTATCAAACCAGCTTGAACAGCTCGCTTATTCAGATCGAACTCGCCTTGCCTTGCTCGATAAAGAGGGACGTTTACTGGCTCAGCACCAAGTTGGCATAGACATTCAAGCCGATGTCAGCGAACAGCAACAAGCGCTTAAAACCAGTATTTTTGCCTCGCTGCTTGCTAAAGTTGGCTACCCGACCACCCTATTTGAAACCGCCACCTTCAACGGCTTGGATTGGTCAATCACCATGACGCCGGTTTTTCTCACTGACAAAGTGCAGCTTTCACTGGCGGAAGCCTCACCCACCGATGAGATCTTGGCGGATCTACTCTCGATGCGTGACAAACAGGTGCTCACGGCGATTCTTCTACTTGCCATCTGTTTTTGTGTGGTGTGGCTAGTGGCCAATCGGCTTTCAAAGCCCCTGATCAATCTTGTGTATCTGACAGACAACATCGCACGCTTTAACTTTAAGAAAACACGCTATCCTCAGAGCATGATCAAAGAGGTCTCTAACCTCACCAGCTCCATCGAGTTGATGGAACACACGCTGCACGATTTATTGCGATTATTACGTGATACTGCTGGTAATCAAGAGTTTGAAGTGTTAGCCAAAACCATTGCGCACCAAGCGTATTTGGTGACCAAAGCTGAAACCATCTTGCTCTACATTCAGTCGGAAGAAGAGAAAAAGCTGATTTTGGCCGCCAATCACGCCATCATCCCATTCAAGGTCGACATCAATGATTTCGTCAATGAAACCCCTTGGTTGATGGCACAACTCAAGGAGGGCGATACTATCCATCTTGATCGCACCACCAATGCGTTAAAACGCCATCAGGACACGATTTTTAACTCGGATATTTTTCTTTTCCCGCTCCTCAATCGTGAAAAACAATTGGTTGGCATTGTCACGGTAGGCTACGAGCGCCCACCCAGTGAAACACAGCTCGCCAAGCACGCATTCTTACGTGAGCTGCTCAGTTTTGCCGAAATCGCTAAAGACAATATTGACCAAATGCAACAACAAAAAGAGATGCTCAACGCCTTCATCGAGCTCATTGCCTCCGCGATCGATACCAAATCGCCCTACACTGGCGGGCATTGTCAACGCGTTCCACAGTTAGTGACTTGGCTGACGGAAGTGGTGGAGAAAGACAACAAATACTTCCCTAGCTTTAAGGTAAATGCCAAACAATGGGAAGAAATCAGACTAGCGGCATGGATGCACGACTGTGGCAAGGTCACCACACCAGAATACGTGGTGGATAAAGCAACAAAACTGGAAACCATTTACGATCGTATTCATGAAGTTCGTATGCGTTTTGAATTACTCAAACTGCAAGGGGAAGTGGACTATTGGCGTGCACGCAGCCAAGGGGAAGATCCCGATGCGGCAAAAGCACACCTCACGATGCTCCATCGTCAGTTGGATGACGAATTTGCTTTTGTGGCCCGTTGTAATGCGGGGGGGGAGTCAATGGCCGAAGCCGATATTGAAAAACTCAACGCGATTGCCCAGCGCCAGTGGAAGCGAACGCTTGATGATCAACTGGGCGTTTCTTGGATTGAACAGCAACGGCACCGCAACAAACCTGAATTACCCGTGATGGAGCCATTGCTGGCAGATAAAGATGTGCACAAAGTGCCATGGGAAGCAGGATTCCACCCAAGCCAACACTGGCAGCAAGCGTATGTACTCAAGCCGGGAGAGTACAAGTACGATCGTGGCGAGCTGCATAACCTGACGGTGCGCTACGGCACGCTTACGGATGAAGAGCGCTTTATCATTAATGATCACATCATCCAGACGCAGATTATGCTTAATCGCCTACCTTACCCTGAGCATTTAAAAAACATCCCTGAAATCGCCGGGGGGCACCATGAGCGAATGGATGGTAAAGGCTACCCACTCGGTCTTCATGAGGAAGAGCTCTCCGTACCCGCACGTATTATGGCCATTGCGGATGTCTTTGAAGCGCTCACCTCAGCGGATCGCCCTTACAAGAAAGGCAAGACATTAGCAGAATCGCTGGAGATCATGACCAATATGGCAACATCAGGGCACATTGATCCTAAGATCTATCTCTTGTTCCTGATCCAAAAAGTGGACCAGAAATACGCCAGCGCATTTGTTAACCGCAGCCAGTTGTCTGAGATAGACCGAGAATCGCACATTGAGCGGGTGAAAAACTACATGCGCAACCAGTTCTGATATTACGCCTGCCTCTGTTTTAGAAACGGAGGACGCGACATGATCATCGGCCACAGTACGTTGAGCATGGTGGCGAAAATGATCAATCCCAAACCGGTGATTTGCCAAAGAGAAAACGACTCATCAAAAAACAGCCATTGCCAAGCCGAGGTAAACAGTAAGTTGGTAAAAATCAATGGTGCTAACTGAGAGCCGCTGCTCGCTAACCGGTACGCTTTAGCTCTGTTCACTTGGGTATTGATGATCAAACAAGAAATCGTCAGCAAGGCGATAGCCACGGGCGCACTGAGCCAAGTTTGCAGCGTTGATGTTGCCTCTGGCGCTGCGATATCGACAAACGCCAAAACAGGCAGGAGCAACAAGGCGGCAAAACTGAATGTCCAGAAGTTAATCTCCTTGGGTGACAGCGAGCTCTTACTGGCTCGATAGAGCGTCAGTTGAGAGCCCGAGTTGAACACTCCCCCAGCCAAACCTGCCAGCAATTCGAGCCTTAATGAGAACTCCCCTTCTTTCCCTGCCAATAGTATTACGCCGACAAACGTCGCCACCAACGCCGCTATTGTCAGTTTCGACACACTAGTTTTGAAAAAGAGACGCTCAAGCAACGGCATAAACAATGGGCCTGTGGCAAAGAGCACCACGCTTTCCACCAAACTGAGATGTTGAAGCGACCAAAGGAAAAAGAGTTGGCAGAGGGCAATACACAGTGCGCGGCCGAGCAAGGGTTTCATTTCCGCCTTATTTGGCATTTTTATTTTAGTTATTCTTAACAGAGCCAATAGTAAAGCGGCTGGCAAAGCAAAGCGCAGAAAGCTAAACCATTCGATGGGAACAATATCGACTAAATATTTGGAAATCAGACCTGTCACCGATAAACTCAATGTCGACAGGAGCATATATAAGATAGATTTGTCTAATGTGTGCATTTCACTACTCCTCATTACCCGCTCATTTTAGGCGGATATGCGGGGTGAAAATAGCGAGTAATACTGACCATATCTGTAAGGAAAACTAACATGAGAAAACAAGTGCCACTCAAATCTCTCTATGCTTTTGTCGCGGTGGCGGAAACGGGCAGTATGACCGAAGCGGCCAATCTGCTTCATGTTAGCCATTCTGCAATCAGCCAAGCGGTAAAATCACTAGAAACTCAAGTCAATCGGCCACTGTTTGAAAGAGTGGGGCGGCACGTTCAGTTAAACAATCATGGTAAGAAATATTACAAACAAGTCGCGCCAGCACTAGAGCAGATCGTTAAAGCAACCGAAGAGTTGGCGCAGTCCAATGACATAGGACGAATAACTCTCAACATGGTGAACTCCCTCGCTCTGCACTGGTGGATCCCACGTTTGGATGACTTACAACAATTTGCGCCCAACTTGGATGTTCGGCTCTCCAATTTGACGGGCATTTTTCATCTTGAGCAACAAGGGGTCGACGTAGCACTGGTCCATGGTAGCCCTGATGAATGGCAAGATTACTACTGTGAAAAACTCAGTGACGATGAACTGATTCTGGTTTGTAGCCCTGAGTTACTTGCTCATCAGCCTTCTGTGCCCGAGCTGCTGGCCCAATCGCGCATCATCACCGTAACGAATGAGCGGAGAAAAAACGATTGGGATATTTGGTGCCAAGCACAGCAGTTCCCACTACCTAAAACCGATAAGCATTTGCAGTTTTTAGTTTCGGTTCAGGCGGTTCAAGCAACCATAAGACGATTGGGCGTGCTAGTGACCCATAAACTGTTCGTCAAAGATGACATTGATGCCGGGCTGCTCACGCAAGTAGGCCCGAGTGTGGTGAATCCTGATCTCGCTTTCTATTGGGTGTGCCATCCTAGCAAACTCAAAAACGAAAGTGTTTTAACGCTGCGCAATTGGATCAGGAATGACTTCATACCAAAATGAGAAAAATTCCGGCTTGCCATGCGTCAAGACGCAAGTTAGATTAAAACCATTCCCTCAGTGAATACTTTACATTGCATTTTTAACCAAAAGAGGGTGACAAATATGATCGTTACAACGACTCAACATATCGAAGGCAAAAAAATCATCGCTTACAAAGGCGTTATTGCAGGAGAAGCCATTTTGGGTGCGAACCTGTTTAAAGATCTCTTTGCCGGAATTCGAGACATGGTTGGTGGACGTTCTGGTACGTATGAACGCGAGTTGGAAAGAGCAAGAACGATTGCTTTTCAAGAGCTGGAACAAAAAGCTCGTGAGTTGGGTGCCAATGCGATCGTCGGTGTTGATATCGACTATGAAGTCTTGGGACAGAGCAATGGCATGCTGATGGTTTCAGCCAGTGGTACGGCCGTCGTTATAGAATAGAAATTCATAATAGCGCATCTAATGCGCTATTTTTATGCATAAGAACTAAGACTTTAGTTCAGGAAATATGAAATTATTATGAAAGCTTGTCTTAAAGTATTTACACCTAAAGGAAAAAGCTTTTAAATTGCATGCATATCCAATGTGATGCAGATTTACGACGCTTTCGCTTGCGCGTCTGGAATTGGCCGAGTTCAACTGAACTCGGCCTTTTTACTTTTTCTTACCTGAGATTTTCTTACTTAAGAACTACGGGCGTGTTGGATTAATCGTCAAAGGCTCCAACGTCACCACCGCATTGACCCCAGCACCTGGGTGATCCACATATGACGTATCTTGCATGAGCGTGTAGTACACGTCGACAAAGTCATCATCGTTGGTTAGGACGCCATCGGGGATCGCATCAATAATTTTATTGGTGATCTGCGGGATTATCGCGTACGCCTGCACTTCTGGATCAGGAATCGCTTTCAACACTTCTTCTGCCACCTGGACCAGTAACTTAGCTAACTGTTTGTAATCCGTGCCATCATCTTGTTCCATCAACACCATATCCGCGGCACCCCAGCGATAGCGGGACCAATGGATCACAATTTGATTGGGGTAATAATCTTTGTTGTCATAATCCAGATAAGGCATCTCCACAAGATCCAACGCTGGCTCATCTCGACTCGGATTCACCCCCGTCACAATGGCATAGATCTCTGCTTTGCCTGAGATCCAAGGCTCTTGGTCATCAGATAAGCGGATTTTCTTCAGCTGTGTGGTTTGGATTGGCGCGGTCGTTTCTGCAGAAAGGTTGTACTGCGGTGCCATGCGAGGGGCTGCATCGCGTTCTTTTTCCACCACATAAGGCTGAATCTGCGTAGGTTGACCTAAGCGTTTCATCTCCGCCTGCATAGCTTGTAGGCCTGCTTTAAGCTCTTTTGTACTGTTGTTATCGACAACAATGACTGGCACATCAGGCATGTTGTAAACATCCAATTGGTGGATCTGGCCGTTGATATCAAATGCTTCAATGTACTGCCAAAGCTCATCATCACCACTTGGTTCAAAAGCAAACAATGGTGAAACGTCCCCTTTCTGCCAAGCCGCGAGCATCGCTTCATTGGCAAGGCGAACTTCAAGCAGCTCGTCGGTGTACTCACTCACGCCTTTCCATGTTCGAATTTGTTCATCGGCTTGAACGAAACGTCGGCTCATTTGTGCCTGTGGTTTCTGCTCAACCAAAGTGGAGATGGGAACATTGAGTTGCTGAGCGTTGATGTTTTGACGAAGCGTGGATTCAACCGAGCTGTAGTTTTCGCCCAGTTGCTTGGCAAGCTCACGTTTGGTATTGACGATATCTTCCGCTTTCTCATTAGAGATGTTGGTCACTTTTGTCTCTTCAGACTGGCAGCCAACAAGCGCTAAAGTACAGAGTGCGGACAGTATTATTTTCTTTTTCATCTGGTGTCCTTCTATGATTTGATTGGATACAAATAGAGCTATTGCTCCATTCATATCCAAAATACCACCGAACACCATTCATTCAATTCGCTTTTATAAAATTGTATAAACTCTGCCCACAGGATCAAATTTCACATAAGGAATTGATAAAGTAGATTTATCTAAATCAACATAAATTGTTAGCTTAAACAGTGAGTTCGTCTTGCAAACAGCAATATTGGTTTTTCCCAAGCCGCTTAGCGACATACATCGCTTCGTCTGCATGATGTATCCGCTCCTCAAGAGAAGCGCCATCTTTGACTGCCCAATGGCTCACGCCAATACTCGCAGTGACATCACATAAGCATCCATCAATGCTGATTGGCTGTTGTAGCTGCTCTAAAATGCGTTCCACCACAGGCACGTAAGTATGCGCATCTCGAATACCAATCAAAAATTCATCGCCCGCGAGACGAGCCACCAAGTCGCGATTAAACACGCTGTTCTTTAGCCGTTTGGCGACCACTCGCAACAGGTCATCCCCAATAGCATGACCAAACTGATCATTGACGGCTTTAAAACCGTCCAAATCCAAAAAGAGCAGATATTGATCTTTGCCTTGATCATGCTCAGTTTGCAAAGATTGAAAGGCGTGGGAGCGATTGGCTAAACCCGTCAACGGATCGTGATTCGCCACATAATTTAAACGCTTAAGCTCTCTTTCCACCGATAGATCACTTAGCGTCACCACGAATGCTTCTACACGACCGGAGGTGCTTTTGAGTACCCTGAGTTTCAGCTGACAAGGTAACAGACTGCCATCTTGACACTTCACTTCCATGGCTCGAATCAAACCACCGCTTTTCATCAATGCCTTGAGTTCAGCTTGAGTAAACTGTAAAGAGTCGTAGTCGTGAATCTCTTCTAACCGGTGTACTTCGCCAAACCAACGCAGACTGGTGAGGTTTTGTGTTTCAACCGAGAATGTACGTGAGAGCACCAAAATCGCGTCTTGGTTTTGTTCAAACATCAAGTCAATCAGTTTGCGACGCTGCTCGGCTAAATAAGCTTCTGAGATATCTTCGAACTGAACCAGTGTCTCTTTGCCTTCCGACATTGGGTGACAGGTAACTCGGTATCTTCGTTCCCCATCACGGGCACGCAGTTCCACCGCTTTGCCTTTGCAACCATTGACGATAGAGTGCATTAACGCATCCACCGCCATTTTAGGCTCATAATAAGCCTCGAGTCGCTGCGCGATGTTTTCTCCTTCGTTTTCAATCTTCAGCTCTTTTTGTGCCGCCGGATTGAAATAGCTGATGGTTTTGTTTTCAGAGACAACCAATACCCCTCGACGCATGGCACCCAGCGCTCGTTGGATATAGCGGTTGCGCGCTTCCAAGTCATTGAGCACGTTTTGAAGATCGCTTTCTCGATCTCGCAGACTGAGCACCATCTCGTTAAAGCAGCGGGTTAGCTTGCCCAGTTCATCATCGTGGTAAATCGGCAGCTCTTTTTTCAACACGCCAAAACGCGACATCTGCTCCATAGAGCGATGCAATGAGGTCAGTGGCATGACAAAGACATTGTGCAGCACACGAGCAAACCACCACACCATAAATGATAAGGTCACGGCGATCACCCCAAGCGTGAGCCACATTCTGCGTTTTCGTTCAAAGTAGGCTTCCAATGAGACCCACACTTCCAATTCACCCAGCACTTCACTGCCCAAGACGATCTCTTGACTTAAGCTCATGATCTCTTGGTTGCGGCACAGCACATTGAGGTCATCCCAGTAACAGTCTTGTGGTAGACGATGGATCGCGGCCTTGGTCAGCAAATCGGTACTTTTGACTTGTGCCGCGATGATGTCGGGGTCAAAGGTCAAAATGTTCAGCTGCTCTTTTGCCGTTGCTGCGTCGGCGAAAGTCAACGCCGCTTGTAAAGTGCTGGCCACCCCTTGTGAAAGGATCTTAATGCGCCCATGCAAGCCTTCGTAGTGAGACAAGGAGATCACTTTGATGGCCGCCCCACCGACGCAGATAAATATCACGGTAAACAGCAACCATGTCGGCAGCGTCATCTTGTAGCGCAGCGGTAAACGGGCAAAGCGTTTGGTCATCATTGAGTGGGCTCCTCATACAACTGAGCAATACTCAACAATTGGGCTCTCAAGCGAATCTGGCTTGGTTCAACATGCTTACGAGAGATTAATGGCAAGATGCGATTATTCACTTTAATAAAGGCGATCATCCCACCGAGGCGAACAAACTTCTCACCATTTCCCACCAGAAGAGCGTGAGGGTAGCGCAGCTGGAGTGTCGGCAGTGCCGTCTGAGGATTGGATTCGACAAACACCAAATGGCAGGACTCTTGCGGGTCCACCTCCTCTAAGTATGAGAAAGTGGCCGCCTCAGGCTGAGTTTCCACTATGGCTTTTAAGCGTTCGGCGATGACACTATTAAATTCACCACAATAGCGTGTCTTCTGCTGCGCTAAAGGCGTCGATTGCCAATCGGCCAGCGAGGCAAAACGATACAAATACACCGCTTTCAAATCTTCATCGCTGTATTTAGGCCAAGCGGGGGCGGCAAGACAATACACCCCCCAAAAAAGTGCGACTCGACAAAGCAATTTCGCGCTTAGCCTACTCTGCCTCATAGGGCACTACCCTGCTCCATGGAAGGAGACCAAGCTAGCGTCAGCCAGTACTGCACCCCATTTTGATAGGGGGAAAACGCTTGTGGAAACTCTGTACTTTGGTCTGCTCCAAGGTTTTCCACCACAGCAGTCAACCTCGGATACGCCTTGCTGTGCTGCCAGCTCAATGCAATACCCACACTGAATACTTCCGGCCATTGGTAACGCTCATCGGAGGTATAGTCCGAGTGCATTTGTGACTCTGAAATGTATTGAAGTGTGCTGCTCGCCCACCATTGCGGAGTGATGTCCCACATGAGCTGAGCGTTGACAAAATGGTTAGGTTGGTTCTCTAACTCACGTTTCACGGCTTGGTTTGAACCACAAATCGCCCCTTCACAATGACCAATAATGCGCTTGTAGCTGTAATTCATGTTGAGTTGCACAGCATCAATCGGTGCCCACTTGAAGGCCAACTCGCCTCCGACGGTTTCTGACCAAAGGGGATCCACCAACTGTGAAACATACTGCTCGATCACGGTTCCGACCGTGCCAGGTGAGGAGTTACCAGGCAACACAATTTGACTCGAAGCAACACCCGCATACGCTCGAATATTGTGGTGCTTACTGTAATAAGTGCCTGCGCTGAACTGCCACACTTCATCGGACCAAATTCGATAGCCCAGTTCGTAAGTTTCCACGTTTTCTACACGTAAATCTTCACTTCCTTGATAAATAAAGGAATAGAAATAGTCATAGTAATTTTTACCATCCGATAGTATACCTTCAATGTAATTGTTACTTTGCAGCGCAGTGGTTAACTCAAGACGAGATGGCGTGACAATCGCCTTGCCCCAGCCTGCCCATATGCGCTGATTGTCAGCAAGTTCATAGCTGGCACGTACCTGCGGTTGCGCATCTACCTCTTTGGTAAGGTTATTGTATTGCCAGCGACTGCCTAAAATGAGATCGGTTTTCTCCGTCACTTCTAGATTCCAATTGACATACACACCATAGCTTTGGCTGAAAAAATCTGCTTGTTGAGCAATACGCAAGTAAGGCATGGAGAAATGTTCTTGCGGCGAATAGGTACCAAATTCTTCGTCGATGAGGCGGACATTTCCCCCAATCGTCAATTGGCTACCAAACCAATCTTGCACCACAATATGAGAATCGAGGTCGAGACGAGTGAATCGGGCATTTCTATCCGTACTGTCGTTCGCGCTGTATGTTAGCCACGCTTCGTTATGCCAGCGATTCCCTGAATGGTGGTCATAGATATGTTGCACGCCAGCAAAGTACTCTTCCATCGTCATTTTGGTGTCGTAGAAATCAATATCGGCTTTGTCTGGGAAGAGAAAATAGGGATTAAGCGTTCCCCACTGGTAATCTTCTTTTGAGCGAATCCCACCCACTTGTGCACTAATCGTGTTAGCCAAATATTGGTAATCCAAGCGTGCACCAAAACGTTCGGTGTACACCGCATAATCTTGGTGCGGTTGCACGCGTGCTTCTTCGCTGGTCCAAGGTTTGTGTTCGACAAATTCCAGATAACCACTGACATAAGCATATTCACCAAGCGGTGCAGCATGCCGCATTTGATACTCTTGATAGTCGAAGTTACCCACTTGCGCGGTCAGTGTCGCCTTGTCAGCCTCTTCTGGATCTTTGGTAATGATGTTCACCACACCAGTCACCGCATTGCCACCCCATATGGTACCTACTGGACCAAGGACGATCTCAATTTGCGCGATATTGGCTAAACTGACGGGGATAAGATCCCAGTCAACACCCGAAAACATCGGGTTAAACACACTGCGTCCATCAACCATCACCAATAGGGTATTGCTTAATGGCTGATTACTCCCACGTGCGGTAATACCCCAATCATAATTAGAAAATTTAGCCACATGCAGTCCTGGCGCCAACGCAAGCACATCGGCCACCGAGCGAGCACCTGAGCGGTTAATTTCTTTAGCGGTGATGACGTAAACCGAGGCGGGGGTATCGGCCAAGCTTTGTGATGTTTTGGTTGCGGATACCACTTTTGTTTCAGCCAAAGAAGACAGTGGCATATCTAATAAGCTGAGAAGATCCTCACTTGCCACACTGGATGGCAAGATAAGAATGGATGGCAATAAAACGGAATAGAACGGTATTGAACGCATGCTGTCTGCTACTTGTGGCGACGACGAATCGAGCTAAACACTCATTGTGTCACTTTATCAAAATAATCAGAACAATGTACCAATAAAGAGGTACACAAACATCAAGACACAGCTCATATTTCTGTTTTTGTGAGCCACTAAGACAAAACTTACATCGCCAACGAAAAGCTTCAATAAGCCACTTATATCAATTGGTTAAATGCATTTATTGTGATTATTGAAATGGAATTTTTCGGGAAAAATAAAAAAGGAGCGCATTGCGCTCCTTAGGTATAAAACGTGCTTATTGTGTTCTTAAACGCTGCCAGTATTTCTCATAAATGGCGAGCGCTTCTGGACCCACATCATTAATAAACTCCCCTTTCTTCACATCGGCATCCGCTGGGAAAATCGTTGGGTTGTTTTTTAGCTCATCAGGTAACAGCGCTCTGCCTGCATTTGTAGCCGACGCATAGCCTAAGCTGTTAACGATTTCTGCTTGATGCTCAGGCTGGTACATAAAGTTGATGAACTTATGTGCGAGCTCTTTGTGCTTGCTGCCTGACGGAATCGTGAAGTTATCCATCCACATAACCGCACCTTCTTCAGGCATGACAAACTTAAGCTCTGGCATTTCAACTTGACCTTGGTAAGCATTGCCATTCCATTGCATACCAACCGACGTTTCTCCAGAGACGTAAGGCACTTGAGGTGCGTCTGAGTTATAAAGCAGGACATTGTTCTTTAGCGCGACCAAGGACTCGTAGGCTTTTTTGATCTCATCTTCGTTTTTCGTATTGATGCTGTAGCCATTTAGCTTCAGTGCCATACCAAATACGTCACGGATATCGTCAATGAGCATAACTTGTTGTGCGTATTTCTTATCCCACAGATCAGCCCAACGCGTAACTGGGGCATCAACCATGCTTTCGTTGTAACTGATGCCCGTAATACCCCAAATGTAAGGCAACGAGTAATCGTTGTTTGGATCGTGGGCTTGGCCTAATAGGCCATCCATGGTGTCTTGCATGTTTGGAATTTTGCTATGATCTAGCTTCGTCAGTAACCCTTCACGTCCCATTTTTTCAATGAAATAGGCCGAAGCGAAAACCACGTCGTAACCCGTCCCTTTCAGCAACTTAAGCTTAGTGTACATCGATTCATTATTTTCAAAAGTTGAATAATTAATCGTGACACCTTCTTGTTTTTCGAAAGCCTTTAATGACGCTTCAGGTAAGTAACTTCCCCAAGCATAAACGTTTAGCACTTCATTCTCTGCCTGAGAAAGAGAGCTAAATGAGAGCGCGCTCAGAACCAATCCTTTGATGAACATTTTCATAGTTTGCAATCCAAACAGTACCAGCACCATGCTGGGGGTCACGCGCATAATTAGGCAATTGTTAATGATTTGAAAGAAAAATAAATTTGTCGTTACGAGTCAACAGATTTGTCGTTTTATTCATCACGCGATGGTGGGTTGCCAGAGTCTTCGAGGGGGCTTTTTTTGAGATTAATTCATGGGTTATAAACAAAAATCGCCTGTATAAATCAGGCGATTTTGCATAGGTTGCTTTACGCTTTTAACCCCGTCACTTGAGCCACTTCATTTACAACGGCGGTGACATTCTCCGCAATCCGCGCCAACGTTGAGAGCTCTTCATCGCTAAAAGGATGCATCAAGACTTTTTCTGCACCTTGCTTACCCACTACCGTTGGTAAGCTCATGAGCACATTGTCGAGCCCATATTGCCCGGACAACATGGTTCCAACAGGCAAAACAGATTTCTCGTTGATCATAATGGCTTGGATGATACGAAACACGCTGGCGGAGATGCCATGAGTGGTGTTGTGCTTTCGCTTGAAAATCTCATAACCCGCTTGTTTGACTGACTCCAGTAACTCATCAGCATCAATACGCTTGATATGATTGGTATCGCAGTAATAATCGGCAGGTTGTCCAGCAATAGAAATCAAACTTTTCGGTGTGAAACAGTGACTACCATGTTCCCCCAATACATAACCGAAGACATTTTTGGGATCAAGTTGCACACGGTTGGCAACGATGGTCATCAGACGTGCAGTATCAATCACACAACCACTACTGATCACCTTGCTTGGTTTAAAGGTCGTGTTACTAACTATAAAATGACTCACCAAATCACATGGGTTTGAAACAACGATTAAGATGGCGTTAGGTGCAACTCGCTCCACTTGGCGCGCAATATCAACCCCAATTTTGGCGTTGATTTCTGCAATATCAATACGAGTTTGCCCTTGTTTGATCTGTGCTCCGGCCGTGATCACCACAATGTCGGCCGCGAGTAGATCGAGATAATCTTTGGTGGGAATAATATGGGTGTTTTTCGAAAAGGTCAGCGCCGCTGTATGGCGAAAATCAAACACTTCCCCTTCCGCCCGCTCTAAGTTCTGGTCCAATAGCACCAACTCACTGACGCTTCCCATCGTGAGAAGGTAGTTACAAATGCCCACGCCCACTGATCCAGCGCCAATTACCCCTATTTTCATCATTCATTCCCTGACATAGTACAACTTAGATCACAATTTTATGCTGATTACGCCAACCACTTCCATTTTATTTGGCCAATAAGACATAATTAAGTTGAAACATCTAACTGCTCTTCTCTTTACGATATATGAGTCGATAAGTTGACGATTTTTCACTCTCTCTATACGGATTTTTGACTCTTCACTAACAAGCTTAGCTTACCGTCTGTCCGATACAAAATCAGTGAGAATAAGATCAGACCGCAGCCAACAAGCTTGTTGGTCGAAAGAGATTCGCTGTACCACAACACACTCAGTATCACAGTCCAAACAGGTTCGAGGATCATGATAAGCGCCGCATTGCCTGGATTGATCTGCTTTTGAGCCATTGTCTGCATCACGTATCGCAATGCGGTAGCGAGAATGGTACTCGCCGCAAACCAAGCCCAGATCGTTGGCTCTATATGAGTTGGCACGCTTTCGAAGAGCAAACTGGCCGACAAACCAATCACCCCCGTCACAAACAGTTGAATACAGGTTAAAACCAAGATGGGGAGTGTTTGCGAATATTTGCTATTGATATTGAAGTGCAAAGCCAAAACGACCGCATTAAACAGAAACCACAACTGACTGACCGAACTCTGCCAACCATCCGCCAAAGAGAGGAAAGCCAACCCCGACGCGGCAATCGGCAAAGAGACCCAGAAAATGCGTTTGGGTCTTTGCTTAAACAGCACCCAAGCAACAAATGGCACCATCAACATGGAGAGGCTGAGGATAAATGCCCCTTCCCCCAAGGTGTCGCTGATGGAAATCGCATGAATCCAACTCATCAGTGCCGTGGCTAAGAGTAATCCCACTAACGCTGCGGAGCGAACATCCCCCCAACTGGCTTTAAACAGAGAACGGTAGCAAAAGGGGAGTAAGCAGAGTGAGGCGATTAAAAAGCGCAGACCGACAAAACCAAATGGCGGCAGCCCTTGTATGGTCTCTTTAGAAAAAATCCACCCAAAGGCAGAAAGGATTGTTGCAAGAATTAAAATGCTGGCAGCTTTACGTTCAGAATTCAAAAGTTTTACTCTTTTACTTGTTCGAAGATGAATCTCTCCGTTGGTTATTATTTCCCGACATAAGCAGGATATTTATTGAGCAAAAACATAATGCCAAAACGCAACCGATATCGCGACACGGTGGGCGAGTAAATTCTCACTCAGTGAGAATTACTTAACCATTAATTAAAAAGAAAACGAACTGTTGTCGATGGATTGAAAAGATCACACAAGAAACATTTGTAACCCGAATAACAGAAAGAGATAAATTACCACTCAATATGAATAGGGGTACCCATCTTAACTAAACGGATAAACTCATCCATCTCTTGGTTGGTGAGTGCAATACACCCGTTCGTCCAATCAAAGCTTTGCACAAATCGCGGATCTCGCTGTTCACCATCACGCAGGCCATGCACCTTGATATCACCACCAGGAGAGAGCCCTTTTTCCTTTGCCAGTAAGCTGTCTATCGGATTCGGGTAACTGATGTGTACAGAGCGATAAAAGGCAGACTCTTCTGTCACATAGTCCAACGTGTAAATCCCTTCAGGGGTACGTTGATCGCCTTCTTGAACCTTATGCCCTTTTGGTTGTTTGCCCAATGCGATTCGATATTCACGTATGACTTCCTCACCCGACATGAGGTAAAGTCGCCGTTTTGATTTATCCACTTTCACCCAATCAACTTGCTCGTTTGCAAAGCAAACTGAGCCAGTGCTGAGTATCAATAGCATCAACAGTAATCGCATCATTCACCGTTTAAGAAAAGCGTTTCCCACACTATACCGGACGAGGAAAAGAACGGGCAACTGCGTGGTAGAAAACATCAAGTTTGCGCTATGCTTTATGCATAGTCAGTGAGATTTGCTGGAAAATGCCAATGACACACCAACGCACATTTCCCTCCTCCTTTGTTTTCTATAATTTATATCGTTGGCTGGTTTGCACCATAGTTTTATGGATGTTTTCCCAGGTCGCGTTGTCTTGCACGCTAACCATGGGATATAGAACCAATGAACGCTTACCGCTCATTGCAGAGTCACCCGATAACAGTGGCCTTTATTTAGACTTTTATTCGTTAGCCGCAGAACGCATCGGTTGTAAGCTCAAGATCATTCGGGGCCCAAAAAACCGAATTCTTAAACTACTAGAGGCCGGCGATATCGACTTCTATCCCGCTTTCAATTACAACGAAACACGAGCACGTTATACCTATTTCATTGAAAATGGTTTTCCGGGGGGAGAAATAGGGGTGTCACGCGCAGATTTTCCCGACATAACGGCATTATCACAGCTTGATGGCTATACCGTTGTACAAGCTTTGGGGTCTCCAGGCTTTGCTAGCGGGCTGAAAGGCGTTTCTATCTACTCCGCACCGGAAATGACCATTGCAGACGCCTTCGAACTACTGCGTAAAAAGCGTGGGGACTTTTACATCTATAATCGAGAATCTCTGCTCTACTATCTAAAACAAGAACAACCTCAAGATGTGAAAGTACATCCAGACTGTTGCGGAGGCATCCAACCCATCTATTTAGGTTTTTCCCGATACTCTTCCCACTATTCGGAAGTACCTAATCTAAGCTTTGATGGCCGTCAGCCACAAAGCGTTATCAACTTCCCTACAGTGATCGCCTCGGATTGCCTCGCGTTTCGTTTTCAAAAAGAGCTGATGGAGATGAAAATCTCCGGCATTACCGACTCCATTTATCGGCAATATTACCATTGATTCTCTGAGGGCTAATTTGAGTTGGGCACAAGCTTAGCCGAAGCAGAGAGTCTAGTTTGGCAGCAGATCAGTAAAATCAGTGCTAAAGAGACACCAAACAAACTCACGTAAAAACTGCTGTAGTAATTAAATAGTTCACCAACCACGCCGACCGACAAACTCGACACCAGCATACTTAGCTGCAACATGTTGGAAAACAAAGTTGAAGCAGTACCTAACTTGTCTTTCATCATATCCTGCATGACAACCATCCCCAGCGTTGCACAGGTCCCGATAAAAATGCCATTCAGTATTTGAGCAACAATGAGGTGCGTGTAGTTGGTCGCCAATAACATCACGCTGTAGAAAAGCACTCCTGAAGCAATACCGACTTTCATTATGGTCAATGCACTCCATCTCCTGGCCAACTTCCCAGCCCACAACATCACTGGAATCTCGCACAGCGCAGCCACTCCAAACAACACGCCAAGCCAGTTTGCATCGACTTTCAATTCTTGAGACAAGTACAACGGCATCGAAACGATGTAGAGATTGTTTGCAGCAAACGCGAGCACGATAATGAGGCAATAAATAGACACCAACGGATTCACTGAAGATACCCAGCCCCCATTCGCCCTACTAGGCTCTTTTTCTACACGGAGGTTACGTTCGACATTAGGGATACCAAGAAATATCACTAAAATTGACATAGCAATAATGGTGGCTGCGACAGTAAATGACGCTTCAAAGCCATAAGCCGCTTTGAGCAGAAAAGCCAACGGAGGACCAAATACCCAAGCGATCGCTATTCCCGCTCGCATAGTGGAAACAAAGCTCGCGCTGTCAGTCACATACTTGTCGCCATACTCTCTTCCCAGAGCAAAAAGTTGCCCAAATGCCGCACCACTGATGCTGCCCAATAAAGAAACCACGACAATCGCAATCCAGTACTCACGGATAAAAATAAAGCTAAATACGGTCACAAGCTGACAACTGACCGAAATCAGCAAGATCGTCTTACGTTGCCAACCTCTGTCTGATTTGCCTGCGATCACTTGCGAAACCGACACAGAGCTTATTACCGCAACCACCATATAAAGACTCAGCATCATCGGTGTGGCATTCAACCGTTCAACCAAAAACAAGCTGGTGAGTGGATAAAAAAACGCGCCACACAAGCCGATAATGGTGGCGGTAATCACAAATAAAATGGCGGTACGATCTTGCAACATACTCATTTCCGACTGACTTCATAAATGCTGAATATGTCGGCTAGTTTATTCTCATGAACCCGCGTAAAGTGGTGCCATTCCATCGTTAACTAATATCATTCCGTCACTTTTCATTAATTAGGTGACCGAAATAGCCTAGCAACATGAAACCTTTCGTCGAAAACGTACTGCTTGAAGAGAGTTTTAATTGGTTAGTAAAAAGGTATCACTGTGAGGCTCCCTTAGAAGAGTTCGCATGCCCATGGCATTACCACACCGAATATGAACTGGTTTTCTACCTCGACTCAGATGGCATCTTTGAAGGGAAATATTTTGCGGGTGATGCCATAGGAACCACATCTCACAATACCTTACTGCTCTATGGGCCAGGACTGCCTCATATGGTTGCAGGCCAGTCGACCAGTCACGTAGCCAAACCCCTAGACACCGTGATCATATGGTTCAGTCATCAGTGGATACTGGATATTGTGAGTACGATTCCAGACGCACAAAGCATTGTCGCTCTTTTAGAGGAATCAAAGTACGGCTTACTCTTCTCTCCAAACATCGTCAACGAGCTATCAGCACGCCTAATCGGATTAGAGCAGAAGCAGCGAAAGTACCAAGCTCTTGATATCATTCATATCCTAATGTGCCTATCAGACGACAAGGCAGCGCAGAGAGTCTCTTATACGCCTTATCAGCTAAAAGCGGTGAATGAACAAGGTGCAACCAATAAAAGGCTGCAACTCGCCAGAGCATTCATCGAAAGCCATTACTCCAAAAACATTCGAATGGACGATTTTTGCCATGCTTTACATCTTAGTGAAAGCTCTGCCTATCGCCTCTTTGCTAAACACTATGGCTGCAGTTTCTCGGAGCATTTGAAGCAATATCGAATCGGCAAAGCGTGCGAAAAACTCACCCGGACGGACCTACCCATCCAATTAATTGCGGAACAAACTGGTTTTCAGAATCTCTCTAATTTTAACCGTCACTTTAAAGCCTTGAAACAGATGACACCGAAACAATTCAGGACGCAGTTTCGCTGATGTTCGTTACCTACGCTTAAGCACTTGTTAACCGCACTCTCTTTATAGCGAGTCTTTTTATCAATGTGATATACTTCACGACCATTTATCACAGAGAACACACCCATGAGCTTAAAAACTGATATTCAACAGCTGCACAACCGTCTTGATGCTTGCCAGCGTAAACTAGACGCAGCCCGTTCTCGTGGCGATCATGAAATGATCAGCAAATTTACCGATGAAGTGGACCAAGTTAGCAAGAAACTCTCTCAACTCAAGCACAAGCAAAGCTACGAGCGTAACAAAGAGCGCAAGAGTATTCTCGACTTACCTTTCTCTCGTGAGATCACCAAAGCAGAACAAGCCGATATCGGTAAACTGAAAAAAAGCGTCAAAGGACTAGTGATCGTCCATCCAATGACCAAAATGGGTAAAGAACTGCGTTTGGAAGTCATGACTGGCTTTGCACCTAAACCATTTTAAGTTGCTCTACATATATGACTGTAGATAAGGCCTGAGATAACTCTCAGGCTTTTTATTTGTCTGCTAGTTTGCCAGTGCCTATAACGCCACTAACCCATCTCGATAGCCTAAAATTTGGAGCTTAGAGTGTCATCATGCTAAGTACGCTTAACGCAGGCTCAGGGATTATGTGAAGTTGCGATGATCTGTCTTCAATGTGACATTTACTTCAGGACGAGACACAAAGTCATTTCAAGCCAACATCCAAACGTCAGAAATGACGAAAGCCTGCAAATTACTTTGCAGGCTTTCTATGTAGTGGCGGAGAGATAGGGATTTGAACCCTAGGTACGCTATTAACGTACGCCGGTTTTCAAGACCGGTGCTTTCAACCACTCAGCCATCTCTCCACAAATTGTCCTAAAACTTAGTCTTACTTATATAATGCTAGGTTTTAGTTTTGTCTTCAGACATCACTTTACAAAAAGGAATAACCTAAAGACAGTAAGTAAGCCTGGCGATGTTCTACTCTCACATGGGGAAACCCCACACTACCATCGACGCTATTTCGTTTCACTTCTGAGTTCGGAATGGATTCAGGTGGGTCCAAAACGCTATGGTCGCCAAGCAAATTCTTAAAATTCGGAAAGCTGTTTATGTTCTCTACACATTCAATTCGTTCTTGCTTTGAGTCCATCAAAACCCTTTGGGTGTTGTATGGTTAAGCCTCACGGGCAATTAGTACAGGTTAGCTCAACGCCTCACAGCGCTTACACACCCTGCCTATCAACGTTCTAGTCTCGAACAACCCTTCAGGATACTTAAAGTATCAGGGAAGACTCATCTCAGGGCTCGCTTCCCGCTTAGATGCTTTCAGCGGTTATCGATTCCGAACTTAGCTACCGGGCAATGCGTCTGGCGACACAACCCGAACACCAGAGGTTCGTCCACTCCGGTCCTCTCGTACTAGGAGCAGCCCCCTTCAATCTTCCAACGCCCACGGCAGATAGGGACCGAACTGTCTCACGACGTTCTAAACCCAGCTCGCGTACCACTTTAAATGGCGAACAGCCATACCCTTGGGACCGACTTCAGCCCCAGGATGTGATGAGCCGACATCGAGGTGCCAAACACCGCCGTCGATATGAACTCTTGGGCGGTATCAGCCTGTTATCCCCGGAGTACCTTTTATCCGTTGAGCGATGGCCCTTCCATTCAGAACCACCGGATCACTATGACCTGCTTTCGCACCTGCTCGAACCGTCATTCTCGCAGTTAAGCGGGCTTATGCCATTGCACTAACCTCACGATGTCCAACCGTGATTAGCCCACCTTCGTGCTCCTCCGTTACTCTTTGGGAGGAGACCGCCCCAGTCAAACTACCCACCAGGCACTGTCCGCAACCCCGATTAGGGGCCAACGTTAGAACATCAAACATACAAGGGTGGTATTTCAAGGACGGCTCCAACGCAACTGGCGTCACGTCTTCAAAGCCTCCCACCTATCCTACACATGTAGGTTCAATGTTCAGTGCCAAGCTGTAGTAAAGGTTCACGGGGTCTTTCCGTCTAGCCGCGGGTACACTGCATCTTCACAGCGATTTCAATTTCACTGAGTCTCGGGTGGAGACAGCGTGGCCATCATTACGCCATTCGTGCAGGTCGGAACTTACCCGACAAGGAATTTCGCTACCTTAGGACCGTTATAGTTACGGCCGCCGTTTACCGGGGCTTCGATCAAGAGCTTCGCTTACGCTAACCCCATCAATTAACCTTCCGGCACCGGGCAGGCGTCACACCGTATACGTCATCTTACGATTTTGCACAGTGCTGTGTTTTTAATAAACAGTTGCAGCCACCTGGTATCTGCGACTCTCAATAGCTCCATCCGCGAGGGACTTCACCGTCGAGAGCGTACCTTCTCCCGAAGTTACGGTACCATTTTGCCTAGTTCCTTCACCCGAGTTCTCTCAAGCGCCTTGGTATTCTCTACCCGACCACCTGTGTCGGTTTGGGGTACGATTCCTTACAATCTGAAGCTTAGAGGCTTTTCCTGGAAGCATGGCATCAATGACTTCACTACCGTAGTAGCTCGACGTCGTGTCTCAGCCTTAAGAGTATCCGGATTTACCTAAACACTCAGCCTACGCACTTGAACCTGGACAACCGTCGCCAGGCCCACCTAGCCTTCTCCGTCCCCCCATCGCAATTGTAAGAAGTACGGGAATATTAACCCGTTTCCCATCGACTACGCCTTTCGGCCTCGCCTTAGGGGTCGACTTACCCTGCCCCGATTAACGTTGGACAGGAACCCTTGGTCTTCCGGCGGGGAGGTTTTTCACCCCCCTTGTCGTTACTCATGTCAGCATTCGCACTTCTGATACCTCCAGCATGCTTTACAACACACCTTCAACGGCTTACAGAACGCTCCCCTACCCAATATCTAAAAGATATTGCCGCAGCTTCGGTTTACAACTTAGCCCCGTTACATCTTCCGCGCAGGCCGACTCGACTAGTGAGCTATTACGCTTTCTTTAAATGATGGCTGCTTCTAAGCCAACATCCTAGCTGTCTAAGCCTTCCCACATCGTTTCCCACTTAGCTGTAATTTGGGACCTTAGCTGGCGGTCTGGGTTGTTTCCCTCTCCACGACGGACGTTAGCACCCGCCGTGTGTCTCCCGGATAGTACTTACTGGTATTCGGAGTTTGCAAAGGGTTGGTAAGTCGGGATGACCCCCTAGCCTTAACAGTGCTCTACCCCCAGTAGTATTCGTCCGAGGCGCTACCTAAATAGCTTTCGGGGAGAACCAGCTATCTCCGAGTTTGATTGGCCTTTCACCCCTAGCCACAAGTCATCCGCTAATTTTTCAACATTAGTCGGTTCGGTCCTCCAGTTGATGTTACTCAACCTTCAACCTGCCCATGGCTAGATCACTCGGTTTCGGGTCTATATCCAGAGACTATGGCGCCCAGTTAAGACTCGGTTTCCCTACGGCTCCCCTAGATGGTTAACCTTGCCACTGAATATAAGTCGCTGACCCATTATACAAAAGGTACGCAGTCACACCACGAAGGTGCTCCTACTGCTTGTACGTACACGGTTTCAGGTTCTATTTCACTCCCCTCACAGGGGTTCTTTTCGCCTTTCCCTCACGGTACTGGTTCACTATCGGTCAGTCAGGAGTATTTAGCCTTGGAGGATGGTCCCCCCATATTCAGACAGGATAACACGTGTCCCGCCCTACTCGATTTCACTGAACATGCATCTACAACTACGGGACTATCACCCTGTATCGTCGGACTTTCCAGACCGTTCGTCTAACACATGTAAAGCTTAAGGGCTAATCCAATTTCGCTCGCCGCTACTTTCGGAATCTCGGTTGATTTCTTTTCCTCGGGGTACTTAGATGTTTCAGTTCTCCCGGTTCGCTTCATTGAGCTATGTATTCACTCAATGATACTGGCTTATGCCAGTGGGTTTCCCCATTCGGAAATCGTAGACTCAAGTGGCTGTTACTGCCTCATCTACGCTTATCGCAAGTTACTACGTCCTTCATCGCCTCTGACTGCCAAGGCATCCACCGTGTACGCTTAGTCACTTAACCATACAACCCCAAAGGGTCTTTGTTAAACAACCAAAGTTGCTATCTCATTATTTGAATGAGCGAGATAGCGTTGATTTTGCCGGACTCAATTTCGAATAGTCACTATAAGTGACATTCCCAAGAACACTTGAATGTGTTTGTTGGTGTTTGTCTTAAAGACAAACATTGAGAACTTTACAAACAACAATAAATTGTTGTTTTGTCAGCTTTCCAAATTGTTAAAGAGCAATGCAATTCTCTACGAGAAACACACTTTTTAAAGACTCTCAGCGTCGAAAAATCAACCACAAACATAAAGAAGGTGGTTTTCATCAAGAAACACTAAAAATATTTAAAGAGTGGTGGGCGATACCGGGTTCGAACCAGTGACCCCCTGCTTGTAAGGCAGGTGCTCTCCCAACTGAGCTAATCGCCCATTGCATTCAAGAATGGTGGAGCTATGCGGGATCGAACCGCAGACCTCCTGCGTGCAAGGCAGGCGCTCTCCCAGCTGAGCTATAACCCCAACTCTTGAAGTAATGGTGGGTCGTGCAGGATTCGAACCTGCGACCAATTGATTAAAAGTCAACTGCTCTACCGACTGAGCTAACGACCCATGGTATCCCGTAGGGGAGTCGAACCCCTGTTACCGCCGTGAAAGGGCGGTGTCCTAGGCCTCTAGACGAACGGGACACTAAGATACTCTAAACTTTCTAAACCATATCAATCTGTGTGAACACTCATCGCAATAATCATCGTATAAGGAGGTGATCCAGCGCCAGGTTCCCCTAGCGCTACCTTGTTACGACTTCACCCCAGTCATGAACCACAAAGTGGTGAGCGTCCTCCCGAAGGTTAAACTACCCACTTCTTTTGCAGCCCACTCCCATGGTGTGACGGGCGGTGTGTACAAGGCCCGGGAACGTATTCACCGTGGCATTCTGATCCACGATTACTAGCGATTCCGACTTCATGGAGTCGAGTTGCAGACTCCAATCCGGACTACGACGCACTTTTTGGGATTCGCTCACTTTCGCAAGTTGGCCGCCCTCTGTATGCGCCATTGTAGCACGTGTGTAGCCCTACTCGTAAGGGCCATGATGACTTGACGTCGTCCCCACCTTCCTCCGGTTTATCACCGGCAGTCTCCCTGGAGTTCCCGACATTACTCGCTGGCAAACAAGGATAAGGGTTGCGCTCGTTGCGGGACTTAACCCAACATTTCACAACACGAGCTGACGACAGCCATGCAGCACCTGTCTCAGAGTTCCCGAAGGCACACCTGCGTCTCCGCTGGCTTCTCTGGATGTCAAGAGTAGGTAAGGTTCTTCGCGTTGCATCGAATTAAACCACATGCTCCACCGCTTGTGCGGGCCCCCGTCAATTCATTTGAGTTTTAATCTTGCGACCGTACTCCCCAGGCGGTCTACTTAACGCGTTAGCTCCGAAAGCCACGGCTCAAGGCCACAACCTCCAAGTAGACATCGTTTACAGCGTGGACTACCAGGGTATCTAATCCTGTTTGCTCCCCACGCTTTCGCATCTGAGTGTCAGTATCTGTCCAGGGGGCCGCCTTCGCCACCGGTATTCCTTCAGATCTCTACGCATTTCACCGCTACACCTGAAATTCTACCCCCCTCTACAGTACTCTAGTCTGCCAGTTTCAAATGCAGTTCCGAGGTTGAGCCCCGGGCTTTCACATCTGACTTAACAAACCACCTGCATGCGCTTTACGCCCAGTAATTCCGATTAACGCTCGCACCCTCCGTATTACCGCGGCTGCTGGCACGGAGTTAGCCGGTGCTTCTTCTGTTGCTAACGTCAAATGATGCCGCTATTAACGACACCACCTTCCTCACAACTGAAAGTGCTTTACAACCCGAAGGCCTTCTTCACACACGCGGCATGGCTGCATCAGGCTTGCGCCCATTGTGCAATATTCCCCACTGCTGCCTCCCGTAGAAGTCTGGACCGTGTCTCAGTTCCAGTGTGGCTGATCATCTTCTCAGACCAGCTAGGGATCGTCGCCTTGGTGAGCCCTTACCTCACCAACTAGCTAATCCCACCTGGGCATATCCTGACGCGAGAGGCCCGAAGGTCCCCCTCTTTGGCCCGTAGGCATCATGCGGTATTAGCCATCGTTTCCAATGGTTATCCCCCACATCAGGGCAATTTCCCAGGCATTACTCACCCGTCCGCCGCTTGCCACCCGAGAAACAAGTTTCTCTGTGCTGCCGCTCGACTTGCATGTGTTAGGCCTGCCGCCAGCGTTCAATCTGAGCCATGATCAAACTCTTCAATTAAAAGTTTTTTGAAGCTTTCGCTTCGGCTCAATGAATACTGAATAAATTGACTGTGCCGATACTTAGTATCGTTTTGGTCACTCAGTTCATTGATAAATCTTTTGGATTATCATCAACGAGTGCCCACACAGATTGATAGGTTTATATTGTTAAAGAGCTTGCTTTTCGAGAAGCTTTTCTCTCAAAGCGGAGGTGCATTCTAGCGAGTTAATTTGAAGAGTCAAACACTTTTTCAAATTTATTTTCTCAGAAGCTTTTGCCTCACCCGACCTTGCTGAAGCCTTACGCTGTCTGCCGTGTCGGTGGATGCGCATTATAGGGAACGAAGTTTCTTTGGCAAGTGCTTTTCGATAAAAAATGTCACAAAACCGTTCGTTCGCGCAAGAAACAATCAAAGGGTTATTTTTCTTGGTTCCATGTTAAAAAAAAGCATCTGTTTTCGTCAGAAATCGTTCAACCAAACAGCTTGGAAATCGGATGCATTGAGCACTCTGTGGTTTTGTTCCCACTGACGAATCCTTTCCAGCTCATTCAATACACTCTTTATTGTCAGTGTATTGTTGTCTAACTCGTACACTTGCTGCTGAGTTTGATAGTAAAACTTAAGAATGGTCATTGCTCTCTCATTGTGTTCGTTATGAGCAGCATGTTTAAGGATATTCACTTTACGATAGATCTTTAAATGAGTCTGTTTAAGCTTCCATACATACAAAAGCTCATCAAAATAGCGATGCGTCTTTATTTGATTCAATATTGAAAGCGTACTGACAAGAGCAATAACTACTCCGACTAGGTTCCAAACAAAGTTTCCCGTTGATTCGCCTTCTACAATCTCTGTGTTGCCAAATAGGGCAATCAACAATGTACTAAATGCAATGGCAGAACAGGCAAAAGCCAGTAGAAACGCCACTATCACCATGTTCCCTTTCTTTCTATATTCTTCTTGATTTATTTGACGCACGAATACCGCCCTCCTTCTTTTAGTGCCAGACTAGTTTAACCAAGCAATATGCACTCGCAACGTTTCCTTTGTAAGCTTTCTCTCAGTTGCTCTCTCTCACTCTACTTCGAATACTCACTTTGATAACAGCATGACTCGCAACAGACTATTTGTTAGGTATATACTCCGTGCATTCGAATTCACTGCAAAGGTCTATCATGCGTACATTTGTATTACGCGCACGCGCAGCGCCGACAAACAGTCGAGCGTTATTAGAAGGAGTCGGTAACGAGGCTCATACTGAGATTCTTGCACATACTCTGATGAACACGATGTTTGTCGCACAGTCACATCGCCAAGATGTTGTCGTTCATCTGGTTTTAGAGAGTACCAAAGACTTTTCGCGTACGATTACCATTCACTCTAACGAAGTTTCAAACGTGGGCGGCTTCCACGAAGCAAATTTGTTGAACATTGTTGTTCGTGCGCTTGATGCTTCTACGGGTATGGGCAAAGAAGAATTAAGAAATGTCGAACCAGGTGTCACCGTTCGTACAATTAGCTTTGAACGATTGGTCCAACAGCTTGCCGAAAACCATCAGCTATATATGTTGGAAAAGAAAGGCGAGTTTGTTCGCGACATTAAGTTTGCTGCCAATCCTTGTTTTTTGCTTACTGACCATATTCCGATGCCAAAGAAAACCTTTAACAGCCTGAAGCGTCTCGGAACGCAAAACATTAGCCTTGGTCCTAAAATGTTGTTTGCCTCCCAATGCGTTACTTTGATTCAAAATGAATTGGATCTGCAGGAATAAATGCGAAGGGCTCATTAGAGCCCTTTTTCTTGCTCAAGATTCATCATTGACGCTGTCTATCCCAATCAACACGTTGACAACACTCAAAGTGTCTTTGTGCCCTTGAATACTTTCTTGCGTCGAGTCCAATTACTGATATCATTTTTGCCAACATAGTCGGGGAGCCTTATCGGCTGAGATCGCCACGCGAGACCCGTTGAACCTGATTCAGTTAATACTGACGTAGGGAACTATTACGCGCATATAACTTTCTGCTTTATGCGTTGGTATACCAATATAGTTGATAATATTGTTGGTATAGACAGTTCCTGTACGTCTTGTTCTAGGATACAAGATGCTACTTACTTCAACTACTCAATCTCTTATTCCATGCGTTCTCACCATTGCTGGTTCTGACAGTGGGGGGGGGGCTGGTATACAAGCCGATATAAAAACCATTTCAGCGACGGGCAGTTACGCAAGCTCAGTGATCACAGCCATCACCGCGCAAAACACGATGGGCGTGAATGCCGTATTTCCGATCCCTACCGAGTGTGTTGCCGCGCAGCTTGATGCTGTTTTCAGCGATCTCAATATTCAAGCGGTTAAAATTGGTATGCTTGCAGACCGTCATATTATTCGATTAGTCGCCGAAAAGATTCGCCAATACGCGCCTGAGAAAGTGGTGCTCGATCCCGTTATGATTTCCACCAGCGGCCACGCTTTATTACAACCAGATGCGATTGCAGCACTGAAGGAGCACTTGATTCCACTTGCTGATATCGTGACGCCAAATATCCCAGAATATGTGGCGCTCACCGGAATGCCCATCCCGAACACTGAAAATGAGATGATCTCGAGCGTCGAAAGTTTGAAAGCGCTGAACTGCCCTGCCATCTTATTAAAAGGCGGGCATTTGCAGAATGAGTCCCACAGTAGTGATCTTTTAATCACACCACAGTTTTGCGAATTCATCCGTAGCAAACGCCACTCCACACGTAACACTCATGGTACTGGCTGCACATTATCTTCCGCCATTGCGTCCTACTTGGCTCAAGGTCATCGCTTGCACAAGGCTGTCTTCTTAGCTAAACAATACATATCACAGGCAATCGCTCATGCCGATGAGCTATCCGTTGGTCAAGGTCATGGCCCCGTCAATCACTTCTTTGCAGGACACATGCACGTCCGCTAGAGAAGGACCTCCATCGTCATCGTTTGCTCGGGAGTAAGTGTTTTCCCAAGGCCTACACTCGCTACCGAGCTTAGAACCAATCTCGAAATAATTGACAGATGCTTGATACTTCCATCTGGCACACTCACCTATAATGGCGGTTTTTCTTCACAAGCTTTCTCGATGAAAACAGTATTCACACCAAAACGTTACTCACTAATCGCTCTTTCGTGTTTCGCAGCTTTGCTTACTTTGGTTACTTGGTTTGCCTCAGGCATTGATTTGACGTCTCCTGTTCCAGACTTTCTTGGTCTCACTTTTACCCTAGTGACCGATTCAGCTGGCAGTAAAGGTTTTGCTATTACCCTGGTCGCTTTAAGCTTGCTGGTTTTACGTAAACACTCTGGACGATATTTTGTTGTAGGTCGATTAGCGGTACTAGCACTTATGCTGGTTTTAAGTTTCGCGGGAAAAACGGGATTAAAGCAATTCACAGAGTCACCCCGTCCCTACACCGAACTGATGGCGTCAGAACATTTAGTTGATACCCCACAAGCGTTCTACAATCTCGACGCGGATCAACAAGTCGCACGAGTCAAAACACTCGAAGAAACGATCAGCCCATGGCGTTTGCAACATTGGGAAGGTGAAACCGACTACTCCTTCCCCTCAGGCCATACCATATTTGCTAGTTTATGTGTGGCTTTCTTTGGTGGTCTCTTCCTGATGCAAAAGCGCTATGTGGCGTTTGTCATAACCCTTGCTTGGGCAAGCTTGGTCGCTTATAGCCGCTTGTGGATTGGTATGCACCGACCAGAGGATCTATTTGGCTCACTTGCATTCATTGTCATGATCACCGTGCTATTGCCAAATTTTCTACCGATACCTACACCAGTAAGGAAGTTTTTACGCATTCCGGAAAGCACGGTTTAAAGTAGCCGTGTTTCACATTTATCTGCCAAGGTATAGAGGGGGGTGAATAATTATGAAGAAACTGAATGGTGTTCAAAATGAACGTAAAAAGAAGGTCGTTTGGTAAAAGTAGGACAACCAAGCGACCAAAAGCTATTTAAGGTAAGCTAGTTTTACAACCAAAGCATAGAAAGTGTTGTCTGTGAGGACCAACTCACTTAGACGAGCACATTATAGCGAGACAATACGGAAAGGAAAGAAATAAAACCCATCATCCGTTATTTACTGACTTTTTTGTGACATTGCTGGTTTACCTTTGGTTGTTTTTTAACCCACCAAAAACCTTTTTAATTAGCTCAGCATATAGGGCAGCTAATATGGACGACTGCATAACCGATCGCCATATAAAGCGCTTTTTCCGCTTTTTTAGAGTCCCCAGAGATTCGATTGGTGAGAGACATTTGCCCTTCCGCCCTACAAATGATTTTTCCCCCATTTTGGATGAGGTTTCGAAACATTCGATTTTCATTTACAGCGTTAACCCAAGAGAGATAAAACGCTTCAGGGGATGAAAATTCAAGGGCTTGGATGATGTGTTCGACCGCTTTCGGTTTGAGCTCATCCAATAATTCTTCTTTTTTCTTGAAATGGCCATTCACACAAGAACGACTCACCCCTGTTTTCTCAGCAATATGCGTATAGGTTAAGTGTTCATAGCCTTCTAGCAGGAGTATTTTAAACGATGCATCTATAATATTTTGGTGTGTTTTTTTGGCCACAGCTTGGCTGACTCTTGGCATTGTCATCTCCTACTAAAAGCGGCAAATCCTAACGCTTTCATAAAACCTGCTCAAGAAAATTGATCGATAAAGTGGTCCGACTTTAGCGACATTCTCCTCTCATGAATCCGCTATTATTATTATCAACAAGGCTCAAAAAGCGCAACAATCAATCAAAAAGTACCATTTTATGACACTTGCAATGATCAAAAAGACCACAATTTGAGTGTTTATCAATAGCACAAATAAAAGACGACTTCTTTTATTTTATTTTCACGCGGTTCGATATCAGCAAGCCTCACACCATTGAGGATAGCCAAAAAGCAAAAATCCTTCGCGCAATACGAAGGATTTTGTTCAGTCAAAACGTTTTAAGTCAGGTATGAGCAGGCGCAACCATAAAAATTAGAGATCGCGCATTAAGATTTCGTACTCTTCTTGTGCTTCTTTAACCAAACTTTTTAGCTCTTGCGCGTCTGCGGTCGCAAGCATCACTTTCCAAGGAGAGTGTGCCTTTTGACAAACTAATGCCACCCCTTGTTCATCGCTAGAGAAAGCCAACTGTTCAAAATCAGCCACATAGTGTTGACGCTGACCTTTTATTTCAACATCAAGCTTTCCTACTGGGTTGATTTCTACATGTGCATAGCGCTCTGGTTTAATACTCACTCGATAATCCCTATGTACCGTGATCATGACGCCCTCCAAACTGTGCGGTTACCATCCCAACATCAGTTTAGGAGAGTTTCTACGCAGTGGAGGCCAAATCGGTTGGAATATTGATCCCGGTTAACTTGTCGTGCAAAAAACGTAAAAATTGCGCATATCGAGTCATTTGATTGGGTATTTAATCAGACAACACCTGCTGCTGGATAACCTGCAAAACACCAGACTCTTCATTGCTTGGTGCGATAAAACGAGCGAGTGCTTTCACTTCAGGATGGGCGTTGGCCATCGCATAGGAATGGTAGCTTTGTTTAAGCATTTCTACGTCATTGAAATAATCACCAAAGCTCATGGTTTGTTGGCGTGTAAAACCCAACGTTTGCTGTAAATGTCTAATCGCCGCGCCTTTTGACGCTTCTGCGTTCATCACATCCAACCAAATCTTGGCACTCACCACCACCTGATGGGTCGCATCAAAACGTTCGCTGAATGATGCGTGTAATTTTTCTTGTGAACCTTCAAAATGACAAATCGCCACTTTGATGAAAGCCTCATCAACATCCAGCAGATCGGGGACATATTGGCAGCGATGGTAATACTTACTGATTTCTTCAATCGCCTCAGGATGCTTTGTTTCGACATAAGCCGATTCTTTACCACATAGCACAATGTGGGCACCATCAATGGTGCGAGCCAACTGAATAATGTCTTTTATATCAGCGCTAGCTAAACCACAGCTGTAGAGCTCTTTTCCTTGGTGCATGACTAATGTGCCGTTTTCCGCAATAAACATCATGCGATCGTTGATTGGTGCAAACGTCTCACGCAGGCTGTAATACTGCCGACCAGAGGCAGCCGCAAAGATAATTCCTTTATCTTCTAACGTTTGATAGATGTGGAAAAACTCTGGTGCCAATTTTCCTGATGGATCCAGTAGGGTGCCATCCATATCGGCAGCAATGAATTTGATTTCTGACAACGACATTTAATTACGACTCTAAACAGAAGAGAAAGGCCATTATGTCACCAGAAAATATCGAGTTTGTACAGTCTTGATGAGTGGTACAACTCATAGAGAATGTTACTTAAAAAGCGGCAGTAGCTGCTTAAATTCTGGACACCTGCCATCACGCATTAATTCAAAAAGCGCCATTTCCAAACCCGACAAACCGATGCCATTGGCTTCAAATTTTCTCAATGCTAAGGCTTTGTTTTGCGGATCTCGGGATGAGACACAATCTGTCACCACCTCCACTTGGTAGCCCATGTGTTTCAAATCGACAGCCGTTTGATAAACACAAATGTGCGCTTCAATGCCGCATAGCAGCCACTGCTGAACGTTACTTGCTTGGATCGCATCACTAATAGCCTTCGTGCCACATCCAGAGAAGGTAGACTTATGCAATGGTTTATGTTCCTGCAACGCATTGGCAATAGGCGCAACCGTAGCACCTAAGTTTTCAGGGATTTGCTCCAACCAAATGATGGGCAGCGCTAACTGCTTTGCCCCTTCAATCAACTTAGTGATGTTATTGATCATCTGTTCACTTTGATCCACCATCTGCGCCAACTTCCCTTGCACATCCACTACAATTAGCCCCGTTTTTTCTTTCTCTAGCATGCTGACCTCTATCAATCCAACCCGTCTGTTTGCTTTCACTATAGCTTGCTTTTCAGTTGCCTACATCACGACCAAAGGCCAATAAGAGCTGTGCATAAATCAAACAAACAGACACACGTGACTTTTCCTGATGCTTTTTCCGCAGTAACATACTTCGGCTGACGTGCTGTGTGAGACAGACGTTTGGCTAAATTATTTTTTATTCTCAGGGCGGGGCGAAATTCCCCACCGGCGGTATACCGAATGAGGTGAGCCCGCGAGCGCTCGATTCGTCGAGGTCAGCAGATCTGGTGAGAGGCCAGAGCCGACGGTTATAGTCCGGATGAGAGAGAATGAAACTTCACCAGTGCCCTCTGGCTCTGGTGCATTTCGTTTTGGAAGAAACACTTCCAGCCTCATGCTGCCCTGATTCTGGTGATTATTAGGAGTTAACCATGAATCAGTCATCTCTACTTGCCGAATTTGGCGATCCGATTACTCGCGTTGAAAACGCTTTGCTTGCGCTCAAAGAGGGCCGTGGCGTACTACTGCTCGATGATGAAGATCGTGAAAACGAAGGCGACATTATCTATTCCGTCGAGCATCTTACCAACGCACAAATGGCGTTGATGATTCGCGAATGCAGCGGCATTGTGTGTTTGTGCCTCACCGACGAGCACGCCAACAAGTTGGAACTGCCACCCATGGTCGTTAACAACAACAGCGCCAACCAAACCGCATTTACCGTCTCCATTGAAGCAAAACAAGGTGTCACCACAGGTGTTTCTGCGCAAGACCGAGTAACCACTATCAAAACTGCTGCAAACCCGTCAGCAAAAGCAGACGACTTAGCGCGCCCGGGTCATGTCTTCCCGTTACGTGCTCGTCCAGGGGGTGTGTTGGCTCGTCGCGGTCATACCGAAGGCACGGTTGATCTGATGCAAATGGCCGGATTACAGCCAGCGGGTGTTTTGTGTGAGTTGACCAATCCTGATGGGACCATGGCCAAAACGCCCGAGATCATTGCCTTCGGCAAGCAACACAATATGCCAGTGCTCACCATTGAAGACATGGTGATGTACCGCAATCAGTACGATCTCAAATTGGCGTAAAATACCTTCAAAGATACTGTATGAATTAAGGCCAGCATTGCTGGCCTTATTGGTCTCTTATTCTCTATTTATCTAAACGAACGTCCTTTCAGTGGTAACTTGACCAAATGGGCACTCGAATGTGGTAAGTCGCGAGTACGACGAACATTGGTTAACGGTTTAAAGTCCGCCACATTAAACGCATCATCCGCTTTGAGATCGTCGCACAACTCATCAATCAGTTTCTCAGTCACGTCCCACATGGTAAACATATGGACGTATTTTCGTGTCTTACGGCCTGTTTCTGGATTTGGCTCGTCAATCTCTTCTTTGGCTAACGAGTATTTGAAAATGATGTCATCCTTTGGCTGACAGAAAATAAGCGATAAAGAGAGCGGCGTTCGTTGCAACCATAACCCTTTGGGAACACCAATATCAGCTCCTTTGTCTTCCCAATAGTTCGCCACTTCTTGCAACTTTTCATAAGCATATTGCGCCATCTTCTGCCCTTTCATCGCCAACTCAATCTGCTTTTCGTAACTGTGCTTGGCGAAATAGTCCCAAAGAATCAAAGGGGAAATGCCACTGCGTGAGCCAGCAAACGTGGTGTCAGGCGAGCCAATGTAAGTCGGGTTATCCGGTGGAGAAACCATAAACTGGTGCTTGGTCATGTATACCCCAGTCGGCCAAGGTGCACCTGGCCACTTATGGCCACTGGTGACAATGGAATGCACCATAGGGTTGCGGAAGTCGAAATCTGGCCCGGTGTAACAATGGTTCTCTTCAAAGAAGCCTTCATACTCGCGCAAATTCGCGGCCATTTTGACAAACGGCATGTAACTTGCGCCGAGCGCACCGTCCACGTGAATCCAATAGCCCGTGCGCGTCTCAGTTTTTGAAGGATCGTTTGGATCGACCGGAACTTGGCGCTCATAGAGCCCATGTTTTTTCAGCACTGTCTCCAACGCCAAGGTCGCTTGATCGATATTGTCGTACGCACCTTTGAAGGTCGTACCGTAGTTGAGCACCACAATAATTGGGTAACCTTTCTCGGCAAAGAACTCAACGTACTTCACCAACTTATCGACATCGATCGCGCCTGAGCCAACAGGCAAACCTTCTGCTGGCGCTTCAGAAGGCACTTCCGCAGGCCACACTTCGCCTTTTCCAAGCGGGTTGTCGTTAGGATAAAGTCGGTTGCCCAAGGCACCAAAGGTCTCAATTTTCTCGACCGACATCGCTTTGACAATCGAATAGTGGGTGTCCTCAGAGAAAAATGCCACTGGCGTATAAGCATTGGGATTTTCTTGTGGCGCTTGCGGATAGTGGGCATAAAGTTGACTTGTCGTGATCGTGCGCCCGTGTGCATCTTCGCCACAAATTTCATCATCCAGTAACGTTTGGCCAGAGAGATAGTCACGCGCATTGAGCATCGCATACAAGTTGCCCTCTGTGCTGCCCATCGTCAGCACGTAGCCCCAATAACTTTCAGGGTCACCTCGCTCCCAACGGCCATCGTCTTTTAAATACGGGCCTTGAGAAGGCCATTTGGCATTCCACAGTGAAGCGAAATAATCGAGTACCATTCGTTCGACAAATTTAGTATTGATGGTGTAGTTGCCATCAACAAACGGGTCACCCACGTTGTTCATGCTCACATCTAAAAACGGGGCAATCCGCTCTCGATAGTTGATATTCTCTTCGGTTTGATAGCCTAAGAATCGTTCTTTTTGTCGATTTACATAGTGATGCACTTCGGCAAAGGCGGTGTTTTGTTGATCATCAGTTTGGCCGTTTGGTGGGATCTCAAAGTCTGCTTGGCGAATCTCATTCACTTCAAAATTAAAGGATTGATTTGCTCTGCGGTAAACTTCTGTCGGGTCGGCTTCCGGTGGTGAAATCAGCCCTCGTGCAAAATCAGGGACCAGCTCGTCCCAAGGGAGTAGATCTGGTCCATAGCCAATTTTAACGTTGTGTTTATTTTTCATATTCATACCTATCTTATTGTTATGGTCTTCCTCAGACCTAGCCAAAACAGATATGAATATAGTTGCTCATTTAAAAATTGCCATCGCCAAAAAAGGCGACCCGTGGTCGCCTTGTACTTTGTTCTTTCTGCTTTACAGTGTCAGCAGATAATTCACCAATTCATTGTATTCTTGAATTGTCGTGATTTTGTCTGCTTTCACAATGTACTTGTTATTTACGATCACACCGGGAACACCCGTTAAGGTGCTTTCCTTAAACTGCTTATCAAAACGCTTTTGCATCGAGTTAACAGCAAAGCTGTTGTAAGCCGCATCGTATTTCTTGGCATCAACACCATTATCGATGAAGAGTTGACGCAACTCAGCTTCCGTTTGTGGTGCTTTGCGTTTTTCGTGGATTTGCGTGAACATCGCCGGAACCATGGTTTTTTCTGCATCCAGCGACACCATTGTGGCGTACGCTTTGGCGACAGGAACCCCCATCTCGCCCCCCATAAAGGAAACATGCACTTTCTCAAATCTTGCCTCTTCAGGCAGAGATTTCTTCATGCTTTCCACCACCCCCTCAAAACGATAACAGTGTGGGCAGTAGAAAGAGAAATATTCTGTCACGACAGGTTTCTGCGATTTGGCGGTAGGTAATACGGTGTAATGAGTGCCTTGCTCAAATTTCGCTGCATAAGCCGATACACTCAGCAAAAGCGCTGAGAGCATGAAAACAAATTTTTTGATCATGTTAATACCTTGAATAATCGAATTGTGGTTATAAATTTCCGAACATTAAACAAGGGAAGAAATCGGAGGACGAAAGCGTTCTTCTTGCATCGAAGTCGCTTTGGCAGATTGATCTTTCGACATCAATGCCAAAGAATAGTCTTGTTGAAAAGCCCCGTGACTGCCTTTTGATGCGGGCATTTTCCCAATGCAAACCGAATGGCAACCATGAGAGGGTTGCTGACTTTCCAACTGAATTTCATGATGAACGTCTGGGCAGTTGGACTCCTGCACGTGTTCCACCGTTTCAGAAGAAAGCAACACCGTATTTTTGACGATTTCTTTCGATGCCAATAGCGTCAGCATCAAAGCCAACACAATCACAAACGGCATTTTTAAAATCGAATACAAAAGTGGCCTCTCCTTGGGTTCCAGCATCAGCGTTAGAGTAACAACAAAAATCCAGACAACAAAAGCTTATCAGTAAATAACTCAGTTATGACTCTCTTTCTGCCTATCAGTTCCCTTCTGCCTATCACAATCTTTACGAACAAGCTTCGGTAACTTGCAAACACTATGAAACAGGAGTAATACTTATTCGGTTGTTATGAGATATATAAGGATATTGTTATGTTAAAAAAACGCTTTTTCAAAACCAAAGACGAAGTCGAAGTGACGTTTGAGGTTCAACAAGAAAACTGGGAAAGCGCGCACGTTGTTGGGGAGTTTAACAACTGGAAGCCAGAGCCAATGACTTTGGTGAAAAAAAGTGGCTTATTTAAATTCAAGACGCGCCTGCCGAAAGAACAAAAAGTGGAGTTCCGCTATCTCTTCAATCAAAACCAATGGGGTAATGATCCGCAGGCTGATGGCTATGTTGCCAACGGTTTTGGTAGCAACAATAGTTTTGTCTTGACCAGCGAATAATGGCCAATCAATGGCCACTCTATCGAGTTGAAAGGCGCAAAATGCGCCTTTTTTCATTGAGTTTTGGCTCAGTCACTCTACTATGCAAAACACGGCAAGGAGAGCCGAATAAACAACAAAGGAAATGCAATGTACTGGATTGTCACCAAATATTTAATCACGGCCGCGATCGTGGTGTTTATTTCTGAGGTCGCCAAACGCAGTGACAAAGCGGGTGCGCTTATCGCCGCTCTCCCCACCGTGACCATTCTCGCGCTGATTTGGATGTACCTTGAAGGACAAGGTAATGAAAAGCTGACGAATCACGCCTACTACACATTTTGGTATGTGCTCCCTACGCTTCCCATGTTTCTGATTTTTCCGTATCTCATGGAACGATTTAGCTTCTGGATTTCCTTATTTTTTTGCGCACTGATTTCCATCAGTTCCTTTGCCTGCGTGGCTTTCATTGTTAAACACTTTGGCATCAAGCTGACTTAATGCTCTTTTGTAACTGACGAAAATAATCGCTGGTGAACTCGATAAACGTTCGAATGCGCTTAGGTTGATAACGATCACGATGATACAGCGCAGAGAACGCCACACTTGGAATATGCCAATCCTCAAATACTTCTTGCAGTAAGCCTTGTGCTAGTTCTGGCATACAGTAAAGCGTGGGTACACGAATGATGCCGTTTCCGGCCAAAGCCCCTTTCAGCATCACTCGGCCATTTTTGCAGCGCAGTCTCCCACGGACCTGGCAATCTGATGTTTGCTTGGTTTGCCGATGTTGGAAGGTCCAACGCGTCACCGAGCCCGTTAAACAAGCGTGTTTATCCAGTTCTTTCGGATGTTCAGGTCGTCCGTGCGTCGCTAAGTAGCTGGGGCTGGCATAAGTGCCCATTTCCACATCAATCAGCTTGCGAGCGACAAAACCAGAATCTTCCAGTTTGCCCATGCGAAACGCGATATCAAATTCATCCTCAATCAGGTCAACACGATGGCTGCTAAAATCCAAATCCACTCGTACTTGCGGATATTGCTGCATAAACTGACCCACGACCTCCGCAATCACCTCTTCCCCTAAGTAACCGCCCACACAGTTAATCCGGATCTCACCCCGAACGGCTTCAATATCATCCACCGCGGCCAATACCGCTTGATCAATGCTATGCAGCGCCGTCTCACACTGAGCAAACAGTGCTTTTCCCGCATCCGTTAATTTGAGCGTGCGCGTGGTTCTGATCAACAACGTAACCCCCATTTGTTTCTCCAGTTGGCTAATTTGGCGAGACACATGCGAGCGCGACACTCCCAGTGCTTCTGCAGCTTTGGTGAAATTACCAAGTTGTGCGATCAGCACAAAGGAGCGGATATCGGCGAGGTTGATCTGTGTTTGCATCATCGGTTTCTCTTTTCTTTTGATGCTTTATTGTTGCCATATAACAACAGAGTTTCAACTAGGTCGATATATATCAACAAAAAATCTTTTCATAAACTACGCATCAACAAGCCAAAACGGCTTTTAAAGAGGATCACAAAATGAAAAAATTAGTCGTTATTACAGGTGCAAGCTCTGGTATTGGTGAAGCCATCGCGCGTCGTTTCAGTGAAGAAGGTCATCCACTGCTGCTCTTGGCACGTCGCGTCGAGCGCCTAGAAGCGCTTAATTTGCCAAACACACTTTGTGCTCAAGTGGACGTGACCGATAAAAACACCTTTGATGCTGCGATTACTCGTGCAGAAAAAATCTATGGCCCGGCGGACGTATTAGTCAACAACGCGGGTGTGATGTTACTTGGCCAGATTGACACTCAAGAAGCGAATGAATGGCAACGTATGTTTGATGTTAATGTCCTTGGTTTGCTAAACGGTATGCAAGCGGTGCTAGCGCCAATGAAAGCACGCAACAGCGGCACTATTATTAACATCAGCTCGATCGCAGGTAAGAAAACCTTCCCAGATCACGCTGCATACTGTGGCACCAAATTCGCTGTGCATGCCATTTCTGAAAATGTGCGTGAAGAAGTGGCTGCCTCTAACGTACGTGTCACGACCATCGCACCGGGTGCGGTCGAAACCGAATTGCTTTCACACACCACATCGCAACAAATCAAAGACGGTTACGATGCATGGAAAGTGGATATGGGTGGCGTGTTGGCAGCAGACGATGTCGCGAGAGCTGTGTTGTTTGCCTACCAGCAACCTCAAAACGTCTGTATTCGTGAAATCGCTCTAGCACCGACCAAGCAGCAGCCATAACCGCTCATGCTTATCGGATCACAAAGGCCTGCAACTACGCAGGCCTTTGCCACAATTGCACATTCTGATCCCATCGCTGCGCGATAAAATCAATAAACTGACGCACCACCGGGGTTTGATAACTGCGAGAAAGATAAACAGCCCACAAGGAAGACGAAGGCAAAGTATAGGGGGTCAATAGTGCGACAAGCTTACCCTGTTGCAAAAGCGGATTGGCCAAATCACATGGCAAACGGATCACCCCTTTCCCTGCCAGCGCCGCACCTAATAAGGTACTGAGATCATTCGCCCGAATATTGCCTTTTACGGATACTTCTGAGATTTGATTATCGGCAACGAATCGCCATAAGTGGGTACTCAAATGGACTAAGCAATTGTGGTTGGCTAAATCTTCCGGCACGACAATGGGCTCATGTTCATCCAAATACCCTTGTGTCGCACACACGACCGCATCGATATCCATCAGTTTTCTCGCAATTAACGTCTCATCGGGTTGATCGGTATATCGCAAGGCGACATCTACGCGCTCATCAACCAATTGCGAAAAGCGATCAGAGGCCAAGATGTCCACCATTACAAGCGGATGCAACTCGGTAAATGCACTGACCGCATCAATAAGATAGTGCTGTGAAAAACCAATCGGAGCAGAAATGCGAATCGACCCTGTTAGCGAATCTCGGCTTTGAACCGCGTCCAACTCCAAAGCTGCCGCTTCATCTAAAATGCGCTGGCATCGAATATAGGCTTGTTCGCCTGCGTGCGTCAGGCTGACTTTTCGAGTCGTGCGATGCAGTAAGCGCTGTTGAAGCCAGCTTTCCACTTCTTGGACATGCCGAGTTACCTGAAGCCGACTTAGCGATAAGGTTTCCGCTGCTTGGGTAAAACTGCGGCAATTGGCCACTTCAATAAAGCTCTTGATGGCGTCGAGTCTGTCCATTTCTATCTCTATTAGATCGGTTTATTGAAACAATCTATATCATTTAAGTTTATTTATCCCGATATATCTCATGAGTAGACTCTCTCCATAACGAAACCTCACATACCCAAACTACTTGGAGTTGCAGGTAGGCGGCAAGTGAGCTCATCCCCATGAACATAGACAGACTATGTGATTGGGTCGGGCTGGCGTGCCAGTGAACGAGCGCAGCCAACACCGCTGCAGCTTCAAGTAGGAAGGGTATAGAACCGGAGAAGAGAAATGAAAATAGCAATATTAGGCGCAACAGGTTGGATCGGCAGTACTCTTGTCAACGAAGCACGCGAACGTGGTCATGATGTGATTGCTGTCGCTCGCAATCCCAATGCCATTGAACGCGATGATGTAGAGAAACGTCCATTTGACGTTCGCCAACCACACAACCTGGCGCAAACATTCCAAGATGCCGATTACGTTATTGCCGCCGTTGGTGGCAGAGCAAACAACGATCACAGCATCGTGGCTGAAACCGCTCAATTGTTACTGACGCAGTTGGCCAACGTCGGTGTTAAGCGCTTGCTTTGGGTTGGCGGAGCGGGTTCGCTAGAAGTGGCACCCGATGTCAAACTTGTCACCGTGCCAGAGTTTCCTGAAGAATATAAAGCAGAAGCGCTGGCACAATCAGACGCACTGGATCAATTTCGTTCCCTCTCTAGCGACGTTGATTGGACCTTTGTCAGTCCAGCGGCAGAAATTTTTCCGGGAGAAAAACGCCATCACTACCGTGTCGGAGGCGATCAACTGCTCAGCGACGACGAAGGTAAGAGCCAAATTTCCGTGGCAGATTACGCAGCGGCCTTGCTCGATGTATTAAAAACGAACCAGTACCTCAATCAGCGCATTGGCGTAGCTTACTAAACTCACCGCCAGTTCCCCTTCAATTGACCAGCACACCTGAGCCGTATTAAGCGCTCAGGTGTGCGCCTCATTGTCTGTTGCCCCTTCAAGATCATGACAAAGTCATACAAAACGACGACATTGATTTTGTGCCCATTCTGATAACCTCCTGCTGTCAATCTCCTTGGTGGTCATTTATATTTGAAAAGGTGAAGTGAGTCGTATAACTTCTCGTTTCATATCAGTACTTCTGATGACGTAGTCAATATAACAACAAAACAAAGCATAGAATGACACCATGGTAGAAGACCAGAAGTTGATCATTGTTGAAGATGACATCAAGCTCCAACAGATGTTAAGTGACTATTTTATGTCACAAGGATTTTCAGTGATCACCGTTGATAATGGCACGGATGCGCCTGAAATGATCCTCAACGAAAAGCCAGCACTCGTCCTGCTTGACCTGATGTTACCTGGTCAAGATGGGTTGAGCGTGTGTCGGCAAATTCGCGACGCCTATAATGGAAAAATCCTGATGTTAACCGCCAGCGATGACGATTTCGATCACGTGGCTGCGTTGGAAATTGGCGCGGATGACTTTGTCAATAAACCCATTAAACCACGCGTTTTGCTGGCTCGGGTGAGGATGCTACTGAGACGACCAGATGTGGCCGTTAACCAAGACGCCAACAACTGCCGATACGGTGCGCTGAAACTCAATCGTATTCGTCGAGAGTGCCAACTGGTCGATCAAACCATCAATTTAACCGATGGCGAGTTTGATTTGCTCTGGCTGCTGGCCACGTCAGCAGAACAAGTGCTGTCGCGCGAATCTTTGACCAAGGCTTTGCGAGGCATCGAATACGATGGCGTGGATCGCACCATTGACAATCGTGTGGTCACATTGAGGAAAAAACTCAACGATACCACCACACCACCAAAGAAAATTCTCACGGTTCGAGGCAAGGGCTATATGTTTATGCCAGACACATGGAATGAATAAACACCGAAAATGAAGCGCATTTATCTGGAAGCCTTTTTTGGCCTGATTCTTTTGTTTTTTGCCACATTGTGGGGCTACGAGGTTATCGTCTATCAGTTAAATACCGACTACGATCGTGTACTGACAGAATTCGAGATCAATGCGTTTCATGATCTACTAACACCGCTGTATCAGGAAAAAGGCCAAGCCTATTTCACCGAAGCGATGGAAAATTACGCCGAAGCCACGCGTTCTATTTTAACCATCTACGAGCAAAAGCAGCTGCCAAAAGAGATTGCTGCTGTTTTTGTTGATCCTGCAATGCTGGTTTATCTGGATGATGATTTTGATGTTTGGATGCGCTTTTCCGCCAACTCGACCATCTATCACTTAGAAGAAGATCTGCAATCACCGTTAAGGCAAGCCATCGATTTTAGCGGTAATTTAGTTTGGGTGTTCTTCATTATCGGCTTTGCTATCTATTGCGTCATTTTGATTTGGTTTCTAAGTCGCCGAGTTCGTGAGTTAGAACGCGTAACATTGGCTTTTGCATCGGGTGATTTGTCCGCGCGAGCCCGTACCACCGCCCGGTATTCCGTCGGCTCCTTGAACAAAAGCTTCAACGTCATGGCGGATAAGATCGCCAATCTGATCACCAGCAACAAGGTTTTGACTAACGCTGTGGCTCATGAGCTACGCACACCCATTTTTCGTCTGCAATGGCAAGCCGATTTACTTGCCGACTCGCCACTCAACGAGAAGCAACAAAAATCGGTTTCCAGCATGGTGGAAGACATTGATGAAATGGAAGCCATGGTAGAAGAGATGCTCTACTACGCAAAAATGGAAAGGCCCGAAGCTCAGTTGCACACACAGGCGATTTCTCTCCAGCCTTGGTGTGAAACCCTCGTGAGAAAATGGCAGAGCGAAACCTATCATCCCATCCATTTACAGATCGACAGCTGTTGTGATCAAGTCAATGTTGATCCTCACCTTGTGAAAAGAGCGCTCGACAATTTGGTGCGTAATGCGATGCGCTACACCCAAACACAAGTTCGCATTCAAGTGACACACACTGCCGAGCAGTTGGAATTTCAAGTACACGATGATGGCAAAGGCGTCGCCGAACAAGATTGGCCTTACCTGTTCGATGCCTTTTACAGCGCCGACAAATCGCGTAACAAATCCACCAGCGGTTATGGCTTGGGATTGGCGATCGTCAAACAGATTTGCCAGATTCACAACGGCAGTGCACACGTTGCCCATAGCCCGCTGGGCGGTGCCTGCTTCATCATTCGTTTTTCCCTCTAACACAGAATGATGCCCTCGGCATCATTCACCTTACCAATCTTACAAAGCGCGACAATTCATTACACGTGCGTGACTGATTTCCATAATAAAACGCTGTACATTTCAACCCAGTCATTGATAGAAGTGATAACAAGGGCAACTTTACGTTGTGATTCTTACGTTACTGGTGCCGAAACACGCAGTTGACGAGCTTAATCTTTCCCAACGCCTCTATTTTCACTTCTTTTCACATTTGCTTGACGAGCGTTGAAGTAGCTTAGCGACCGCTAACTACTCATTTGCCACAACCAGCTTTGAGCTTCCCATTAATAACAAGTAGTAGGGTTATATTTTGAAACCAGGAAAAACAGGTATTCGTCGTATTGTCGACGCAACGGGCTATTCAATGAAAGGCTTGAAAGCCGCATGGATTAACGAGGCTGCTTTTCGTCAGGAAATTCTTCTGACCGCCGCGCTAACCATCACCGCGTTCTTCCTCCCAGTGACGACCATTGAACGAATTCTCATGGTTTCTAGCTTATTGTTGGTGGTTATTGTTGAGCTGATCAACTCTGCGGTAGAAGCCGTCGTAGACCGCATTAGTGACGATTGGCATGAACTCAGCGGCCGAGCGAAAGACATCGGCTCTGCTGCCGTCTTCGTCGCCTTAGCACTGGCGCTGTTTGTTTGGGCGAGTGTATTGCTGTGACCACAATGAATCGAATCAAATCCCTGATTAATCGTGAATGCTCATACACCACATTCACTTTGGTGCTGGCGATCTATTTCGCCACCATCGTTAATTTGCCGATTTACAAAGAACTGTTCAGCATCATTAGCCACCTTGACTCTGTCAAGGTGGGTTTTGTAATTTCAGTCCCTATCTTCTTCCTTGCGGCATTGAACTTCTTGTTCAACTTATTCAGTTGGCCTTGGCTAAGTAAGCCTTTCTTTGCAGTGCTGCTTCTGCTTTCTGCGATGGTAAGCTATGCCGGCTACAACTATGGCACTTTGTTTGATTACGGCATGATTGCCAACATCATGGAAACAGACAGCAGCGAAGCAGGATCATACCTCAGCGCATATTCTGTCATCTGGACCTTGTTGATGGGCGTAGTACCTGCGCTGTTGGTGTGCAAACTGAATTTGAGCCTATCAGGCTCTACGCTGCACATGGTGGCGAAGAAAGCAGCGAGTATGCTCGCTTCTTTGGCCGTGATCGCGGTGATTGCAGGCCTTTATTACCAAGATTACGCATCTATTGGGCGAAACAATACCCATCTGAAAAAGATGATCATCCCGACTCAGTATGTGTACAGTGCCACAAAGTATGTTCGCGATACCTACTTTTCCACACCGCAGCCCTACCGCCAATTGGGCCTTGATGCCAAACAGTCAGAACTGGCTCTACAACAAGCGGAGCAAAAGCCGACCTTGTTGGTCTTTGTCGTCGGTGAAACGGCACGTTCGCAAAACTACCAAGCGAACGGTTATGCCCGTCCTACGAACCAATACACCAACGAATTAGGCATGATCTCGTTTCAAGATGTCAGCTCATGTGGCACCGCAACCGCAGTCTCCGTACCATGCATGTTCTCTAACATGACACGCTCAAACTTTGACCGCCCAACGGCAGACAATCAAGACAATGCACTGGACATCTTAAACCGTGCAGGTGTGTCACTTCTGTGGAAAGAAAATGACGGTGGCGACAAAGATGTGGCGAAAAACATTCCTCTGTTTACCGTCGATCGCTCTCGTAAGGATGCGCTTTGTAATGGCAGCACCTGCTATGACATGGCGTTACTGGAAAACTTCGAACAGGATGTCGAGAATCTAAAGGGGAACCGTGTGTTGGCTCTACATTTGATTGGCAGCCACGGTCCAACGTATTTCCAACGTTATCCGAAAGACAAAGCGGCCTTTATGCCCGATTGTCCGCGTGCCGACATCGAAAACTGTTCGGTAGAACAGATCGTCAACACTTACGACAACACCATCCTCTATACCGATTATGTATTGAGCCAAACTATCAATAAGCTCAAGGCACTTGAGGAGCATTACAACACGGCGCTGATTTACGTTTCTGACCACGGGGAATCTCTTGGCGAGAATGGTTTGTTCCTACATGGCATGCCTTACAGTTTAGCCCCGGAATACCAAACAAAAGTACCGCTGATGCTTTGGATGTCACCGGGTTTTGCCCAGGCAAAACAGATCAATGCTGACTGCCTTAAGCAGCAAGCCAAGCAAACCGATACCTACTCGCATGATTACATTTTCCATTCACTGCTCGGCGTGATGGATGTGAGTACCAGTGAGTACGATGCGACCCTTGATCTCTTTAAGCAATGCCGCGCGCAATAAGGAAACATCAATGCGTAAGATTAATTTAGGTCCCTTACAGCCGATTGCTGCCTTTGCAGCCATTGCCCTTGGTCTTGTGACACTCTCGCGATTCCTACTCGCTTTGTGGCAATTTGATCGCATTACCGCCGCTGATGGATGGAGCAATTTGCTGTTCCAAGGTTTGCGCGTGGACATCGCCACCTTGTGTTGGCTATTTATCCTCCCTTGCCTCTTAGCGGCCATCCTGCCTGTCGAGGGTATGGTAGGCAAAATTTGGCGCGCCGTGTTACGCGTATGGCTTGTGGCTGGTCTTTGGATCATGGTTTATATGGAACTGGCTACGCCGCCATTTATCATGGAATACGATCTTCGCCCAAATCGCCTCTTTGTGGAGTATCTGATTTACCCGAAAGAAGTGTTCAGCATGCTTTGGCAAGGCTATAAGATTGAGCTCTTTATCGGGCTTGTCGGGTCCATCGCCACGCTTTGGTTAGGTTGGATTTTCAGTGGCAAAGTCACTGAAAACGTTCGTCAAATCAAATGGCAATGGCGCCCTGTATTAGCCATTGCGGTCGTGCTATTGGGCGTATTGGGTGCGCGTTCGTCTTTGGGACACCGCCCGCTGAACCCAGCGATGGTGGCATTTTCCAGTGATCCGCTGGTTAACGATCTGGTACTCAACTCCTCGTACTCGGTCTTCTTTGCCATCAACAACATGAAATCAGAGCGCAGCGCAGACAAGTTTTACGGCCAAATGAGCCAAGACAAGATCATCGAACTGGTGAAAGCCTCATCGGCCAAGCACGATTTTGTCCAAGGATCGCTGCCAACCCTCAACATGAATAACGCCACTTATCAAGGCAAACCAAAAAACTTGGTGATTTTGCTGCAAGAAAGTTTAGGCGCTCGTTTTGTCGGTGGCTTAGGCGGTTTACCGCTAACACCCAATCTAGACAAACTGCTGGAAGAAGGCTGGAACTTCACTCAAATGTACGCCACCGGTACTCGTTCCGTACGGGGTATTGAAGCGATAACCACGGGTTTCCCGCCATCGCCATCACGTGCCGTCGTTAAACTCAGTAAGAGCCAAACGGGTTTCTTTACCATCGCGGACTTGCTGAAGAAACAGGGCTACCACACGCAGTTTATTTACGGTGGTGAAGCACACTTTGACAACATGAAGAGCTTTTTCCTTGGCAATGGCTTCGAGCAAATTGTCGATGAGCCGCAATACCAAAATCCGGAGTTCACCGGTTCTTGGGGTGTGAGTGACGAAGACTTGTACAACAAAGCAGATGAAGAATTTACCCGTCTTAACAAAGAGGGAAAACCGTTTTTCAGCCTCGTCTTTACCTCCAGCAATCACAGCCCATTTGAGTATCCAGCGGGTAAAATTGAGCCGTATGAGAGTGAGTTCAACACGCGCAACAATACCGTTAAATACTCTGATTACGCGCTAGGAACCTTCTTCGACAAAGCCAAGCAGTCCGATTACTGGGAAAATACCATTTTCATCGTCATTGCAGACCATGATGCCCGAGTATTTGGTTCGCAATTGGTGCCTGTCGATCGCTTCCATATACCGGCGGTGATTTTGGGCAAAGGCATTGAACCACGAAAAGATGATCGCCTAGCGAACAACATCGATATGCCTCCGACGCTGCTGTCGCTGATCGGCATTGATGCAACATCGCCAATGATCGGCCGTGACTTGACCAAGCCTTTGGCTCGCGAAGATGAACGTGCAATGATGCAGTTTGACAAAAACTACGGTTATTTAACGCGTGACAGCTTGGTGGTGTTCTCTCCGGGTGAAAAAGTGTCGTCTTATCACTACAACTTTGAAGACAAGAGCTTAACACCAAAAGAAGTTAGCCAAGAGGCGCTCGATAAAGCCAAAGCCAATGCGCTATTTGGTTCGATGGCGTACAAATACAATTGGTACAAATCGGATTATTAACCGAGATCATACTAGGGGCCTGAATTGGCCCCTTTGTTTTATCACGTTTTTATTTGGCTTACCCGCTTCTCGTTCATCTCAGATTAATCTAGTCTATGGATACTCAACGCTTCATTTCACTGGGTTTAGGAACACATATGCGAACTCTCGGAAATATTATTTGGTTTTTGTTTGGCGGCGTTTTTATGGGGCTTGCTTGGTGGTTTTTTGGCATTTTGGCCTTTATCAGTATCATCGGGATCCCGTGGGGAAGAGCGTGTTTCGTCATCGGTAATTTCTCCTTCTTTCCTTTTGGTTCAGAGGCAGTCTATCGCGACGAACTGACCAACAAACGCGATATTGGTACAGGACCACTAGGGCTCATTGGCAACGTGATTTGGTTCTTGGTCGCAGGCGTGTGGCTGGCAATTGGTCATATTCTCTCTGCTGTGGCGTGTTTTATCACCATCATTGGTATTCCATTCGCGCTGCAACATCTCAAACTGGCGGTGATCTCACTGGCGCCTATTGGCCAAACCATCGTGCCGGTCGAAGTTGCAGAAGCTGCCCGATACCACAACCGCTCTCGTTAACGGATCTCAGCACCACCGTTAGTGTGACAATGATTACAAAAACGCCACTTGCTCAAGGTGGCGTTTTTTCGTCCAACGGCACAATTCGTGATCCTCACCCTGCTCTGTAGGACAAAAGCTCCATTTGTCCGTGATAGCGATCTCTCATCCTCCCTCCTCCTCCCTCTAACACGTCTTACAAGGCTGATTCAGTTGGTGAATTGTTCATCAATAATTGAGCGAAAAGTCTAATAAGGAAATCAACGTGAAACAGGTACTGACTACACTCTCACTGGCCGTTACTGCCGCTTTGCTTGCCGGTTGTAATGCTTCTTCTAAAGTCGATACACCTCCTACCGCCAATGCCTATCGCTGCGATGCCGTTTCCATGAACAAAGCCGACGATTTACGCATTTATCAAGTCATGGTGGAAAGTTTCGTCAATGGCAACGATCAAATTGGTCACGGCACTGGCTATGGCACCAGCCATCATAAAGGCGATATCCAAGGGATTATTGATTCACTCGATTACATTCAGTCTTTAGGTATGAACGGCATTTGGCTGACGCCGATTTTCAATTCCGAACCTAAAGCAGGGCAAGACCATTGGGCTGATCGCCTTGATGCCACTGGCTACTTTGCCACCAATTACTTCGAGGTCGATCCGCGTTTTGGCACAATGGACGACGCCAAACGTTTAGTCGAAGAAGCACATGCCCGTGGCTTGTACGTGTTCTTTGATGGCGTATTTGGTCATCACAAAGGCAATGTGGCGGCTTCCCCCACAGGCAAGCTGCCTGCAGGAAGCAATAACCCAGTCGACTATCCAGAGAGCCTCGCCTTCTATCAAGAAGTGGCCGAATTTTGGATCAAAGAGTTGAAGATTGATGGTTGGCGTTTAGACCAAGCCTATCAAGTACCAAAAGAGGCTTGGGTGGAGATTCGCAAGACGGTAGATAACGCATCTAAAGCCGTGACGTACACCAACAGCAAAGGGGAAACCGTCAATCCGCTTGGATACATGGTGGCGGAAATCTGGGCTGGAGAAAACCGCATCATTGAAACAGGCTATGGCAGCAATGAAAATCCGGCCCTTTGCTCCGCGTTTGATTTTCCCGTCCGCTACCGTTTGGTAGAGACTTTTGGTGTGAATGAAGCGGGTGTTGGCGGAAAATCAGGGGAATGGCTAGCAGAAGGCATGAACTTGCATGCACTCTACCCTGAACACGCCAAACCTAATTTGATGATTGGCAACCATGATTTGGTGCGCTTTGGTGATCTCCTACAACGTGGCAACATCGCACAGCCACAAGACGAAGAATATTGGCTACGCCACAAAGCGGTGTTTGCCTTCCAAGCTGCCTATACTGGCCCCATTACACTTTACTATGGCGACGAAATTGGCGATCAAGTTGAAAACTTTGCTGCCAAAGTAGAGCAAGATTGCGCTGTGAAAGGGTTATGTGACGATCACGTGGCGCGCTCAAGTGGCAAAGTAGAAGGCGTGACTGCTACATTGAATGCCAATGAGCAAGATCTCAAACACTATATTCAGCAGTTGATGAATTTGAGAAATCAGCACCCTGCGTTATCACAGGGTAAGCGCGTCAATGTACTGGCCGACAACAAAACCTACATCGACCATAAGAGCACCGATAGCGAAGCGATCCTATATGTGGCCAACATCAGCAAGCACCTGCAATATCTACAGCTTGATGCGGTTAAAGCGGGCTCTGAAGGGCACTTGACCGACCTCATTAATGGCGAAGAGATCAAACTGATCGACGGGCAATATTTGATTCCTTTAGCGCCATTAGAAGCACGCTTCCTCAGCATTGAGCAACCCGCTAAAGCAGGGCCACAAATCGCCAAAATGGCGCTCGCCAGCGGTATTGGCGAAGGCTTTATGGCGCAATGTGATAACCCGACCGTCGATGAAAAAGGCCCGATGCGCAAGAAGCTTTACGTGGTCGGCGATTTCAGTGACTCCAGTTGGCAGCATAAAGATCATCGCCAATTTGAATACAAAGGCGACGGCATTTACCAAGTGGTCACCAACGAAAAACCGGGCAGCTATCGCATGCAGTACGCAGCGAAGACCTGGACACCTCAGTTCACCGCGAAAGGTCTCAGTTTGAAGCTAGGGCAAGAAAACCCACTCATCAAAGGGGGTTATGGGAAAGACACTGCCGTTACCATCATGGACGAGGGTCGCTACGTTTGGAGCTTACAGTTCGACGAACAAGGCACACCACTCAACGTGATGGCGTCAAAATGTGCTGAGTAACGCCAACTCAGTGACATAAAGCTGGGTGTCTCCACCCTGCTAGTTTGGGATGCTCTCACGAGCATCCCTTTTTTCTTTTCGCCACTCTATCGACACGACTCAAACACCACAAAACACCCGCATGGATTGCCGTTACCCACCACCATACCGTGATAAGTTTCAAATATATTCATGAAAGCAATAGGATTGTAATAAAAAATTGAGAGATTCGTTAACTTTCTATCTTTGATGAAAATTTATCCTTAATTGATTTTTATATCATTAAACAGAAGGTTATATGCTAAATAGAATAATTACCCTAAGTACACTGGCTCTGCTCTCCGCCAATCCAGCTTCCGCACAGCTACTCAATGGCGATTTTGAAACATGGAGCGGCAATAGCCCACAAGGCTGGAGCACCATTGATTCTGGCATCGCCGTTTCTTCCGCCACAACCCCACTGAAAACAGGCAAGCTTGCCGCCGCCATTGCCGTCAATACCGGCACACAAGGCAACACTGACTTCTTGCAGATGGTCAATGTGGAGCAAGGAAAAACCTATCAGTTCTCGGTGTCGGTGTACCATACCGAAGGCAAAGTCATGGCGCGATTGATTGCCGATGGCTACCAAGGTTACTCCAATAACGGGCTCACTAATCAGTGGCAAGAGCTGACGTTTTCCTACACCGCCACCAGCACAAAATCCATTCCTGTAGGCCTACGCTTTTATGACGTTTCCGGTTTTGATGGCTCAGAAGTGGTGTATATCGACAATTTCCAACCAACGGAATCGGCAACTACACCTCCCGAACCAGAAAGCTGCTCAGCAACCACGGCAACCTTGTCACTGACAACAGACCAATACGCGTCTGAGACAAGTTGGTTGCTGAAAAACAGCAGCGGTACCACACTCTTCTCTGGCTCTGGGTATGAGAATTCCACCACTTACAACCAAGAAATGTGTTTAAGCGATGGCCAATACACCTTTGAAATTCTAGACAGCTACGGTGATGGCATTTGCTGTGGGGTCGGTAATGGCTCTTATAGCCTTGTTGCCAATGGCAACACACTGGCTTCTGGTGGCGAATTTACCCAATCGCAACTCACGTCGTTCACCATCGGTGACTCTGGTACCACAACGCCGACTGAGCCCCCCGTCTTAGGCGACTACTACAAAGCGGCCGAAGGTAAGAATGGCTTTGCGCTGAAAACCGCGCTCTACAACATCATCACCAACCACAATAGCCAAGGATACAGTGCGATTTGGGAACTGGCGAAAGTGGCCGATCTCGATCTTTACTACGAAAACGATGGTTCCATTTTGGATATGTATTCGGAAAAAGCCAGTGGCGCAGACAGTGTACATTTCACCAAGGGCACCAACCAGTGCGGTCAATACAGCAAAGAAGGGGATTGTTACAACCGCGAACACTCTTTCCCGAAAAGTTGGTTTGGTGGCACAGTGGAACCAATGAATTCTGATGGACACCATATTTTTGCGACGGACGGCTATGTGAATGCAAAACGCAGCAACTGGCCATTCGGTGAAGTTGGCAGCGCAACATACGTATCCAGCAATGGTTCCAAACTGGGCTCGGCAAAATCTGACTTAGGCTATGCGGGCACCGTCTTCGAGCCGGTAGATGAGTTTAAAGGCGACTTTGCTCGTGCTTACTTCTACATGGCCACCCGTTACGAAAACGCCATTGCTAATTGGGAAGGCAACACCACGAACGCTAACGATGTACTCAATGGCACCAGCACCACGGTCTTTGAACCTTGGATGCTCAACATGCTGAAACGTTGGCATAACGCTGACCCCGTTAGCCAAAAAGAGATTGATCGCAACCAAGCGGTGTACGAGTTCCAAGGTAACCGCAACCCGTTTATCGATCATCCTGAGTTTGTCAGTGCCATTTGGGGCAATTAAGTCACTTCCCCTTCACTTTATTAAAAAGCGCCCAGCATCAACGCTGGGCACTTTTTATGTTATCACGCTCTTTTAAACATTAACGATAACGATTGAGGATCGCTTGATGCAGCGTAACGCCTTCCTCATTGGTTTGCTGTTTTAATATATCGATGCCTTTTTGCAGTTGTTCGACCAACTTCTTGGGCACGTTTTTATTGAAGGCAAAATAGAGCTCACCCTCTTTTAAGATATAAACGGTTTTAAAGAGTTTGGGGTCTAACCCCGCTTGTGAGGTGAACCAGAGCGCTGCACTCTCATCGTAAGCAAGCAGATCAATGCGCTTTTTCATTAACTGTTCAGCCAATTGTGTCACGTAGTTGGCTTCTTGCATCGCTTCACGGGGAACGCCAAGCTCTAAGAGCATCTGTTCACCCACATCATCGCGTATCACACCAATTCGATAGTTTGCCATATCAATGGGATCTCGAATCTCGATATCCGCGTCCACTCTTGCCATCACCACCGCTTTAATGCCGGCAATGGGACCGGCCCACTGGAAAAGATGTTCCCGATGTTCGGTACGAGTCGTGGAAAAAAGCACGGCGTCATTGTGGGTTAAGGTTGCTCGATACGAACGCGGCCACGGTTGAATAATGATCTGTTTATTTTCAATCGCAACGCCCACTTTCTCCGCGGCTAACTGCAGCACATCCACTGAGTAGCCACGAGGTGTTGTGCCTTCGAGGAAATTGGCTGGCGGATACGACTCTGAGAAAAACGTCAGTTGCTGTAATGAGGTGACTGGTGGTGTTGCTGCACTGACGGAAAAGGTGAATGCAAGTATTCCGCAAAGTGCCAAGCCGCTTTTTTGAAAGCCATTCATGATCGCTCCGTCAATCGTTTGGTCCTGTTAAAAAACTAGTCAAAGATCACATGACCGTCTAGGGCCAAATCATCACAAACGCCGTTTTTACTGGACAAAATTGTGGACAGAGCAAAAAGTTAGGTGTTTGAAATCAGGTTATTTCTCGCCAAGCCCTTGCGCACACTGCTGCATAACTTACCAAAACGTCGAATTTCATCAAAATGGGGAATCACACCACGGTTCATTGCATGTTCCCAATAGCTCAGTTCACCATCCACCATCTCTAGCAGTTTTTTCGGGCAGCCTACACACTCTCCTTTCGGACCACAGACAAACGTCTCTGATTCGTACAATGGTAATTCTTTTTTCACCGCGTCAATGATATTGCGCATCGCAGTTTGTCTATCAGGTTTTTTAGTCATCGGTCGCACGCTTGCAAAAAAGAGCCAGAGTATAGCGTTAGATGAAAAATCTGCACAGATTGTCATACGGATCACGTATAACGAAAACTATTAATAAATTCGATGATGTCTCAAGAATGTGATTAGATATTCAACTCATCCCATCCTAAACTTTGTTCGTTTTATAAATTATTACAGTTGGCTAACGATGGAATCATATTTAGGTAAAGGAAGAAAACCGCCAGAAAATGATGCCAAACCTCATCACCGAAGAGAACACAATGATGGCTTCGCTGCCTTGCCATTGGGCTTTCTGGATGAGCTGGCGCAATCTTCCTCTTTGGAAGATGTCTTACTGTGCACCTCGTACTGGGTGCGAGAGATCTTTCAGGCCGATCGCGCCAGTATTACCCTCGACGAAAATGAGCGAGAAATGCGGCTTTATGCATTTGATGGTAATGATGTTCAACCGCAAGAATGTTTGATTCCAATTGAAGGTACCTTGGTTGGCGAAGCTTTTACACAACAAAAAGTGGTGATGTCGAGCCATGATCGTTCTGAAGTGCCAAGCTATTGCAAAAGGCTCTCCGCCGCTGGCCTCACCACCTTTATGATTGCTCCTCTAAAGCACAAAGGCGAATGCTATGGCACGCTCAACATTGCCCATAAACAGCTTGATGCCTATAGCGAGCTGGATGCTCGAGTGCTTGAAACTCTCGCCAACTGGGTTGCTGCACAAGTACATAAGCATCAACAAATCAACAAGATGATTGAGCTTGCGCACATTGACCCACTCACTGGCGCGCTCAATCGGCGTGCGTTTGTTGAAGCGACTTACTTTATCAATGACAAACCAAGGCATTACGATCACCATACCGCACTGTTAATGATCGATTTGGACAAGTTCAAAGAGATCAACGACCAATTTGGCCATCCTGCGGGTGACAAGGTACTGATGCAAATCGCAGCGACCTTAAAAAAACAGATCCGCTCTGATGATCTCCTCGCACGCTTTGGCGGCGAAGAGTTCGCCATATTGCTGCATCATGTCAATGCCGAAGAAGCCATGACCCTTGCTGAGACTCTACGCGTGACGGTAGAACAACTCACCATTGAACATCACCAGCATCGGATTCAGTGCACAGTAAGCATTGGTATTGCCCTGCCCAGTTCTCCTAATCAAGGCTTTGAAGAATTGATGCAACTCGCCGATAACGCACTCTATGTCGCGAAACGATCCGGTAGAAACCAAATCATTTTATCTGACATGTCTCTGATCTAACGGGCTCGACGGCCAATTTCGGCTTTCTTACCACCAAATACACCGCCACCGCAGCCAACAGAAAACCCACCATGGCTTTGGTATCAAACGACTCGCCAAACATCAGCCAGGCTTGCAACGCGGTGACAGGAGGAACAAGATAAAAAACCGATGCCACACTCGACGCTGCGCCATTTTTCACCATATAGAGCAACAGCAGAATGGCCGCACACGACAACACGACCACTAGCCAAACCAGTGTCAGAATAAAGGTTGTTGTCCATTGCACTTGCATGGTTTCAAACTGCCACGCAAAAGGCAGGAACAGGCATGCTGCGGCGAGATACTGCACCATAGCGCCACCCACCATATCCACCCCATGGCAGAAACGTTTTTGGTACAAGGTGCCCAATGTAATACCCACCAGCGCCATTAAGCACAGCGTAATCGCAAGCGTTTTGTGCGCTTCGGTTTGCCAATCCATCTTGCCAGAAAGCACCAAGCTGATACCCAGCAATCCAAGCGCTAAACCCAACCACTGCGAAAACCGAAAGCGCTCTTGAACCGTGACCACCAAAATCAGCGCGGTTAAAATCGGTTGAATCCCCACCAATAAGGAACTCAATCCGGCCGGCATCCCCAGTGAAATGGCCCAATAGGTTCCGCCGAGGTAAAACCCATGAATGGCCAGCCCCACAACACATGAGTGCCAGAAGGCGGCCCCTGTCGGCACTCGGCGGCGCAGCAACACGATCAGCAACAAAAACAGCGCGATGTTTGCCAACATACGGATCGCCAGCAAGGTCGCAGGTTCTGCGTATTGCAGGCCCAATCTGGCCCCAACAAAACCTGAAGCCCAAAGTAGGACAAACAAAAAGGGGATCGAACGGAGCAGCATGAAAATTCCTTGTGGCTATTATTATCGACTTGCTGTTACTGTAATTGGGTACAGAAATGAAAATAAGAGACAGTTTGAAGGGAATTTATGGGTACAGATGAGCGTGATATCACACACAACAAGTACTTAGTAGTCGAGCAATATGTGCGCTCGGCCATCCAATCCGGCTTGTTCCAACACGATGAAAGACTGCCTTCGATTCGTCGTCTCCAGCAGGAGTTGTCGGTCAGTAAAAACACCGTGATTCGTGCCTATCAAGAGCTGGAAGCGCAAGGTTGGGTCTATTCTGTTGAACGCTCAGGCTATCGTGTGAAACCCGTCGCGATCGCTCCAGAGCACGCTCATGCTAAACCCACCAAGGTCGACCTGCTTTCTGTCTGTAAAGAATTCCTCACCTATCCGCACGAAAAAGAGCAACTGCCAACCGGTTCTGCACACCCCAACATCGATGCCCCTGCCATCAAAAGTTTGTATGCGGAAATTGGGCGCCATAGCCGACGACAAAGTCAGCTTCCTAGCCACTACCAGTTACCACCGGGTGATACCCTTTTAGTCAAACAACTGGCCAAGATTACCGCCGATCTTGGTGTCCCTGTCCAGCTCTCCGAGATCATCACGACCCACGGCGCGCAACAAGCCATCAGCCTGGCCCTGCGAGCCACAACAGTGACTGGTGACATTGTTGCCGTTGAATCCCCTTGTTATTTTGGCAACCTCCTTTTACTGGAATCCCTAGGGTTGAATGTGTTGGAAATCCCCAGTTGTCCTAAAACGGGGATGGAAATCGACGCGCTCGCCAAAGCGATGGAAGAGTGGCCGATCAAAGCGATTTTAGTCACACCGAATTTTACCAACCCCACTGGCGCCACCATGACGTTGGAAAAACGTCTGGCCCTTTTGCAAGTCAGCCATGATGTGCCGATCATTGAAGACGACGTATTTGGTGCATTGAGCTTTGATGCCCCACTGCCAAGCTTGAAATCTCTTGATAGCAAAGGGCGAGTCATCTACGTCAACTCCCTTTCAAAAACGCTCGACTCTCGTTTGCGGATCGGTTGGCTGTTGGCCGGACGTTATCATGACCAAGTGGAAAAGCGGCTGCTCTGCGATAGCATGGGCAGTTTGAACCTGATGCAAAGTGCGGTCGCGTCGTTTCTCACTACGGGCAAATACCGTGCTCACACCGCCAGAATGCGTCGACAATACCAGTGCCACAGTAAGCGCTTCCACACCATGCTTAGCAAGGCATTAAACCAGATTCCCGCGCTGGAAAATCGCTATCAATTGCATCTCAATCAAGGATCGTTTTTGCTGTGGTTAATCCTGCCTGAAGGGGTGGATAGCCATGCGTTGTATCTCGATTGTCGCAAAGAAAAAATTAGCCTATTGCCGGGGACGGTATTTGGCACACACAACCAATATCAACATTGCGTGCGTTTTTGTGTCGCGAACTTTACGAGTGATCACGATTGGCAACCCGCCATCAATACCTTGGTTCGTCTCATCGCTCGTCATCTTTGATATTCCCTGTAAACGCTAAGTACATTTCCGTTTACGACACTGCCGTTAACCGTACGAAAGGGAGATTCGTCATTCTCGATGCGTCGTGACATAATGGCCCATTCTTCAGGCAACCATTTTAAAGGACAAAAATGACTGCAACTGCCTATCTTAATAAGCTAAACCAGCAATATCTGACGATTCATCGCACCAAAGAAGATTTCTTCTGGGAAACCTACATGGGGATCAGCGACGATCATCAAGGCTCAACCAAAGCACAGACCGAGTGGACCAATTTCCTTTCTCAAGCTTCAAAAATTAACGAAATTAGACAACAACTTGAAGCCGCAGAAACCATCCCAGACTCAAGCGAGAAAGCGCAGACGATTCAAGGACTCAATGGCTGGTTAGCCATGTTCCAATCGCACGCCATTGAATCCCCCGAAGCGGGCGCGCTTAAGAATGATCTGATTCAGTTTGAAGCGGAGATTTTTGAGAAGAAGCAAAAGCACGTTCTGACTTACGTGAACGAGAAGGGTGAAACGGTTGAAGGCAGCCTGCCGATCCTGAGCTCGGCAATCCGCGCCAACAACCAGGAATCCGTCCGCCAATCTGCGCACCAAGCGTTATTGGATCTCGAACAGTGGTTACTGCAAAACGGTTTCCTTGAGCTGGTGAAAAAGCGTAACGCCTTTGCCCGCACCATGGGCTACGCCAACTTCTTCGATTATTCCGTGGTGAAAACCGAACACATGACCAGTGATGAACTGTTTGTGATTTTGGAGGATTTCGAACAGCGCACTCGTCAAAGTCATCAAAATAGCCTGGATGCATTGGCGCAAGAGAAAGGCAACGATGCCTTAAAAGGGCATAACTTTGTTTACTCTTTCTCTGGCGATGTCATGCGTGACTTGGACCCCTATGTGCCGTTTTCTAAATCGCTACGTCGTTGGGTAGAATCGTTTGGTCGCCTCAATATTGATTACTCCGGAGCGGAACTCACACTCGATCTGTTGGATCGCAAAGGCAAATACCCGAACGGCTTCTGTCATGGCCCGATCCCTTCTTTCTATGACCAAGGAGAGTGGATCGCCGCCAAAGTGAATTTCACCTCCAATGCCAAACCAGACCAAGTCGGTTGTGGCTACGATGGCATGAATACCTTGTTCCACGAAGGAGGCCACGCCGCTCACTTTGCCAATGTGAAGCTCAACGCGCCTTGTTTCTCGCAAGAATTTGCGCCAACCTCCATGGCTTACGCTGAAACACAATCTATGTTCTGCGATAGCCTGCTTGACGATGCAGATTGGTTGAAGCGCTACGCATTGGATGACGCTGGCAATCCAGTGCCAGACTCGATCATTCAAGCAATGGTCAATAACCGTCAGCCGTTTAAGGCTTATGCAGAACGCAGCATTCTCGTTGTGCCGTACTTTGAGCGCGCGCTTTATCAAATGAGTGACGAACAACTCACTGCAGAAAGTGTCACCCAGTTGGCCCGAGATACCGAAATGCGCATTCTGGGTTTGGCGTGCAGCCCGCGTCCACTGATGGCCATTCCACACCTGCTGTCTGATGAAGCCTCTTGCGCCTACCAAGGTTACTTACTGGCTCATATGGCGGTGTACCAAACTCGTGCCTACTTCACCGAGAAGTTTGGTTACCTATGTGATAACCCAGAGATTGGCCCTCTGTTGGCAGAGCATTACTGGCATGCAGGCAACAGTGTGTCTCATTCTGAGTCAATTAAGCGCCTGACGGGTGAAGGGTTTAATGCGAAATATCTCGCTGACGCCTGTAACCAAACTGCACAGCAAGCGTGGGAAAAAGAGCAGCAGAAAATCGCCGCCCTTGCCGAACGAGAGGTTCACGCACCTGCTAGCCTTAACGCAACCATCACCATCGTCGATGGCAGTAAGCTATTGGCTTCGAACGCCATTTCTGACGCCGATATGTGCGATCAATTTGAAGCGTACATCGTCAAAACCTATGGTCGATAAATGATCGATATCCAGAGCCAGCCACGTGCTGGCTCTGCTTTTTCCCTAGTCCCCTTTTCCTCCACCTTCTTCTTCTTCACCTCGACGCCATCGCTGAATGTCTGACCGATTCCAAAAGCAGAGACACAACACTCATCTCAATAAATAACGCATTGAATAATAAGCCAACTTATATATGATGAGACTGCAAAACCAATTGCATATATAGCATGGTGTTTTGTTTTATTATCAATGTTCAAAACTCTCCCACTCGTTTGCATAGAGCGAGAGATGAGAGAGTCAATAACAGACAACGGAGTTGGTCGTGAATAAAATTATCCTCGCTTCTGCAGTTGCAGCGGCTGCCGTTAGTGGCGCGTATTTCTATAAAGTAGGACTCAATACTCAAGCAGGCGATGACTTCTTGGCTTATGTACCCGCGGATACCCCGCTGATCTCTTTGCAGACCAACGCCATTAATCATTACGAATACTTAACCTCTATGGGTTATCAGAATGAAAGCTTCGCCGATGCGTTTGATCTGAAAGAGCTCACCCCAGAGCAAGCCTTTCTTCTCGCCTACTTTGATGGCTATCTTAACAGCGCCAACAATGAACAAAGCCTCAAGAACTACCTCGGTACGGGCGACAACGTGAAACCACTGCTCTACACCTTAGGCATGGTACCGGTTTACAAATTCGAGATTGAAAACCCAACTGCGTTCTGGGCCACCATCGATAAAAAGGAAAAAGAGACAGGCGCGACGCATGAAGTCGGTAAACTTGGCCAAGCCGATTACCGCCGCTATGTTCTCGCGACAGAGCCAAGCGCAGAACAAAACCTTGGTTTTGTGATCGCCCTTGAAGGCAAGGTAGTCACCTTCACGCTCGATGTCCCGATGTTTGGCGCTGAGAACACATTGAAAATGGCACTTGGGGCAGAAAAACCTCAACACTCGTTTGCAGATAGCGGCAAGTTAGCCGCGCTTCAAACTAAATATGGCCAAAATTACCAATTTTACGCCTACCTTGATAACCAAGAAGTGATCAAAGGGATCACGCTGAAAGGCAGCAACCAGTTGGCTCGTCAAATTGATGTGCTGCAACAGCTCTCTCCAGAAGATCAAATTGACGTGCTGCGTCAGCCGACTTGTCATACTGAACTGACGGCCATCGCCAACAATTGGCCTCGTATTGTGTCTGTCGCGAGTTACCAATCTAAAGACAAACAACTGGTTATGGATGGCAGCATTGTCGTCGAGAGCAACAACCAAGTTCTGATCAATGCACTCAAAACCGTACGCGGCTTTATTCCTAGTGATGAAATTAACCGTGACAGCATCTTTGGTATCAGCTTTGGCTTAGATGTCGCCAAATTAGCGCCAGCGATCAGCAATATTTGGAATGATTTGACGCAACCAAGTTACTCTTGTGAACTCCTCGCAGAAGTCCAACGAGAGGTTCGAGGTGAAAACCCAGCTGCGGCCGTGAGCATGGGCGCAGGCATGGTAAATGGCGTAAAAGGCATTCAGTTTAGCCTGAATGATATTACGATGAACTTACAAGGCCAGTATGGACCTGAATTTGAAAAACTGGATTTCCTATTCAGCCTCTCTGCGGACGATCCATCGCTGCTGGTGCAAACGGCAAAAATGTTTGTTCCACAGTTGGCAGAAGTGAACATTGAACCCAATGGTCAAGCCGTAGATCTCAGTGCACTGGTTGAAGCGCAAACGGGAATGAAAACGCCACTCTTTGCACGCATGAACGACAAACACCTCACGCTCTATGCTGGTGATAAGGCCGCGATAGGGTCAGAAGTCGTGCTCAAGCAGCCGTTAGAAGCAGGGGGTTTATGGCAAGCCTATATGAACACCTCACGCATACTCGAATTCGCAACGATGGCTTCTGAGCTCAGCGGTGAGCCAATTCCAGAAGAAGTCAGTGAGGCATTAACGGTGGAAGCAACACTCAATTTTGTTTTTGATGCCAATGATAAAGGCCTAGAAATGCGTTACGACTACCGCATTGATAAGTCATCAATGAATGTTGCCAACCAATAATCACTTTCACGATGATGCGTTTATCCAAAGGGACCATTGGTCCCTTTTCTGTTCCCGGCTATTTTTGCGCGCCAACAGATGATAGAAAGCCGTCAAATGACGCACCACCTCCCTCTAACTTGGGATTATTTAACTCCGCACATCACGGATAAGACACTTTCGGCGGGTCCAGTGCATTTTTCTGGCATACCAGCACACACAAAACGGCCACCAAAGGAAGCAACGTTCCTTGGTGGTCGTTTACCTATTCGGTTTGGGTTTACTTCATTGGCGTACCGTCAGCAGGGTTGATAAACGCCGTCTGATCGGGATCGTCAGAATGATAGAGAGAGGCTTGTCGGTTGTGAATGAGTTGAGCTGCTAACGAAGGGCTTACTGCTCTGTGCTCACCTTTTTCCACTCTGAATTCGCCATCCCAAAAGTTATCCCTGAAGCGTCCTGACTCGAGGAACTCAACAACAACCTTCATCGCTTTCTCCTTTCTACCGCACTGGGTTAATTATAGATATGTCAATATAAGAAGTGATAATGCGAAGGTGTTATAAGCAAAGCAGGCATTACAACCAAAATCCTGTTTTCATGGCGCATGTATTGAGCCAGAGAGACAATAAAAAATGGGCTGAAAAAACAGCCCATTCGACACTCTTAGTGATTCTCGTCTAAACACAAAGGGTTAGCGGAAACCATCAAAACGATAAACTTGATCGAGGATTTCGCCTTCTCCCGCGTTCACATCGCTCCACTCCGTACTGTGCCAAAAGCTTTTTAAGGACAGATCGGTGGCGTCTGAATTGATCAGTTCGCTGATTTCGTAAGAACCGACGTAATCAGCGTGTGTGACGTCAATCCTCAACTGACCGTTTTCTATCGCCCAGTTAAACGGAAACTCTCCATCCTCAGCATCGACAAACGCCCCAGTGCCCTGCGGATTAAAGTAAAGCCATTCGTCAGCGGTAAACACACGTTGCTGATCGATGTACTCGTAATAGCCCACCGCCCAATAAGCGCTTTTGCCGCTATCGGTGCCAGCCATGAGTTCGGCAGTCAGTACGCTTCCGTCCCCCATTTGGGCTTTACATTGCGCCACTGCGGCTTGATAAGCTTCAAAGCTTTCGTAGTATACGGGTTTGTCATTGGGTTCATCCCAAGGGGTATTGCCCGTATCACAGCTCACCGCGGGATCGAGCTGTGGCGCATATTTCATGTAGTCGACAGCGGCGATTTCGGAGAGTCTCTCGATTTCTCCTTCGGTAACCACTTCGTTCCATTGGAAGTACCCTTTGAGGTAGTAACCAGTTTTATGCTCGCCAGTGAGAGCAAACATATCCACATCGTCAGCCATTGGGAACTGAATAATCACTATCCCTTTGTCATTGATAGTCCACGTTAGGTCCTTGAGATAATTGCCGTTTTCAAGCATCACCCCTGCCCCCTCTTCATAGAAGAGGTAACTTTCGTGCACGCGGTCTTCGGCATCATAGTAGTGCCATTGCATTGTTACTAACTGCTCTGGGGTCAGCGGTAGGTACAAACACGTCTCTAACGCTTGATAGAAATCCGCTTCAGTCGGTGAACCTGCTGGGCGATTATTTTGTTCATCCCAACCCGTGTCACCATATGTGCAGAGTGATTGCTGTGCTTGCAGCACTTTCAAACGCTGCTGCGCTTTTTCACGGCTGGCAAAGTACTCATCGCCTCGCTCGGTCATAAACGAAATGCCGCTGCTGTCCGCTTGCGCATTGAGCATAAAGATCGCTCGAGGAATGATCTCCTGCCACTGTTGAGGCTGCTCAACTTTGCCTTTCAGTAAATAAATACCGTTCACCACATCGAACACATCAAACGCATTGGCCAATCCACCTGGAGTAAAGGTAATCGCTTGCATGACATAACCCGATGCGTCATAGAAAGGATCATCGGTGACCAAATACCACACGCGCGGATCGCCATTGTCGTGGTAACGGAATGATGGTGTAAACGCAGGTTTGGCATAGAGATTCAAATTCGGAATCATCTCTGGCGTAATTTGGTCAACCGGCACGCCTTGCTCTAGCAAGCGATCCACTTCAGCGATCAAGTCGATATTGCGATCAAACCACTGGGTATAGCTGTAACCCATCCAGATGTCGTCATACAAATTGAACACCGTGTATTGATGACCAAATACATTCGCGGACGCGGTAAAATCGTACCCTTCCAGTGCAATATGATGCCAAGTTTCGTAAGCGCGTTTCTCCGTGGCAGATATTGTGCGCTCATGAAGTGAGAACTCACTGAACTTCTCACCATCTGGCTTCTCTGACGACGTGCGTTTTATGGCATCCGAATCGGCAAGCAAGTAGCGCGAGCCAGATACTTTCGTACTGCTGTCTGCCAACAACTCAGTGGTTCTTTCCACCCAATACGCGGTGCGATTTTCCCATTTTTGGTTGTTGTAGTTATAGTCAGCGTACTCTTCGTAGCTGCTGTCTGTTGGGCTCGACCAAATAGGCTGATGCTCCGTTAAGCGATAGGTGTTTTCGCTGTCAGCAACGAGCAGGCGGTATTGGTTTGTCGATCCATTGGCTTGCCAATCCCGGTGTTCTTCCAGCCAAACAGGGATCTGTTCGCGACGTTTTTCTACGCCACGGTAGGCATAATCTTTCACGTGGGTGGTGGCGTCATCGATCTTGAAGCCATTGACGACAAATTGATCCAACTGCGTCGTCACACTAGCCAGTTCACCATCCGTTCCCTGAGTGACGGTCACATATTGAATGGTGTCGATACCCAGTAACGTTTGTGGATGTTGTCGGCTGGTAAAATTCACGCCATCGAACGTGCGTCCTCCGCCATTATCAGCCCCTTCCAAAGCGGCATCCGCTTCATCAATGTATTTCCAATACTGCTCACCCTGCGCGGTTTTGTTCCCGATATCCAAGGACTGACCAACAAACAGAATCTCACCGTCTAAATTAAAGTCATAACGCCATTCGCTAATGCGGCTAAAGCTGCCATCTTTTTGCATCTGTTCAATACTGTGTTCTTCGCCCAGCAGATCCCCCTCTACGGTACGGAAAGTCCGTTCAACTTCCGTGGTGACCAAGCCACTGTTAAAGGTTTCGACGCTTGTGTGATAGGTCACATCAAGAATTCTGGCTTCTTTACCGAGGTGGGTCACCGTTGGCCAGCGATAGCTTAGCTCTGTGCTTTGGTCTTGGGTTGATTTGTCCGCATTATCGGGATAGGCATCAACGAGGCTATCTACGCCATCGTTATCGTGGTCGCCCGCTTTGGTGGCATCTTGCGGGAACTCATCCACCACACTGTCATAACCATCTTGGTCATGATCCCCCGCCAATTTCGGATCGGTTGGATATTGATCCACCAAGCTATCAAAGCCATCCTTGTCTGGGTCACCCGCTTGTGTGTTGTCGTTTGGGAATAGGTCATCAACATCCTTCACCCCATCGTTGTCATCGTCAGGGTCGGCGTTATCTCCCAGCTCATCACCATCAAAATTACGGTATTCCGTTGCATCGTCAGGATAAGCATCCAATGAATCTGGAACACCGTCGCCATCATTGTCCATGTTGCCGTCGTTGTCGGTATCATAATCAAACTCAGGCTTCTTATCGGCCAGATCTTCTGCAGTCGTATTTTCGATGGTCTGCTTAATGTCCTTATTGACCTGTTCCGCAGTGTGCGCCATTTTTTGGCTAGCATCTGGGTCATCCATCGTGGTTTGATATTGTTCTGGAGTTTCCGCTAGCACGACGCCTGCTGTCACCAAACTGCGCGCCGCAAATGCCGCTTGTTGATGCTCTTCATCCAGGAAGTCACCCAAAACTTGTTCATCCGTTAAACCTAACTGCTCGGCAATGCGCTCAACCGATTGTTGCTGCTGAGCGGCGACGAGTATGGGGTCAGTTTCGCCTTGCAGGCGATTCACCATATCAACATGAACAAGGGTAGAAAGTGGCGTGATGGCCGCTTCACCTGCGGGGGCAGACATGGTGTATCCCGCGGTGATGGGCACTACATTTCCGCCTTCCGTATCGATGGTTTCACCGGCTATCGCTTGCACGATAACAGGAAAACTTTGGTAGTTAGCAACGTTGCTGACGTCCAATTGCGCGACGCCCTGCTGATTTGAGTACGCGATGGGCTCACCATCATCGTGAACCCAATTAGGGGTGGTGTCCAACCACACCTTCGCATTGTGAAGATAGCCATCAATGGCAGTGACACTATAGCTATCAGGCACCACAGGTGTGCTGCTGTCCGATGAGTCACTACCACATCCAACCAAACTGACCATCCCCGCCACGCTTAGTGCAATGACGATTTTATTGGCTCTCATGATTCCCTCCGAATTCCTTTTTATTTTCTTCTCACATCGCAATGTTGCGCAGTTACGCAACGGTTATAGGCAGCTTAAAAAGGGAACTCCGCCGCTTCATCACCCATGTGGGTGACGAAGCACGAGCAATTGAGCGGGGTTTGATTTACATCAATAGAATTAATAACAAGAGGCTATCTATACAACCAAAGAATAAGATCCGATACGGTAATAGCGCGAGATCAATTGATTTTGATGACGGCATCCTGTCTTGTGCAAAATCCGTTTAATCTGAGTACGAACCGTCTCTTTCGATACAGAGCGATAGCGGGCAATTTCGCTGCCATCCATCCCTTGAACCAGAAGTTCCAGCACTTCCAATTCAGCATCCGTCAGTACATCACCGTTATGCACAATCGAGCGAATAGGGCTGAGCTGAGCAAGTCGTTTTGCCATGGTTTGCTGGGCGACCCAACAGTTGCCCCATGAGATCAAAAACTGCCACAACCTCTTGAGATGATCACGCTGCTTAGGCTGCAATGCGCTGAAACTATGACAACTCAACATCAAGTAGTGGTGCTCAACCAGTCTAAACAAACCGCAATAGGAATGATGAAGTTTCATGGTTGGGATCAGTACTTCGCGAAAAACCGGGTTGCGGATCTGTTTGACTGGCAGCATCTCTTGCATATAAAGATACTGACCAATCAATCCCTTACGCAGGTAGTACTGTAAGAATGAATCGTGATGTTGATTTTGCTGATAAATGTCCAACTGTTGGCTCGAAAATCCGAAATCAAACTGCAACCGTGGCACCTGATAAGGGTCCAAAATCATGAACACAACATTCTCGATACCAGCTTGAGCCAATTCGCGCAAAACGATCTCTTCAAGCTCAATAGGTGAAATATTAACGTGAGTAAAATCGAGTAAGGTCGAAAAATCGGATTTCATAATGTGCCTCGTTCGGTTGCTGTCAGTCCGGCCATACTGCAAGTGAACGCCTTGATACTTTCACCTCAAATATTAGTTGAACAAATACTCAACCAAAGTACTAGAAACCGAACCAATGATCTGACGCACGTTTGTCGCGATATTGACTGCCAAAAATGAGGACTATGAATGAAAATGGAGCCCAAAACGGTCTGATGTTCACTCCCTAAAGCCAGTGAACAAAATTGAGCGAGAAACCATGAAAATAACCCCTTTAGCGACATCGTTTGGCGCCTTAGTTGAAGACGTTCAACTCAGTGCCATCAACGAGCGACAATTTGAGGCGTTGTACCAAGCGTTCTTACATTACAAAGTGCTGTTCTTTCGCGATCAGTTGCTGACGGCAGAACAGCATTTGGCACTTGGGCAACGCTTTGGTGAGCTGGAACCGATCCACCCTTTCTTTCCTCATTTGGCTGACGCCCCGCAAGTGGTGGTGATTGAAACTCGAGAAGGACTGCCACCTGGGGAGAGCTACTGGCACACCGATCTCACTTGGAAAGCGCGCCCCTCAAAATGCGCGCTGCTTCACGCTCAGCACTGCCCACCTTCTGGAGGCGATACGATTTGGACCGATATGGAAGCGGTTTGGCGATCGCTTGATGATTCATTAAAG